>NZ_CP121662.1:1613888-1936666 GCF_029714285.1 Rhizobium sp. CB3090
TGAACTCGCTTTCGGTTGATATCGCCCGCGCCATCGACCACGATGCTTCGGTCGATCTGTGGCGTCGTTATCAGCGCGGCGAACGGGATGTCTTCACCCGTCGCCTCTACACGCTGAAGGGCCAGCAGACCTTCGACGAGATCAAGCGCAAATACGACCGCGAGCCGGAATTCCGCACCGCCGTCGATCGCTATATCGCCGATTTCGAAAAGCTACTCTCTGACGTCGCCCGCACGGATCGCGACCGCAGCGTCACGCAGTCCTACCTGACCTCCGACACCGGCAAGGTCTACACCATGCTCGCTCACGCGGCGGGACGTTTGAGCTGATCATTTCGATATCGCGCAAACAAAAATCCCCGGTCATCGTGCCGGGGATTTTTGATTCAAGCGAAATACGGGAAAGTCCGTCAGAAAAAGAGCGGCCCACGGGACCGCCATTTCATTCCAATGTCAGGCTGAATTCAGCGGGCGATCTGCACTTTGGAGATCAAGCCGCTGGTGATACCGACCAGCAGGAAACTGTTGTGGATGCGGACCCAATGATAGCCACGAGGCGGAGCTGACAGGCGATATCTGCGATAATCCACGCTGGCCGCACGGCTGCGATCGGAAGCGGATAGCCGCCGCCCCTTCACCCAACCGCCCTTGCGAACAACGATTTTCTTCTTGGCGACATTTTTCTCAACGACAACGGCCCGCTTGTTCTCCGGCGCCGCGCTGGCTTCGGACGCCATCGCGGTTGCCAAAACCGAAACGGCGAGCAGGACGGAGAAGAGCTTTTTCATCGAATGTTTCCTCAGTTTATTGTCTTATTATCTGCGGGCAGATTTATCCTGCAAGAGGTGAAGCGAATCTGAAGAGAATGTTACAGTTTTGTAATAGAAATTATGCGTTTGCGAGCATTTGTTAATCGAACAAATACGTGAGTTTGATGACAATTGGCAGCTCAAAACAATCTCGCCCGTCTTGCGAATGAAGACGGGCTAATGAGCGATCGATAAATCGAAACAATTCAGAGTTCGTCGTAATTGAACCAGTCGAAATCAGCCGTCTTTGCCCGGCCCGACGTATCGAAGGCGAACATGCCGGCGAATGCGCCGGTGAAGGAACCATGTTCGCCGCGACCGCCCTCGTCGGAGATGACGCCGGCATCGAGGACCGGGCCGATAGCCAGCCATGCCCCCATGCCCTCAGCCTGCCAGAAGAACTGCAAGTCGTTGTCATGGACCTCCATGGCGAGCTGGATGCGCCCATTCGGAACGGAGACGCCGCCTCCGATCGGGAAGCTCAACCGACCATTCGGGTAATCGCCAGCGCAGGTCATGATGGTGATTGAACGGCCGAGTTTCTCATGCAGCGTGACGGCAATCGCGTGTAGCTTGAACCGGTTATAGTAATGCGTCAGGCCAGCGACCTGCTGATAGGTATCGGGTTGGAACTCGATCACCGTTTCGGCGCGAAAGCTGTGATGCTCCTGCCGGCGCGCGACGAGTGCCTGCTCAAACCAGGAGCCGATACTTTCCCGTGCAAATAGACGCAGATGGCCGGGCCTTTCCGTTAGGCTGAAGATGCGTTCCGGCTGCGGCGTCCGCAACCACTGGAAATCCATCGGCAACTCGCTGCCGTCGAAATTGTAGCCGCTGCGGCGCGGCTTCTCGATCGGCAAAGCATGACGCAGGCCCTGTACCTCGACATCAGGAACCACCGTGCCGTTTTCGAGATAGAGCCAGCCGTCTTCCTTCCAGACGCATTTCTGCAGGCTGGTCTCACGCCCCAGCGTGCAGCGGCGATGCGGCGGCAGTGGCCGGCCGGAGAGATGCGTGTGATAGAACTGACCATCTGATGTTTCGACATATTGGCCATGCCCTGCCCGCTGCAACACCGCCTCTGGATGGTCTTTCGAGGTGATGAGATGCTTGTTCGGATGCAGCTCGTAGGGACCATCGATATTGCGCGAGCGCGCCATGGTGACGGCATGGTCATAACCCGTTCCGCCTTCGGCCGTCGTCAGATAGTACCAGCCGTTCCGCTTGAAGACATGCGGTCCTTCGACCAAACCGAGCTCTGTACCGGCAAAGATGTTCTTGATCGGCCCCTTCAACGATTTCGTCGCCGCATCCCACTCCTGCAGCAGAATACCGTCGAAGGCCGGCGTCTTCGGCGAGCCGCCATAGCTCTCGGTGCGGTGGTTCCACTGCATGTTGACGAACCATTTGCGGCCGTCGTCATCGTGAAAGAGCGAGGGGTCGAAGCCCGATGAGTTGACATAGGACGGCTCGGACCATTCGCCCTCGATCGTCGGCGACGTCACGATGTAGTTATGCGCATCCTTGAAATTGCCATCATAGCGTTTGATATCGGTATAGACCAGCCAGAACAGGCCATCAGCATAGGAGAGGCATGGCGCCCAGATGCCGCAGCTATCCGGCTCGCCGCGCATGTCGAGCTGCGAAGCCCGCTCCAGCGGCCGGCGCACCAGCGTCCAATTCACCAGATCACGCGAATGATGGATCTGCACGCCCGGATACCATTCGAAGGTGGAGGTGGCGATGTAGTAGTCCTCGCCGACGCGGCAGATGGATGGATCGGGGTTGAAGCCCGGCAAAATCGGGTTGCGGATCATGGGACTACTCCTCCAAGGAACACACGCACCGGCAACAGCTCGCCAGCGACGACTGGAACAAAGCAAAACGCCCGGAACTTGGTTCCGGGCGTCCTGAATGCTTTACTCGCGCTCGGCCGACTTGGCCCAGAGATTGATATCGGCCTCGCGGGCATAGACATCGATATCCTTGAGCTCTTCCGGGGTGAATTCAAGATTGTCGAGCGCCTTCACGCAATCGACGATCTGCGACGAGCGGCTGGCGCCGATCAGCGCCGAGGTGACACGGCCGCCGCGCAGAACCCACGCGATCGCCATCTGCGCCAGCGTCTGACCGCGCTTCTCGGCAATCTCGTTGAGCTTGCGGATATTATCGATGATCGACGGACGGATGAAATCGCGCTTCAGGAAATGGTTCTGGGCAGCGCGACTGTCCTCGGGGATGCCGCTTAAATATTTCGTGGTCAGCATCCCCTGTGCGAGCGGCGAGAACACGATCGAGCCGATACCAAGCTCTTCCAGCGTATCCACCAGACCGTCATCCTCGACCCAGCGATTGAGCATGGAATAGCTCGGCTGGTGGATCACGCAAGGCGTGCCGAGATCCTTCAAAATAGCCGCGGCTTCGCGGGTGCGCTGCGAATTGTAGGAGGAGATACCGACATAAAGCGCCCTGCCCGAGCGAACGATATGGTCGAGCGCACCGCAGGTCTCTTCCAGCGGCGTATCAGGATCGAAGCGATGCGAATAGAAAATATCGACGTAATCAAGGCCCATGCGCTTCAGGCTCTGATCGCAGGAGGCGATCAGATATTTGCGGCTGCCCCACTCGCCATAAGGCCCTGGCCACATGTCGTAACCGGCCTTGGAGGAAACGATCAGTTCGTCGCGCAAACCGGCGAAATCGGTGCGCAGGATTTCGCCGAAGGCGGTTTCGGCGCTGCCGGGAGGCGGACCGTAATTATTGGCGAGATCGAAATGGGTGATGCCGAGATCGAAAGCGGTGCGACACATATCGACCTTGCGATCATGCGGGGTATCGCCACCGAAATTATGCCAAAGCCCTAGCGAAACCGCCGGCAGCTTCAGACCGGAGCGGCCGGTTCTGTTGTATTTCATGTTCGCATAGCGATCGGATGCCGGTTGCCAAGCCATAGGTTCCAATTCCTCTGAGATGAAAACGCGCGGGCTACTCACCCGCGCGCAAACTAGCTTTTCCTGCGCTCACTTCAAGAGCGCCTGCGCCTCTTCGATGCCGAGTGCTGCCGGCTGCGTGCAGGTCGTGGTCAGATCGATGAAGCGGTTCTCCGCACCTGATTTCAGGATCGAGGTCATGACATCGACACCGTGCAGCGTACGGTCGAGTGAGCAGCGGGCATCGCGGCCATCGATCAGCGATGCCGCCAAGTCGGCAAGACCTGCGGTACGGTAATTGGCGCGCGCGCCGTTCGGGCTCTCTTGATTGATAATGCCGAAAGGATGCGCCCATTCGTCGACTGGCTTGATGTCCTTGCTGCGGCCGCTGGCTTCGACCGTGCCGCCGAAGAAATTCGGATCGGGCACGTAGAGCGAACCTTCGGTGCCGTAGAGCTCCATATTGGCATGGCGGTGCGACCAGACATCCCAGCTTGCCGTCAATGTCACCGTTGCGCCGCTGACGAATTCCAGCAGCGCCTGGATCGTGGTCGGCGTCTTCACCGGGATCACCTCGCCGCTGCGCGGCTCGCTGGTGATGGTGCGGGTTTCCGATGCCATCGACGTCATGGCGCCGACGCGTTTGACCGGGCCGATGAGGTTGATGAGGTTGGCGACGTAGTAAGGGCCGAGATCGAGGATCGGGCCGCCGCCTGGCAGGAAGAAGAAATCCGGGTTCGGATGCCACATTTCCATGCCCGGGCTCATGACATAGCAGGCGCCCGAAGTGATACGGCCGATGCCGCCGTCATCGACGAACTTGCGGGCGAGCTGATGAGCACCACCGAGGAAAGTGTCGGGAGCGCAGCCGACGGCAAGCCCCTTCTCCTTGGCTATGCGGCGCAACTCTTCGCCCTGCTCTAGCGACAATACCAGAGGCTTTTCGGAATAGACATGCTTTCCGGCCTCCAGGATGCGCTTGGAAACCGGGAAATGCGCATCCGGGATCGTCAGGTTGACGATGACATCGAGCTCGTCATTGGCGAGCAACTCGTCGATAGTTTGCGCCTTCACCTGATATTCCTCGGCGCGCAGGCGCGCCGCATCCATGTTGATATCAGCGCAGGCGAGCACTTTCAGGCCCTTAAAGAGCGGAGAAAGCTTGAAATAGGTAGTGGAGATATTGCCGCATCCGATGATGCCGACGCCAAGTTCCTTAGTCATGGGGGATGATACCTCAGTAGGTCTTGAAGGATGCGATGGAACGGGTGATCAAGCGATCGATATCGCTCGGATTGTCATGCTCGAGCACATAATGCTTTGCTTTGGTACCGGCGAGCGCCTTTATCAGCTTCGGCCACGGGACAGTGCCGTGACCGAGATCGGCCCAGCCGTCTTCATCTTTGTTTTCACCAGCCGGAGCAATGTCCTTGACGTGGACGGAGGAAATGCGCGAGCCAAGCTTTTCGATCCAGGCGAAGGGATCGGCGCCGCCGCGGACGACCCAGGCAATATCGGCTTCCCAGGAGATATCCGGAGCGCCTTCGAAGATCTGTTCGATCGGCAGCGAGCCATCGGCCTGCTTGACGAATTCGAAGTCGTGATTGTGCCAACCGAACTCGAAGCCAGCGTCCTTGTAAGGCTTGCTCATTTCATGCAGGCGTTTGCCGAAAGCGAGCCAGCCGGCAGCATCCTTCGGGCGCTGATCGGCAGCCAGATGCGGCGCATAGATCGAATCCATGCCGAGGATCTTGGCGATGGTCAGCGATTTCTGCACCTGCCCGTCGAGAAAATCCGGGCTGAAATGGCCGCTCGCCATGGTTAGGCCGTTCTTGTCGAGCTCGGCACGCAGGCTCTTCAAACCAGCTTCGTCCAGGTCCGAATAGATGCCGCCAAACCCTTCGACTTCCGCATAACCGGCCTTGCCGAGCTTTACGAAGATATCCGAATAGGGTTGAAAATTGCGGGCGCTATAAAGCTGGAATCCAAGTTTCGTCATCGATATTTCCTCCAATGGCCTCGCGGCCGTCTGTTTTGGGCCTGCGGCCCGTAAGTCGCCACCGAAAGGCGGCCGGTATCTCAGTCCACCGATTGGCTGGCCAACGATTGACTGGAGTGCAAATCGTAGAAACGGAAATCGGGAACGCTGCTGGCCAGCGGTTTGGCCGGCGTGAAGACGATGCGGCGGCTTTCGCCGGCGGCAAGATCGAAAGCGTTGTCGGAGTAGCGCCCTTCCGTCCCGCTTTCGATCATCACGAACAGCGCCAATCCCTTGGCCGTCACGGTAAGCTCCAACGTACCGTTCTCCTCGATCTCCTCCCGCACGATGGTAAGACCTGCGGGCTGAAGCTCCAAAGCCTTGTAGGTGCCGTGAACATAGTGCCCCTCGCCGCTCATTCCGTTCGATGCGGTGAAATGCCACGCCAGCAGGCAATCGAAAGGTACCTGAGACGCGTCGATCGACAGCGCGGTGACAGCTGCATCCGGCGTGCAAACCGCATGCGCCGTCGTCAGCGGCACACGCTCGCCATTAAGCTTGAGCAGCGACACGGCGATGTCGACAGTGACATCTTCGTTGGTGTCGTTGACGAGCGAGAAGCGGATGGTCTTGTTATCCTCGGAGGGAATGGCTGCGACCGAAACCGGCTGGAAGAAGCGGCGCACGAGATAATGCATTACCTTCCAACGCCCGCCGTAATCGAGACTCGACCAGGAGGCCACCGGCCAGGTGTCGTTGAGCTGCCAATAGATGGTGCCCATGCAATGCGGTTTGAGCGATCGCCAATATTCGACCGCCGTCTTGATGGCGAGGCCCTGCTGTACCTGACTCAGATAGACGAAGTTGGGAAAATCCTTCGGAAAGCGGAAATAACGGAACATCGTCCCGGCGATGCGCTCATTGCCGCCGGCATTCTTCTGGTGCAGCTCCATCACCGGCGAGGCGATATTCATGTCCTTGGCGTCGGCATAAGTCTTGATGACAGGCAGCGACGTGTAGGACTGGAAGCCGAATTCCGAACAGAACCGCGGACGCACGGAGCGGTAATTGTCGAAGGACTTGTTCTCGTGCCAGACCGACCAATAATGCATGTCGCCAGAGCCGTCGGCGTGCCATGCATCGCCGAAATTGAGATAGCCGGACGCCGGGCTCGACGGCCACCAGATCGCATCCGGCGCAGCTTTCTTCATTGCCTGCTCGATTGTCCGGTTCAGGCGATCATAGGAAACGAGATAGCGGTCGCGATCCCTACGGGATTCGTCGAACCAGGTGAGAGCCCCCACCAGCTCATTATCGCCGCACCAGAGCACGATCGACGGATGCGTCGCCAGACGCTTGACCTGATAACCGACCTCGGCCTCGACATTTTCGAGGAAATCGCTAGTCGAGGGATAGAGATTGCAGGCGAACATGAAGTCCTGCCAGATCATCAAACCCAGGCGGTCGCAGATATCGTAGAACCAATCGTGTTCGTAAAAGCCGCCGCCCCAGATGCGGACGATGTTCATGTTCGCTGCGGCGGCCGATTGCAGCAGATCCTCGGTCAAAGCCGGATTTGAACGTGAAAACAGCGCATCGGCCGGGATCCAGTTGGCGCCGCGGGCAAAGATTTCACGCCCATTGACCTTGAGTGCAAAACGGCTGCCCGCTTCGTCCTCATCAGTGATCAATTCGACGGTACGCAAACCGATCTGCCGTGTCACCGTCTCGGAATTGGTCTCGACCGAGAGTGCGTAGAGAGCCTGGTCGCCGCTGCCAGCCGGCCACCAGAGCTTCGGCTTGTCGATGTGGAAGACATGCGTCACCGAGGTCTCGCCGGCATTGACGCCGATGTCGAGCCGCACACGTTCGTCGTCGAGCGAGAAATAGACCTGTGCTACGCCAATGCCCTTTGCAAACAGCGCAACAGTCACCATGAGGTCGACCGAGCCGTCGGCATTGTGCACCTGCCGGGTCACCACATTCTCGATGCGGGCTGTCTCGAGCTTCTTCAGCGCAACCGTGCCGTAGAGGCCGAGCGGTGCGACAGCGATATTCCAGTCCCACCCGAAATGGCATTGCGGTTTGCGCAGCATATTACCGTTGGGGATCGGCGAATTGGCGGTGCTGTAGGGAATGTAGAATGGCTGCTTTGCCTGCAGTTCGGCTCCCGCCTTGATGCTCGAATGCAGCACGATACGGATGGTATTCTGGCCTGTCATCAATGCCTTGGAGACATCCGGCCGATAACGCTGGAAGCAATTGTCGCCTTCGAGCACGAGCGTATCGTTGACATAAACGCTCGCGACCGTGTCCAGATAGTCGATGTCGAGATACCAGTCGCCTTCCGCATCATCGAGCGTAAAGGGGCGTTCGACTTGCCAATCCTGCTGAGCGACCCACTGCACCACCTCTTCGTTGCGGCCGAAATAGGGATCGGGAATGACGTCTGCAGCATGAAGCGCGGTGTGAACATCGCCCGGCACCGGCATGGAAACAGAATGATCGCTATCCGGCGAGGTAAGCCGCCACTGACCAGCCAGATCGACAAAAAAAGTGCCATTAACTGAAGACGACATCGAACCTCCGAAACCACTGCTTATGGAGGCGACAAAAGCCGCCCCCATTCATATGATCATATTCTGAGCTCTGTCCGAGCGTCAAAGAGCGAAGCAAGCGACATATCGAAGCCGAGCTTCACGGGCGCGCCCGCGCTGAAGCGCCGTGCCCCGTTGATGCGCACCGACATGGTGTGGCCGGCGTGCTTGAGCCAGAGCAGGTTATCGGCGCCCATCGGCTCTTCGATATCGACCGTCGCATTGTGCACCTCCGTATCGGAACCCAGATCCTCATTCACCTTGATGTGCTCGGGCCGGACCCCGAGAATGACCTTGCGGCCCGGCTCCAATGCCTCGCCCGCATCATAGCCACCGAGCGAGAAAATCACATCATTAGTAGCGAAGGCTATCTTGCCCTCGCGGTTCACCAGTTCACCATGCAGGAAATTCATCGATGGCGATCCGATAAAGCCGGCGACGAAGAGATTGCGCGGCTTGTTGTAGATCGTCGTCGGATCATCGAGCTGCTGGATGATGCCGCTTTTCATGATGGCGATGCGGTCGGCAAGCGTCAGCGCCTCGATCTGGTCGTGCGTGACATAGATCATCGTGTTCTTCAGCGACTGGTGCAGACGCTTGATTTCGACGCGCAGTTCCGAACGCAGCTTGGCATCGAGGTTCGACAAAGGCTCATCGAACAGGAACACGTCGACATCGCGCACCAGGGCACGGCCGATCGCCACACGCTGGCGCTGGCCGCCGGAAAGCTCAGCCGGTTTGCGCTTGAGCAACGGTTGGATCTGCAGGATCTCGGCGGCCCGCGCAATGCGCTTGTCGATCTCCGCCTGCGGCACCTTGGCGACGCGCAGCCCGAAGGAAAGATTCTTTTCGACCGTCATCTGCGGATAAAGCGCATAGGATTGGAACACCATGCCGATGCCACGATCCTTGGGCTCTTCCCAGGTGACATTCTTGCCCTTGATGAAGATCTTTCCTTCGGTGATGTCCAGCAAGCCGGCGATGCAGTTGAGAAGCGTGGACTTGCCGCAGCCGGACGAGCCGAGCAGCACGAGGAATTCGCCGTCGTTGATCTCAAGGTTGAGGTTTTTCAGAACCGTGATCGCGCCGAAATCAAGCGACAGGTCTTTGATGGAAACGCTGCTGGTCATGGATCACCCCTTCACTGCGCCGGCGGCGATGCCGCGAACGAAAAGCCGTCCCGACACGAAATAAACAACCAATGGAACAAGACCCGTCAGGATCGTTGCAGCCATGTTGACGTTGTATTCCTTCACACCCTGGACAGAATTGACGATATTGTTGAGCTGCACGGTCATCGGATAGTACTCCGGCCTGGTGAAGACGACGCCGAACAGGAAGTCGTTCCAGATGCCCGTAATCTGCAGGATTATGGCAACGACGAAGATCGGCAGCGACATCGGCAGCATGATGCGCAGGAAAATCTGCCAGAAGCCCGCCCCGTCAATGCGCGCAGCCTTGAAAAGCTCCACGGGCAGCGATGCGAAATAATTGCGGAACAGCAAGGTCAGGATCGGCATGCCGAAAATGCAGTGCACCAGGATCAGTCCGCTGAGCGTGCCGTAGATCCCGATGTCGCGCAGCACGATGACGATAGGATAGATCATCACCTGATAAGGGATGAACGCACCGACGATCAGGATAGAAAAGAAGAAATCCGCGCCCTTGAACCGCCAGTTGGCGAGCGCATAACCGTTCACCGAAGCGACTGCGATGGAGAAGATCGTGGACGGCACGGTGATGCGTACGGAATTCCAGAATCCGCGGGAAAGACCGTCGCAGTTGAGACCGGTGCAAGCCGTTGCCCAGGCTTTCACCCATGGCTCGAACGTGATTTCCAGCGGCGGCGCGAAGATGTTGCCAAGCCGGATCTCCGGCATTCCCTTCAGGGAGGTGACGATCATCACATAAAGCGGCAACAGATAGTAGGTGGCGGCAACGAAGAGCGTGCCGTAGAGCATGATGTTGCGGCCGGAAATCACACGGCGCGGCCTTGCACCCTGCGGCTCCGAGATTGTCTTGCTGGTCGCGACGGCTTCGCCGTTCGCATTCTTGAGCGTGATTGTATCAGACACGGTTGCGCCCTCCGCCGAATTCCAGATAGGCCCAGGGGATGATGACGATAGCAACAGTCACCAGCATCATGGTGGAGGCTGCAAATCCCTGACCAAGGTTCTGCGCCTGGAACATGTAGTCATAGACGTATTTCGCCGGAACTTCTGAAGCGATGCCAGGTCCGCCGCTCGTTTGCGCCACGACGAGGTCATAGACCTTGACGATACCGCTGGCGATGATGACCAGCGTGGTGATGAAAACCGGACGCATCATCGGAATGACGATGAAAAGATAGGTCTTCCACATAGGAATTCCGTCGACGCGCGCCGCTTTCCAGATATCTTCATCGATGCCGCGCAGACCAGCGAGCATCAAGCACATTACGAGCCCCGTTCCCTGCCAGAGCGCGGCGATCAGCACGCCGTAGATGACGATGCTCGGCGTATAGAGCGGATCGAAGGTGAAACTCGTCCAACCGAGCGAACGCACCACCGACTGGATGCCGAATTCGGGATTGAGCAGCCACTGCCAGACGAGGCCGGTGACGATGAAAGAAAGGGCGAAAGGATAAAGGAAAATCGTGCGAAAGGTGTTCTCGAACCGGATCTTCTGGTCCATCAGCGCAGCCAGCACAAAGCCGATGACGAGGCTGAATATCAGGGAAAAGATGCCGTAAACCGCGAGATTTTCAATGGACACGACCCACCGGGGCGCCGCCCATAATCGGTAGTATTGGTCCAGTCCGACGAAGCTCAGACGTGGCAGCAGCTTCGAATTGGTGAAGGAATAAACGACCGTCCAGATCGTGCCGCCGAAAAAGATGACGACGGCCGTCAGGATCATCGGAATGGATGCAATCTTCGAATTCAGATTGCGCAGAACTTGATTTGGCCGGCCGGCTTTCGCGTGACCCGTCATTGTACCTCCTTCTGAAGCGCGAGTGCTTCGGTGATCAGGAGCCGGGTCAATGACCGCAGCTCCTGCCGCTCCCTCCTCATCGACGGTCGACCGTCACATTCGTGCGGGTCGGCTGCTTATGAGAAGCGCTGTAGTTAGCCGGGCAACAAGATAATGCCTGCCCGCGATACCGGACCCGCAGGGCCGGTATCACTACAGCGAGAAGATTGGGATCAATCGGCCGCAGAAATGATCTCTACGAAGCGCTTTTGAGCCGCTTCCGGCGTCATCGAAGGATTGGCGAAGAACTCGGAGAACAAGTCTTCTTTCTGCTTCTGAGTGTCGGCAGAGAGAAGCTGGTCCGTACCCTGGATCACGTTACCCTTCTTCAGGATCTCCAGGCCCTTCTTCATGCAATCGTTGGCCGATGCGAGGTCCACGTCGCCACGTACGGGCAGCGAGCCCTTCTTCAGATTGAAGGCCACCTGAGTCTTCGGATCGAGAAGCGTCTTGGCGAGAGCTTCCTGAGCCTTCGATTTAGCCTCGTCCTTCAGCAGCGGGAAGTAGAACGCGTCACCGCCCGTCGAGATGATTTCGTTGACGCCAAGACCCGGAAGGCAGGTGTAATCCGTTCCGGCCTTTTGACCTGCGAGGGCAAATTCGCCCTGCGCCCAATCGCCCATGATCTGGCCGCCGGCCTTGCCGGTGATGACCATGTTCGTCGCCTGGTTCCAATCCTGGACGTTAGAGCCCTTGGACATCTTGCGCGCGTCGTCGGCAGCCTTGAAGACCTTCGCGATTTCCGGACCGGCCGCTACTTTCGCATCCCTGTCGCCGAATACTTTCTGGTAGGTGTCCTTGCCGGCGATAGCGACCATCAACACGTCGAAGGCGCCGGTCGCCTGCCAGGGCTGACCGCCCACGGCGAGCGGAACGATGCCTGCCTTCTCCAGCGCAGGAGCGGCGGCGACGAATTCATCCCAATTCTTCGGAACCGGAACGCCGGCCTTCTTGAAGGCGGCATTCGAAAGCCAAAGCCACTGCCAGGAGTGAATATTGACCGGAGCGCAGTAGATCTTGCCGTTGATCGTGCAGGAATCGAGCAGGCTCGACGGGCGGATAATGTCCTTCCAATGTTCCTGCGTTGCGACATCGGTCAGATCGCGCATGAGGCCGGCCTGCACGAGCTCCTCAGCCTGACGTCCATGGTTGAATTGGGTAGCGCCCATCGGATCACCGCCGGTAATGCGGCTGATCATGATCGGACGCGCAGTACCGCCCGAGCCGGCAATCGCACCATCGACCCAGTGATTGCCGGTCGCGTCGAACGCCTTGGCCAATTCGGCCACGGCGGCAGCTTCGCCACCGGACGTCCACCAATGCGTCACCTCAAGGTCAGTTGCCTTGGCCGCACCAAGGGGCAGCGCGACGGAAGCAGCCAGCACAACAGCCATCAAACGAATATTCATGAGTTCTCCTCCCTCACTGAAACGTTACCGGAAAAACGTAATCTAATCATTTTCAACGCGCAACCGTTCGCTCGCAAAATTTTTCAGCAAGCTCAAATATACTACTTAAGATTACATTCTGCACATCAAATGGGCCGTTACGCCTGGCAACTCGTGCAGCCACTACTCAGAAAAATAGGGTGCTTAATTGATTGATTAAACTTCATTATTAAGAGAATTCTCCATCAACTTCTTTCAATTCTCATTCGCACTTGCAAAATTTTTGGCAAGGCCTGTGGATTCAACTGGCGGCTATATCGGTTCTGTCGACGGCAGAAAAAGCGCTCGACTTTTCTACTGTATCGTTACAGATTTTCGAGACGGAGGAAGAGTGACTACTTCGCGCATATGCTTGCAGCGTTCCCGCAGGCAATATAAGCGGATGGTCGCGGGAGGCAGCATTGCAGGACATGGACAGTAAGAAGATTTCCAGCGGCGGCACGACGCAATCCGCGCACGAGCGACCGACGCTCAAGACGATCGCCTTCATGACCGGGCTCGGCATAACCACCGTCTCACGCGCCTTGAAGGATGCCCCTGACATCGGCGCCGAGACCAAGGAGCGGGTGCGCATGGTCGCCCGTCAATTGGGGTATCAACCCAATCGCGCCGGCGTGCGCCTCAGGACAGGGAAGACCAACGTCATCGCCCTGGTACTCAGCATCGACGAAGAAATCATGGGCTTCACAAGTCAGATGGTCTTCGGCATCTCCGAGGTTCTCGCCGGTACGCAATATCATCTCGTCATCACGCCGCACTCGCACAGCAAGGATCCGCTGGTCCCCGTGCGCTATATTCTGGACACCGGCTCGGCCGATGGCGTCATCATATCGCGCACGGAGCCGGACGATCCGCGTGTGGAGCTCATGCATGAGCGTGGCTTACCTTTCGCCACGCACGGGCGCACGAATATGGGAATCTCCCATCCTTTTCACGACTTCGACAACGAAGCTTTCGCGCGCGAAGCGGTGCGCGCCCTGGTCGCCAAGGGACGGCGGCGCATCGCGCTTTTGCAGCCGCCGGCCAAACTCACCTATTACCTGCACACCCAGATCGGCTTTCAAACGGGACTGCGCGAATGCGACGCCCAGGAGGTTCCACTCAGGGCGAGCACGGATACAGCGCTTGCCGAAATCAAGGATACGGTCGAGGAGCTTATGCGTTCCCCGCATGCGCCTGATGGCTTCGTCTGTTCAAGCAGCGCCGGCGCTATCGCCGTCAATGCCGGCCTCGAAGCAGCAGGTTTCCGTCTCGGCCACGATATCGATATGGTTGCCAAGCAATCGACTGATGTGCTGAGCTGGATACGCCCGGAAATCATCTCGATCCTCGAAGACTTTCGCCAAGCCGGTCGGGAACTGGGCAAGGCGGTCATTGCGCGCATAGACGGCGTCGAGCCCGAATTGCTGCAAAGCATCAGCCCGCCCGTCTGGCCAAAGAGCTGACCTGCAAGAAGTTGACTTCAAAGAAAAGGCCCACCGGCATGTCCGGCGGGCCTCTCGTCTCTTCGATCCGAAAGCGTCGGTCAGCCGTTCTCGCCGCTGCCCCAGGGACCGTGATGGATGTCCTTGCCATCGACGCGGTCGAAACCATGGGCACCGAAGAAGTCGCGCTGCGCCTGAATGAGGTTCGCGGTGCCGCGGGCTTGGCGATAGGCGTCGAAATAGGTCAGCGCCGAAGCAAGCGCCGGAACCGGCAGACCGGAAGCCGTGGCCGCCGAAACAATACGGCGCAGCGACGGGATCGATTCCTTGACCATGGCGGCGAAGGCCGGCGTGACGATGAGGTTGGCGGCATCCGGGGTCTTGGTGAAGGCGCTGGTGATTTCATCGAGGAACTGCGAGCGGATGATGCAGCCCGCGCGCCAGATCTTGGCGATGACCGGCATCGGCAGCGACCAGTTGAACTCCTTCGAGGCTTCCGCCATCACAGCAAAGCCCTGTGCATAGGCACCGATCTTGGCGGCAAAGAGCGCGAGCTCCAGATCCTTCAGCAGATCGGGACCAAAGCCGAGCGGGAACTTGTAATCCGGCGTGCCGAAAATCTCCTGGGCGGCTTCGCGCTGCCCCTTGATGGCCGACAGGCTGCGGGCTGCGACGGCTGCTTCGATAGCGGTTGCCGGGATGCCCATGTTCTGAGCCTCGATGGCAGACCACTTGCCGGTGCCTTTCTGGCCGGCCTTGTCGAGAATGACATCAGGCATGGCGCTGCCGGTCGCCGGATCCTTGGCGGCCAGAACCTTTTCGGTGATCTCGATCAGGTAGGAGTTCAGCCGGCCCTTGTTCCATTCACCGAAGATGCTGCTGATCTCGGCGGCACTCTTACCGAGGCCGTCGCGCAGGATGCCGTAGATCTCGGCGATCATCTGCATGTCGGCATATTCGATGCCGTTATGAATGGTCTTGACGAAATGACCGGCACCGTCATTGCCGAGCCAGGCGACGCACGGATCGTCCTTGTACTTGGCGGCAATCGAGGTCAGCACCTTCTCGACGCGCTTGTAGGACTCTTCGGTGCCGCCGACCATGATCGACGGGCCATGGCGCGCGCCTTCCTCACCACCCGACACACCCATGCCGATGAAGGTCAGGCCGGTATCCTTCAGACGGTCGAAACGCGAAATCGTGTCGCGGAAATTGGCGTTACCGGCGTCGATCATGATGTCGCCCTTATCGAGATGCGGCTGCAACGCCGCCATCTGCTGGTCGACCGGATCGCCGGCCTTGATCATGATGATGATCGGCCGCGGCGGACGGATTGCTTCGACGAACTCTTCGATCGTCTTGCAGGGAATGATCTTGTCTTTCAGCGCACCGGCGTTCGCATAGAACTCATCCGTCACCTGCGGCGTGCGGTTGAACACCGCGATTTTATTGCCCTTTTCGGCAATGTTGAGCGCCAGATTCGATCCCATGACAGCAAGACCGATCAGTCCGATTTCTGCCTTTTCCACGACAATCCTCCAATGAGCTGCGTACTGCGCTGCACGGCCTTGGGACGGACAAAGAACGCAGTAACACTTTGAAATGACACATAACCCGAAAACCGACTCCGAGTTTCGGGCTCTGCGTTAGACCGATGTTGTTGCACTCCGGGCGTGAAACGGCAAGCCTTTGCCAGCCTCGAATCGTCTCCATTGCAGGACCGTGCAAGAATGCCCCAGGATTCTTCAAGCACCCGGCCTTTCCGTTAAGCCGGTCCGGACCCAATTCGGTAGTTCATCAAACACAAATATACAGGAGGAGGCATCCATGTCGACCATGACCGCAAAGATCGTTCATATCTCCATCGATCGCCCGTGGAAGGAAGTCTACGGCTTTGCGGGCCGTCCGGAGAACATGCCGCTCTGGGCCTCCGGGCTAGCATCGGGTTTGGAGCAGGATGGCGAGGATTGGATTGCCAAGGGCATTCTCGGCACCGTCCACGTCAGCTTCACACCCCGCAACGACTTCGGCGTCATTGATCACACGGTAATGGTCGAATCCGGCTTGAAGGTCCATAATGCGCTTCGGGTCGTACCGAATGGCGACGGCTGCGAGGTCATGTTCACGCTACTGAAGCTGCCCGGCACGACCGACGAGCAATTCGCCGCGGACGCGGCACATGTGCTGAAGGATCTCAGCACATTGAAGTCCCTGATGGAGCGATAAGATATCGCTAAAGCGATCGCAGCGTCCAATCGACGATTTCCGCCGTCACGCCTGCAAAGGCCGTGTCGAGCCCCTTGACGAAATCGACGTTGCTGCCGCCGCTGAGCGGCACAACCTTGCGAAAGACGCTCTGCACTTTGATCGTGCCCGCGCGGTCATTGAGGATTTTCACCGAAATTTCAACAGTGGCGGACCTTGCCGCCGCATCGATCTCAAAGGTTCGGATTTCGGTGACGATCTGATAATCGATCGCAAGCCCCTGCCCCGGCACACCGACACCGCCGAGCTTGCCGGTGTTTTCAAAGGCCTCGACCAACTTCGATTGTACTATCCGGCTCAGCTTGTCGCTCCACTGCGACTTGCCGAGATATTGAATCTCCCGGGGCGAAACGCGGATGACGATCTGGTTGCTGTCGAGCGGCTGCAGCGCCGTCGGCAGCGGGATCAGGATTTGCCGGCGCTTCGCCGACGGGCCGCTCGCCTTCACCGAGGCAGTAAGATCATATGTGTCGTTGACAGCGGCTGAACCGCAGCCGCTAAGCAAGGCTGCAAACAGTGGCAGAACGATCGCTGCCTTTCGATACGCCTGATAACGCCCACCCGAAACGCAGCCAACCATAGTCCGCCTATCCCTTGCAGCCCCAAAATTGCTTTTCATCAACGCCTCGCCCGACCGTCATATTGCTTGACGGTATCGCCGCCGAAAATCAGGCGCTGCGGATTGCGGTCGAAGTTAGTAATAGTGTTGTTGAGATTATTAACCGTGCCTCTCATGTCATTGACGAGAGTCTGTACATCGCGCAGACCGCCACTCGAAAACTTCTGCAGGTTGTCGGCGATCGGCCCGATCCGGGCATTGAGATTGTCCGCCATCGTCTTGAAGGATTGGAGCGTATCCCTGGCTTCTGCAAACAGCGACTTCGTGTCGCCGGAGCCAAGCAGCGAGTCGAGCTTGGTGAGAATGCCGTCGACCTTGTTGGAGGCGGAGTTCAACTTGCTGGAAATATCCCTGGCATTGGCGATCGTCTGATCGATATCCTGTTTGCGGGCCGCAACCGAATTGGCAACATCGCGGATGGATATGACGGCCGTCCTGGCATCCTTGGTCACCTCGGCGATATCGTCCATCGAACCCTTCACCTTGTTGGGATCGATCTGCGCCACGATCGCATCGACACGGTCCAGGGTCTTTTGCGCATTTTGGCCGAAGGTGGTATAGGTATCGGCAGTCCGCTTGAAGGAGGCGATCGTCGCCTTCAGATCGGTCGTAGCGTCAGCCACATTGGCGGTGATTTTGTCGGCATTGCTGACGACATCGTTGATCTTGTTGGCATCGACGGCGCGCACCAGCTTCTCGACCGCATCCAGCGTCGAGTCGATGCGTGGCGCCACGCTCTTGATGGTATCGGAGAGCTGTCCGACGCTGGCGAGGAACTTGTCGATGTTGTCGGAATTGTCAGCCAGCGCCTTGGAAAACTTCTGAGCGTTGCGCACGGTATCGGTCAGCGGCCCGCGGGAATCCGTGATAAAGCCCTGGATGTCGCCGATCGTGTCGTTGGCGCGGTTCAGGATTTTGTCGGCGGTGGTAAGCAGGTTTGTCACGCTCGACTGATCGGCGAGCAATACCGCACGCTTGCCGGTTTCGATCGACCGCTTGAGAATGTTCTCGTCACCGTTGCGGCCGCCGGAAAGCTCGATATAGGCGGCACCCGTCAGGCCCTGGATTTCCAGGATGGCCTTGGTGGACGTATAGACCGGCGCATCGGCGCGCACCTCGGTAAAGGCCAGCGAATAGTTCGGATCATCGGCATCGATCGAAAGCCCCTGTACCGACCCGACCTGAATGCCGTTGAAGCGAACAGGCGAGCCGACGCTGAGGCCATTTGCCGAACCGGGGATGCGAACGACCAGCTCGGCCATTGGACCGCCGCGGCCATATTCCGCCATCCAATAGACAAAGCCGAAGGCGGCCGCGATGACCAGCAGCGTGAAGAACCCGACGATCGTATAATTGGCTTTGGTTTCCATAGTTCCAGTCACTTCTCGCGGCTGTCGGCGTCAGCGCCGTTGTCGTCGTTGCGATGCCCGATGCCCTCCCGCGGCACGATTGATCGCGCACGTTTGCCTCGGAAATAGGACTGCACCCAAGGGTCGTCGCAGGCCAGCATGTCTTCAACCGTTCCCTCCACCAATACCCGCTTCTGTCCAAGAACGGCAATACGGTCGCAGACGGAAAAGAGGCTGTCGAGGTCGTGAGTCACCATATAGACGGTCAGACCGAGCGTGTCGCGCAACTTGGCAATCAGCTCGTCGAATTCCGCCGCGCCGATCGGATCGAGGCCGGAGGTCGGCTCGTCCAGAAAAACGAGGTCCGGATCGAGCGCCAAAGCCCGGGCAAGGGCGGCGCGCTTGATCATGCCGCCGGAAAGCTCGGACGGATATTTGTCGGCGGCATCGGCGGCCAGGCCAACCATGCGGATCTTCAGATGCGCCAACTCATCCATCAGGGCTTGCGGCAGATCGAGATATTCCCGCATCGGCACCTGGATGTTTTCCTTTACCGTCAGAGAGGAAAACAGTGCGCCTTGCTGGAACAGCACGCCCAGACGCATATCCAGCCTGTTGCGCTCCGGCTCGGAGAGCTTGTCATAGTCTTCGCCAAGGATCTCGATCTTGCCGGAACGGCGCGGCAACAGCCGCAACACCGTGCGCAGCAACACCGACTTGCCCGCGCCGGAAGCGCCGACGAAACCGAGGATCTCGCCGCGATAGATATTGAGGTTCAATTTATCGAGCACCACTTTCGATCCGAAAGCGACGGTGACATCTCGCGCCGACAGCACGACATCTTTACCTTGCTCATCCTTATCCATCGGGATTTCCGAGTGAAGCGCGCTCATCCTTGCCAGCCCTCAGAAATCGATCGCTGCGTAGAACATGGCAAACAGCCCGTCCATCAGGATCACCACGAAAATCGATTTCACAACGGACTGGGTCACATGCTGGCCGAGCGATTCGGCGCTGCCACCGACCTTCAGCCCTTCGACCGCAGCGACGATGCCGATGACCAGCGCCATGAACGGTGCCTTGATCATGCCCGAGATGACGGTGGAGAGGCTGATCGCTTCGTGCAGGCGCGAAACGAAAGTGGCGAAGGTAATGCCCGAATAGGCCCAGGCGACCACCGCCGCGCCGCCGAGCGAGGCGAAATTGGCAATGATGGTCAACAGTGGCAACGCGACGGTCAATGCCACCAGCCGGGGAAAGATCAGAACGCCGACCGGGTTCAGACCCATGACCTTCAGAGCGTCGACTTCTTCGCGCATTTTCATCGAGCCGATTTCGGCGGTAATGGCGCTGCCTGAACGGCCGGCGATCATGATTGCGGTCAGCAGCACGCCGATTTCACGCAATTGCAGGATACCGACGAGATCGACCACGAAGATTTCGGCGCCGAAATATCGGAGCTGGAATGCGCCCTGCTGTGCAATGATTGCACCGATCAGAAAGGACATCAGCAAGATGATCGGCACGGCGCGCACGGCCATATGGTCGATCTGATTGACGATCGAAGCCGGCGAAACACCGCTGCCGCGCCCGAACTTGAGCTGCGCGCCCCGCACCGCGGAACCGAGAATGTACATGGCCGCGACGAGATTGCCCCAGATGTCGTAAACGCTTTCGCCGATCGGCGCAAAAATCCGTTCCGCCAAGGACACCTTTGGCCTGGGCTCCGCGATCTCCTTGTCCGCGTCTTCGGTAAAGGCCGTAAGCAGCTCATCGATATGGGGATTGGAGCCGTCGATCCTGACGCTGGTACCATGGGCCTCCTGGCTCTCCTTCAAGCGACGGATGAGCAGCGCCCCGGCGGTATCGACATCGGAAAGATTGGAAAGATCGATCACCACATGATCGTCGCCGCGCCGTTTCGTAAGCTGATCGATCTGCCGCAGCACGCCATGCACATTGGCGCTCCGCCAATTGCCTTCCAGCCGATAGCGATGCCCGTTGCCATCGGGCTCGTCATCGATCCTCGGTGCATCGGGTTTCTGTTCGGCTGCTTTCAAACTCATGCGTCTTTCAGGTCTTGGGTCACAATCGCCGACTCAGGAATCTTAGCTCGACGCCAATGGTTAATATCCGAGTGCATAGGCGATTTCCATGCCGCGCCGATGTCAAAATATGCCATAGCATTTTGGTATCCAAATGAATTCGTTTCGCGCGCCTTCAAGAGACCTCGCCCGCCCTTTCGCCAAACCCGGAACTGCGGGGTTGAAGATTGCGGGCAAGCATCACCATAGCGAGGCCGAAAGCGGCGACACCGGCCATGACATAATAGCTGGAAACACCAAGCCACGCGTAGAGATAGCCGGACGCCAGGGTCATAAGCCCGAGGAACATGCCATTATAAAAGAAATAGGAACCCTGGGCCGAAGCCTCCTGGGTTTCCTGCACCGAGGCGACGATGCGGCGCTGAATGCCGGTATGGACGCAGGCATAGGTGCAGGAATGAAAACATTGCAGCACGAAATAACCGGCGAAACCGAGATTGATCGGAAATAATATCCACCGAAGGATACATATGCTCGAGCCGAAGAAAATCAGCGTCCAGGCGCTGAACCGACGGCTCAGCATCTTC
Organism: Rhizobium sp. CB3090; assembly: GCF_029714285.1. Classification (NCBI taxonomy): domain Bacteria; kingdom Pseudomonadati; phylum Pseudomonadota; class Alphaproteobacteria; order Hyphomicrobiales; family Rhizobiaceae; genus Rhizobium; species Rhizobium sp. CB3090. Next base: position 1,634,951 of record NZ_CP121662.1, read on the forward strand.
GACAGGAAGAAAACCATGACTTCCGCCGCTACCCCTATGCTCCAGAGGACCGCGATCTGCGTGCCGGAAAAACCGAGCGTCCGCCAATAGATCGAGGCGAACGTGTAGAGCGCGGCATGGCTCGACTGCTGCACCGACACGCCGATCATGGTGATCAACAATTGCGGTGAGCGCAGCCCGCCGCCGGTCGGCGCCTGCAGATTAATCGGCTGATTGCGCCGGCGTGTCGGCCCGATGCGCGGACAGAAGAAGGCCATCATCGTCGTCAGGAAAAAGCCGCCGACCATGGTGGGGAGAACCATGGTGCCGCCCCACTTCTGGATCATCTGACCGCCGATAAGGGTCGAAAAGATGAAAGCGATCGATCCCCAGACGCGCATCGAGCCGTAGTCGAACCCCCAGCGCCGCACGCCGGAAACGGCGATCGATTCCACGACAGGTAAGTAAGGCGCATATGTCGCCCCCTGAATGGCGTAGACCAGCAGAACCGGCCAGAAATCGCTCGTCCAGTAAAGCGCGATCGCCGTCAGTAGCGACAGTGCACCCGACCAGAACAACACATTCGCACGTTCCTCCACGCGATCGGCAAGCATGCCGACAATCGGCACGACGAGAACGCGCACTACCATCGGCACCGCGAGAATGAGGCCGATCTCGCGGTCACCGAAATTCAGTCCCGTCAGCCAGACGGGAAAAAACGGCAGAGCGATCCCGTTGACGAACAACGGAGCACAATAGGACAAGGCGGTGCGCAAACGAAAATGCGGAGGCGCGCCCTCGCCCTGGAGAGATTTTGTCGCGGGAATCATGACAGACCTGAAGGGAAGCTGATTGCTCCCTATCACCCCATCGTGAATACGACTATGGCGAGAAATAGCCCGATCGAAACGTTTCGGAGAAAATATGAGGCTGTAGTCAGGTTGCAACGATCAAAAAATGTGACGGGCCGTTATCGGACCCGTGAAGCGGCTTGTAATTACGCCGCCTGCGCGCCCAGCGTTTTCGACAAATCCTCGACGGCGACGCCGACTGGCTGTGCCTCCGCGATCGACTGCCACGTGATCAGCTCGAAAGTACCGTCTTCATGCTCGGCGATCGCCGTGCAGCTTTCGACCCAGTCGCCCGTGTTGATATACCGGACGCCATCGAAATCCTCGATGACGGCATGATGGATGTGGCCGCAGATGACGCCGTCGGCATCGTTGCGCCTAGCTTCTTCGACCACGACGCGCTGGAATTCGCCGATGAAATTGACCGCATGCTTGACCTGAAGCTTTGCCCAGGCCGAGAACGACCAATAGGGCATGTTCAGGCGGCGGCGAACCGCAGCGAGGCCGACATTGATCAGGATCGCCATGTCGTAGGCCCAATCGCCGAGGTAGGCGAGCAGACGCGCGTTGCGGACGACGACGTCGAATTCGTCGCCGTGCAGGACGAGATACTTCTTGCCGTCGGCAGTCTCGTGCATCGCCCTCTGCGCCACTTCGATGCCGCCGAAATGCATGCCGGGGAAATCGCGCAGGAATTCGTCATGATTGCCGGGAATGTAGACAATGCGAGTGCCCTTGCGCGCCTTGCGCAGCAATTTCTGCACCACGTCATTGCAATCCTGCGGCCAATACCAGGTGCGCTTCAGCCGCCAGCCGTCGACGATATCGCCGACAAGGAAGATGGTGTCCGCTTCGTGATGGCGCAAGAAATCGATCAGATAGTCCGCCTTGGCTGCTTTCGAGCCCAGGTGCACGTCAGAAATGAACAGCGTTCGAAACCGCCTGACATTCATGTTTTTATTCACGAACTCTATGTCCGTGCCCTATCCTACGTTGGCTATTCCAAAACCAGACTCGTGTTTCAGGATGATGACAAATCCTGTGCGAGAGGCTTGTCGCATGGGATAAGCCGCGCTTTACAGCTATGGCGAGATCCGGCCGGTCGGTTGTAAACCATCGCCTTTGCGGTTTTGCTCGTATGCGACGCCCAGCCATGGCACCGTCACGCCGATTTGCGCGAGCCTCAGCGGCGAACAAAAACAACGCGACAAAAAACCTTCTGTCCGCGTCAATTGCATACTGTGAACCCTGGGTGATTGATGTATGCAGAGGACTCAAACGCGAGCGCACAAGCAGGAATGGAGGAGCGTAATGGATACGCACGACACATCGAAGGCAGCCAAGAACATGCCGAGCGGCAATTTCGACGATCAGGCTCTCTTCTTTCATCGCTATCCCCGTCCCGGCAAGCTGGAAATCCAGGCGACGAAGCCGCTCGGCAACCAGCGCGACCTGGCGCTTGCCTATTCTCCGGGTGTTGCTGCCCCCTGCCTCGCCATCCGCGATAATCCCGAAACGGCCTTCGATTACACCTCTCGCGGCAATCTCGTCGCGGTCATATCCAACGGCACGGCCGTCCTCGGTCTCGGCAATATCGGTCCGCTAGCCTCCAAGCCTGTCATGGAAGGCAAGGCTGTGCTCTTCAAGAAATTCGCCGGCATCGATGTCTTCGACGTCGAAGTCGCAGCACCCACCGTCGATGAGATGGTCAGCACGATTTCGGCGCTGGAGCCGACCTTCGGCGGCATCAATCTGGAAGACATCAAGGCGCCGGAATGCTTTGAGGTGGAGCGTCGCCTCCGTGAAAAGATGGAGATCCCCGTCTTCCATGACGATCAGCACGGCACCGCCATCATCGTTGCCGCCGCCATTCTCAATGGGCTGGAACTGGCCGGCAAGAAGATCGAGGACGTCAAGATCGTCGCCTCCGGCGCCGGCGCAGCCGCGCTCGCCTGCCTCAACCTACTGGTCATTCTCGGCGCCAAGCGCGAAAACATCTGGGTCCACGATATTGAGGGCCTCGTCTATGAGGGCCGTACCGAGCTGATGGACGAATGGAAGTCCATTTATGCACAGAAGAGCGATAAGCGCGTGCTTGCCGAGTCGATCCCCGGCGCCGATGTTTTCCTTGGCCTCTCCGCCGCCGGTGTGTTGAAGCCTGAGCTGTTGGCGCAGATGGCGGAGAAGCCGCTGATCATGGCGCTCGCCAATCCGACGCCCGAAATCATGCCGGATCTCGCCCGTGCCGCCCGGCCGGACGCGATGATCTGCACCGGCCGTTCCGACTTCCCGAACCAGGTCAACAACGTTCTCTGTTTCCCCTACATCTTCCGGGGTGCGCTCGATTGCGGCGCCAAGACGATCAATGAGGAAATGAAGATGGCCGCGGTGCGCGCCATCGCGTCGCTTGCCCGCGAGGAGCCGTCTGACGTTGCGGCACGCGCCTATTCCGGCGAAACACCTGTCTTCGGGCCGAATTATCTGATCCCCTCGCCCTTCGATCCGCGCCTGATCTTGCGCATTGCGCCCGCCGTTGCGAGAGCCGCGGCCGAAAGTGGCGTGGCCCTGCGCCCGATTGCCGATTTCGATGCCTATATGGACGAACTCAATCGCTTCGTCTTCCGGTCCGGCTTCATCATGAAACCTATTTTCGCCGCCGCGAAAACCGCAGAGCGCAAGCGTGTCGTCTTCTCCGAAGGCGAGGATGAGCGCGTGTTGCGCGCTGCCCAGGTTCTTCTTGAAGAGGGCACCGCGGTTCCTATCCTGATCGGCCGTCCCTCCGTCATCGAGACGCGTCTCAAGCGCTATGGCCTGAAGATTCGGCCAAATACGGATTTCGCCGTCATCAATCCGGAAGACGATCCCCGTTTCCGCGAATATGTCGATCTCTATTTCTCGATGGTCGGCCGCAGCGGTGTCATTCCAGAAGCGGCGCGAACGATCGTGCGCACCAATGCCACCGTCATCGGCGCCTTGGCGCTGAAGCGCGGCGAAGCCGATGCGCTGATCTGCGGCCTGGAAGGCCGTTACGAGCGGCATCTGCGCGTCGTCCGCCAGATCATCGGCAAGCGCCCCGATGTCCGTGATTTCTCGGCGCTCAGCCTGTTGATTTCGCAGCGCGGCGCGACCTTCTATACCGACACCTACGTCACCTTTAATCCGAATGCCGAGGAGATCGCCGAGTCGGCGGTGCTGGCAGCCGAGGAAATCAAACGCTTCGGCATCTCACCGCGGGTCGCCCTCGTCTCGCATTCGAATTTCGGTTCGCGCGAGTCGGAAAGCGCGACCAAGATGCGCAATGCCCTGGCGCTTGTCCGCGAGATGGCACCGGAGCTGGAAGTCGACGGCGAAATGCACGGCGACAGCGCCATTTCCGAAAGCCTGCGCCGCCATGTCATGCCCGACAGCACGCTTACCGGCGAAGCGAACCTACTGGTCTTCCCAAATCTCGATGCCGCCAACATTACCCTCGGCGTGGTCAAGACCATGACAGACGGCCTGCATGTCGGCCCGATCCTTCTCGGTACGGCGCTCCCCGCCCACATTCTGTCGCCCTCCGTCACATCGCGCGGCGTCGTGAACATGGCAGCCCTTGCGGTGGTCGAGGCCTCGCAGCCGAATTGAGCGGCCCCCTCGTCGCGGCCGTCTTCTGTGGCGGCCGCAGCGACGTCACCAGACGGCGACAAAGGTGACCCCGCTCCATCTTCGATCATTTCGCAAGAGTCTTCCCACCTGAAACGTGTTTCTATAGGTACGTTGTTAAGCTCCACGCTGTATCGTTTTTCAAAGTCGAACCGCTTTCGAAGAGCAAAATCGTGAACCGCGGCAGAAATTCCTTCTCCTGTCTTTTGCTGTCCTTACTGGCAGCTTCGCCGGCTTTGGCGCAGACGAATACCCTCTGCGACGAACTGCATGGTCGGTATGCCAATATCACGCAAGTTGTCGGCGCCAGCGCCGAGACACGGCAGCTTTCGCGCGCTATCGCTCAACAGAATCTGATGATCCGGCAGCTAAAAAGCGATATGCGCAATCAGGGCTGCTCTTCAGACAGCGTGGTGATCTTCGGTTCCGGCTCCGGGGATAGTGGCGCCTGCGACGAGATGCAGACGTCACTAGACCGGATGCAGCAGGACCTTAGTTCGCTGATGGATGAGCGTGAGCTGAGTTTGACCCGCGTCGACGCCGAAGGGGCACAACGGCGCCAATTGCTGGCCATCATGCAACGCAATGGCTGCAACGCCCCCGCGTCGGCCGAGCCGGATACTGTTATCAACACCCGGTTGAAGCAGGAGCCTTACGCGCCTGAAGAGCAGTCGTTCGCGCAACCGGAAAGCTCGATCACGTCGATCGAGACGCACAGGCCCCAGACGGACGCGACGCTGCCGCAACGGCAGATGCCGGCAGCGTCGGCGCCGGCGGTCACCCAGATTCAGCCCAGACAAATGCCGGCGGACCGGCCTTACGATCCCTCGGCAAACAAGGTGCGCCAGGTCGGACCGCAATTCCTCGCGACAGACCAAGGTGGCATCGATCTCAAACATCCGAAAGCGGCCGGTCCGCAGCCGGCACAATAGGCGCTCTCAGCAGCGCGGCAACCGCCTCATCGTCTGTCTCCAAAACCAACTCAGGAACAGCCGGATGCTAACTTGTCCAGTGAGATCAAGCCGGCTCGTAGCGGACATAGGCGAACTCGTCACCATCCGGAGACCAGTTCGGCACATTGATCGTCCCCTGTCCGCCGAAAAGCTCGAACAGCGTCGTGAGATTACCGCCATCCATATCCATCAGCCGCAGCCGGACGTGGAGGTCGCGCGGATGGTCGAAGACGTCGGGGTCGTAGGAGAGCAGCACGACCTTGTCGTTCTTCGGCGATGGATGGGCGAACCAGTTGCCGTAATTGTCGTTGGTTATCTGCTCCAGCCCGGTTCCGTCTGGATGGATGCGCCAGATCTGCATCAGGCCAGTGCGGCTTGAGTTGAAATAGATCCATTGCCCATCGGCGGAATAGTCGGGCCCATCATTGCGGCCTTCGCCATGCGTCAGCCGCGTCTCTTCGCCGCCATCGATCGAAATCGTGTAGATATCGAAAACATCATCTCGAATGCCGCAATAGGAAAACTGCTGCCCATCGGGAGACCAGCCATGCCAATAGGAGGGCAGATTCTGCGTCACCTGCCGCGGCGTGCCGCCCTCAGCCGGCAGGACATAGATGCAGGACTTGCCGTGCTCCGTCTTGTCGGAAATGGCGATCAACGAACCGTCAGGCGATATGCCGTGGTCGTTGTTGCAGAGCGTCGCAAAACCGGTATCGACCTGAATGGCCTCGGCCTTGCCGTCGAGCGCGAGCCGATAAAGCAGGCCATCGCCATTCAGCAGCAGATAGCGCCCGTCCGGCGAAAAATTCGGCGCTTCGACCAGCCGTTCGGTCTGCCAGACGACGCGGTTTTCACCGGTACGAATATTATAGATCTCGACCGAACTGCGCATTGGCTCTCCATTCGCGGCAGGGCGCCGCGATCAGCGATCGCGGAACCGGTTGGTGATCGGATAGCGCCGATCGCGACCGAAATTCTTCTTGGTGATCTTCACGCCCGGCGCCGATTGGCGGCGCTTGTATTCGGCGAGATAAAGCAGATGTTCGACGCGATGGACCGTCGCGACATCATGCCCACGCGCAACGATCTCCTCGACCGCCATTTCCTTTTCCACCAGGCACTCCAGAATATCGTCGAGCACCGGATAGGGTGGCAGCGAATCCTGGTCCGTCTGGTTGGGCCGCAGCTCGGCCGACGGCGCCTTGTCGATGATGTTGAACGGGATCACCTCGCCCGACGGGCCAAGCGCGCCTGGCGGCACATGCAGATTGCGCCAGCGCGACAGCGCATAGACCTGCATCTTGTAGAGGTCCTTGATCGGATTGAAGCCGCCATTCATGTCGCCATAGAGCGTGGCATATCCAACAGACATTTCCGACTTGTTGCCCGTGGTCACCACCATCGAGCCGAACTTGTTGGAAATCGCCATGAGAATGGTGCCGCGGGCACGACTCTGCAGATTTTCCTCAGTGATGCCGCTGTCGGTGCCTTCGAACAGATCCGAAAGCGCCGAAGTGAAGCCGACCACCGGCTCCTCGATCGGCACGATGTCGTAGCGGCAGCCGAGTGCCTTGGCACAATCGGCCGCATCCTTCAGTGAATCCTGCGAGGTATAGCGGTAGGGCAGCATGACGGTGCGTACCCGCTCTTCGCCGAGCGCATCGACGGCGATGGCAGCGCAGATCGCCGAGTCTATGCCGCCGGACAGGCCAAGCACGACCGATTTGAAGCCGTTCTTGTTCACATAGTCGCGGAAGCCCAGCAGGCAGGCGCGGTAGTCGGCCTCCTCGCCTTCCGGAATATGCGCCATCGGACCTTCGGCGCAGTACCAGCCATCGCCGTTCTTCTTCCACGTCGTCACCGCCAATGCGGTTTCAAACTGGCTCATCTGAAAGGCCAGCGACTTGTCAGCATTGAAGCCGAAGCTTGCGCCATCGAAAACCAGTTCGTCTTGACCGCCAACCTGAGCGGCGAAGATGAGTGGCAAACCTGACTCGATCACCTGCCGCAATGCGACCTGGTGACGGACATCAACCTTGCCGCGATAATAGGGCGAGCCATTCGGAACCAGAAGAATTTCCGCCCCGCTTTCGGCCAGCGTCTCGCAGATGCCGAGATCGTTCCAGATTTCCTCGCAAATGGGAATACCGATGCGAACGCCTCGAAAATTGACCGGCCCTGCAATAGTACCTTCGTCGAAGACGCGCTTCTCATCGAATTCGCCATAGTTCGGCAAATCGACCTTGTCCCTGACGAAGATGATCTTGCCGCCATCGAGCACGGCGACCGAATTGTAGCGACCGGTCTCGTCCTGCCGTGGAAAACCGATAACGACACCGGGCCCGCCATCGGCGGTATCGGCCGCAAGGCTTTCCACAGCTTTCCGGCAAGCGCGGATAAAGGCCGGTTTCAGCACCAGATCCTCCGGCGGATAGCCGGAGATGAACAACTCCGTCAGCAACACAAGCTGCGCGCCCTCGCGCGCCGCCTCGGCCCGCGCTTCCCGAGCCTTGGCAAGATTGCCGGAGACATCGCCCACCGTCGGGTTGAGCTGGGCGACAGCGATGCGGATGGTCTGGGTGATGGGGCTTTGTTCTGTCATGCCATATATCTAGCGAGCGCAATCCCGTCCCGCAACAGCCTTCGGCCCTCTTCCTGCGCCAAAGAATACGGCACCCGTATGGGAGGTATTTTGCCACCGAAAAATCGTAAGTAAGCCTTGCGGTTCACCCGCCGTTCATGACAGAGAGATGACAATTATATGAAGGTTTTGTAATAATTGGAGAGGCCTTTGGTCGCGCTGGTCCCCAGTTCTGTATTGGCAGGCAGATTTGCCATTCTACAAAAGCTTGGTGCCGCGAGCCGACTACAGACGGCTTTACGTCAGCTTCTCAGCCTTGTTCTAACCTTCTTGCTTGCGCTCTTCACCGTCGTCGCGGTCGAATGGGTCGCACGCGGCGAGTTGACAGATCTCCCCGGCTATTTCATTTCGCCGATCCATCCGGGCTTCACCACGGTCGGCATAGTCATGTTGCTGATGTTGGTGCTTGACGCCTTGTTCAGTCGCGCGCACCAATCGATCCTGTTGATTGTGCCGTTGGCCTTGGTCCCGGCCTTCATCTCCAATCAGAAGCAGCATTATCTTTCCGATCCGCTCTATCCTTCGGACTTCCTTTTTGCACATCAGATCCTGGAACTCATGCCGGTGATCGTGCGTGAGCGTCCGTGGACTGCGGTTGCGGTCGCTGTCGGCATTGTTGCCTCGGTCATCGCTGTCGCCCTTCTCTGGCGCTATACTTGGCGACACGCGGCAGCGCTTTCGCGCAATGCAAGGATCGCGCGGCTATCCATCTGCTTGCCGCTCATGATCGTCTTTGTCTCGCAGATGGATCCGACGCAAAATTCGCTCATCAGGGAAAAGCTGCGCATCATCCCCATCGTCTGGGATCAGAAGGAAAATTACGGTTACAACGGCTTCATCATCGCATTCTCGCTGAACCTGCCGATGGCCGATGTCAAAGCACCTGCGGGGTATGGGCAAAATGCGATCGACGCCATACCTGCCCGCAACTATGGCTATCTTTCCGGCCCACGCGAAAAACCCGACGTCATCATGCTGATGAGCGAGTCTTTCTGGGACCCGACCCGGCTTACCAATCTCACCTTCACGCCCGATCCCATGCCGAACATCCGCGCGGCGCAGTCGGGCTATGTCTTCTCTCCCGAATTCGGCGGCATGACTGCCAATGTCGAGTTCGAGGCGCTGACCGGCTTCTCCAATGCATTCCTGCCCTATGGCAGCATTCCCTATCAGCAATATGTTCGCCGGCCGATGCCTTCGCTTGCCACCTTCTTCCGCGGCGAAGGCTATGCGGCGCGCTCCATCCATCCGTTCAGCGGCTGGTTCTGGAACCGCAACGAAGTCTACAAGGCTTTCGGCTTCGAGGAATTCCGCACCGAAGAGACCATGCCGCCAATGGAGAAGCGCGGCCTTTTTGCCTCCGATGACTCACTGATGAAGGAGATCATGCGCGAGGGCGACGCCATGGAGCGGCCATTTTTCTTCTTCGCCGTGACGCTGCAGGGCCACGGTCCCTATGAACCGCATCGCTATGCGGAGAATACGGTTGATATCAAAGGCGATCTGAGTGACGCCGATCGCGACACGCTTGCGACTTATACGCAAGGCGTTCGGGAAGCCGACCAGAGCTTGAAAATGCTGATGGATTGGGCTTCGAAGCGCGACCGTGAGACGATCATCGCTCTCTGGGGCGATCATCTGCCACCGCTTGGCACGGTCTATCCGGATACCGGTTACATGCCCGAACAGGTGGCGACCCGAAAAGCGCCGCTCGATGTGATGAAGCGGGAGCACCAAACGCCGCTGGTCATCTGGTCGAGCAGAAAGGGCGTGCGCAAAGATGTCGGAACGATCAGCCCCTCGCAACTGCCCTACCACATCCTCAAGACCGCCGGCTACGAGCACCCTTTCTACACCGGCTTTCTCGGCCGCCTGCAGAAGAAATACACCATCATTGATCGCTACCAATTGGCGACGCGCGACAATCAGGCTTTTCCGGATTGGGCTCGCAAGGAGCAAAACCTCGATCCGCTGATGCGCGACTATCGCTATTTACAATATGACGCGATGTTCGGACGCGAATATGGACTCGACCGCTTCTTTCCCTCGCATGCCTGGCTGGTTAGCCAGGGCAGCTAAAACACGTCGCGCAATGGTGCGCAGCGGTTTTGCGATAACGACATGCGCAAAATCAAAGACCTAAGCGCAAGGAGCGAATCCTGGAGATCGCGATGCGCTTTAGGCAGCAACGCTTTTTGCATTGCATTTGCATCGGGCAGTCGAATACTTGCCTCCAAAGCGACCGGATCTTTGGAGTATTCCCATGTATAGTCTACCCAATTTCGTTCATCAGCATTTCGACAAGACAGCCGAGGAGCTGGGCGAGATCGAGAAACGCGTGTTGAAAAAGGCGCATGAGCGCAAGATCATTTCAACCGATATCAACGCCGCTTTCTCAGCCGAGGCATCCACCGGCGAACGCCTCGCGGACAGCATTGCCCGCATCGGCGGCTCCTGGTCTTTCATACTTGCCTTCCTGGCCTTCCTCGTCGTCTGGTGCGTCATTAACACCGTCGTGCTCATGACCCGCGCCTTCGACCCCTACCCATTCATCTTCCTCAACCTCGTCCTCTCCATGCTCGCCGCGATCCAGGCCCCGATCATCATGATGTCACAGAACCGCCAGGCCGAACGCGACCGCTTCGAGGCCGCCAAGGATTACGAAGTCAATCTCAAGGCGGAATTGGAAGTTCTCTCCCTGCATCAGAAGATCGACCTGCAGGTTCTGACGGAGCTGTCGGCGGTACGGGGGGAAATAGAGAAACTGAACAGGCTCATGGCACAGAAGAACGGGATTTGATGTGCCATACTCTCATGATCGGAAATTGACTCTTAGCGATCCTCGTCTATTTTTGTAATACAAACGGAGGTGAAATAGATGAAAAATCAAAAAGGGCTTTCCGATCCCATTACCTTGCGGGTTCCCGCTGACATTCTTGCAGAGATTGAGGAGATCGCCGAAGTTTGCGAGCGGACGCGCAGTTGGGTTTTTGTACGAGCGCTTAAATCTTACCTCGCCTCAGAAGGCAGAGAAGTATTGGATATCGCAAAGGCCCGTCGGGACATGGCAAATGGCGAAGCATACGATCTCGACGATGTCATCAGTGAAGTTGCGAAGGTCGTCAAAGGGGCCGCTGCTTAAAGAGGGTTCGCCTTTCGGCTGACGCCAGAGCATATATCAGGTCGGAAGCGCAATATCTGAAGGACAGAAGTCCGGCCGCAGCTCTTCGTTTTCTTGACGATTTGAATCGGCTCAAAACCAATCTGCTTCTTTTCCCGCAGATGGGCTTTCGGAGCGACGAATTACCAATCCCCGGCGTTCTGAGATTCACGATGGGAGATTATTTGGTCGACTACGAAGTCGCTGGTGATCTGATAGAAATCAGAGCTATTCGCCACGCTCACCAAAGACCTCCGGGTCTCGGGATCGATGATGATTTCGATTTCGAGGGATAAAGAATCTCATCGGACTAAAACTTGAGAGCCCACCCTCGTCAATCCGAAGGCCCTGCCGTCAGCAATCCCGGCCGCCCTTGCTTGTATTGCGGCAATCCATCGCTGATCTCGTAAAAATCGCCCTTGTCGGCGCAATAGATATGGTAGGCCAATTTCAGGTCGCTTGGCCTATCGAAGAGGCCGGCCATGATCGAGATTTCTCCGGCGTCGTCGGCCACCCAGAAAAGTGCCGAACCGCAGGTTCGGCAGAAGCCGCGACGGGCAAAGGAGCTGGCGCGGTACCAGGTGATCGCGTCTTCACCTTCGATCGTGATATTGTCGAGGGGAACATTGGTCGCGGCGTAATAGAGCCCCGTCTGCTTGCGGCATTGCGAGCAGTGACAGGCGACCACCTCCCGCAATGGGCCATGTGTCTTGAAACGTACGCTGCCGCAAAGGCAAGCGCCGGTGTGATCGTCATTCATGCTGATCCTCTCTCATTTCGCGACAACTTTTACGATGATGCCGTTCGCGTCAAATGCAAAGAAATGAAGCAGGCTTCAACGAGATTGATTGCACAAAAAAAACGGGCCGGTATGAGCCGGCCCGTCCATGGATGATAATGATAGCTTTCGATCAGCCGTGCGCACGCAGACGCTTCTCGTCGCGACCGCCCTTCATGCGTTCGGCGAGCAGGAAGGCCAACTCCAGCGCCTGGTCGGCATTCAAACGCGGATCGCAATGAGTGTGGTAGCGATCCTGCAGGTCATCGGCCGTCACGGCGCGGGCGCCGCCCGTGCATTCGGTCACGTCCTTGCCGGTCATCTCGATATGGATGCCGCCCGGATGCGTGCCCTCGGCACGGTGAATCTGGAAGAAGCTTTCGACTTCCGACAAAATCCGCTCGAAGGGCCGGGTCTTGTAGCTGTTGAGCGTGATCGTATTGCCGTGCATCGGATCGCAGGACCACACGACCTTGCGGCCTTCGCGCTCGACGGCGCGGATGAGACGCGGCAGATTTTCGGCGACCTTGTCGTGGCCGAAGCGGCAGATCAGCGTCAGGCGGCCGGCTTCGTTCTGCGGGTTCAAAATATCGATGAGGTTGAGCAGGTCGTCCGCCTGCAGCGAAGGACCGCACTTCAGGCCGATCGGGTTCTTGATGCCGCGGAAATATTCCACATGGGCGTGATCGGCCTGGCGCGTGCGGTCGCCGATCCAGAGCATGTGGCCAGACGTGGCGTACCAGTCGCCCGACGTGGAATCGACGCGAGTGAAGGCTTCTTCATAGCCGAGCAGCAACGCCTCGTGACTGGTGAAGAAATCGGTCTCGCGCAGGCTCGCATTGCTCTCGGCGGTGATGCCGATCGCTCTCATGAAATCCATGGTCTCGCCGATACGATCGGCAAGCTTGCGGTAGCGCTCGCCCTGCGGGCTGTCCTTGACGAAGCCGAGCATCCACTTCTGCACGTTTTCCAGGTTGGCGTAACCGCCCATGGCGAAGGCGCGCAGAAGATTGAGCGTTGCGGCAGACTGACGGTAAGCCATCATCTGACGGTCCGGATTGGGAATGCGCGCTTCTTCGGTGAACTCGATGCCGTTGATGATGTCGCCGCGATAGCTCGGCAGCGATATGCCATTCTGCGTTTCGATGTTCGAAGACCGGGGCTTGGCGAACTGACCGGCGATACGGCCGACCTTCACGACGGGCAGTTGCGCACCAAAGGTCAGCACGACGGCCATCTGCAGGAAGGCGCGGAAGAAATCGCGGATCGTGTCGGCGCCATGCTCAGCGAAGCTTTCGGCGCAATCGCCACCCTGCAGCAGAAAACCGTTGCCTTCTGCGACATTGGCAAGATGTGCCTTCAGACGACGAGCTTCACCGGCAAAAACGAGCGGAGGATAGCTTGCAAGCTGCGCTTCGGTAGCCGCCAGCGCTGCCTGATCCGGATATTCCGGCACCTGCTGGATCGGTTTTTGCCGCCAACTATTCGGTGTCCAATTCTGTGCCATCTCACTCACCTGTTTCCGCACCCGGTCTTCGCCAAGTGTCTCGCCGTCATAAATAACGCGCGCTTATAAACCTTTGCCGGCTGCTTGCAAAGGCGAACCATCTATTCAAGAGGTCTTTTATGCGCGGTTGGAAGTGCTGTTCTATTCTTTATACGCGCTCACCGTTGCGGATGCGATAGCTCGGCGTGTACATCGTCACCAGTTCTTCCGACGCGGTCGGATGAACGGCCATGGTACGATCGAAATCTTCCTTGGTGCAGCCAGCCTTCAGGGGAATGCCGAGCAACTGCGCCATCTCGCCGGCGTCATGGCCGAGAATATGCGCACCGATCACCCTGCGGTCGGCAGAATTGACAATCAGCTTCATGATCATCTTTTCGCTGCGGCCGGACAAGGTTGCCTTCATCGGCCTGAACTGGGCGCGATAAATTTCAAGTTCCGGATAACGCTTGGCGGCGTCCTCTTCGGTCAGGCCTACGGTGCCGATCTCCGGCTGCGAGAAGACGGCGGTCGGGATCAGTTCGTGATCCGGGCGGGTCGGATTGTTCTTATAGACGGTTTCGATGAAGCACATGGCCTCATGGATCGCGACCGGCGTCAACTGTACCCGATCGGTGACATCGCCAAGCGCATAGATGTTCGGCACCGATGTCCGCGAATATTCGTCGACGACGATGGCACCAAATTCGTTGATCGCCACGCCGGCAGCTTCCAGCCCGATATTCTTCGTATTCGGCGTGCGGCCAAGCGCCAGCATCACCGTGTCCACCTTCAACTGCTTGTCATTCTTCGTCAGAGCGCTCAGGCCATCTTCCGTCTTCGTCACTTGTTCGATGATGTCATGGCAGAGAATGCGGATGCCCTTGGCCTCCATCGCCTCATGCAGGCCCTTGCGAAGGTCATGGTCGAAGCGCGACAGGATCTCCGCGCCGCGATAGATCAATGTGGTCTCGACCCCGAGCCCGTGAAAGATGTTGGCGAATTCCACGGCAATATAGCCGCCGCCGGCAATGAGGATCGATTTCGGCAGTTCTTCCAGGTGGAAAGCCTCGTTGGAAGAGATGCAGAGCTCATGGCCGGGCAGCGCCGTATGCAGGTTCGGCGTACCGCCGGTGGCGACGACGATCGTTTCTGCAGTGACGGTTCTGCCTGTCTTCAGCAGGCGGATCGTGTGGGCGTCGACCAGCTCGGCACGCGTATCGAATATCTCGGCCTTGGCGTTGTCGAGCCCCTTGCGATAGAGCCCTTCCAAGCGGGCGATCTCTTTGTTCTTCGCTTCGATCAGCTTCTTCCAGTCGAACGTGCTTTCGCCGACCGTCCAACCGAACCCTGCCGCATCCTCAAAATGCTCGCTGTATTGCGAGGCGTAGACGAAGAGCTTCTTCGGAACGCAGCCGCGGATGACGCAGGTTCCGCCATAACGATATTCCTCGGCGATACCGACCTTCTTCCCGAGGGACGCGGCAACGCGCGCGCTGCGCACGCCACCCGAACCGCCGCCAACGACGAAGAGATCGAAATCGAAGGAAGACATTGAATACTCCTGCGGAAATGAAACGGCGCGACGTGCCGAGGAAAGATCGGCACTGATATAGGATTTCGAAGAGCAAAAAGAAAAGCCCGGAACGATATCCGGGCTTTGAAATTCGAAGGCCTAATCCACGATCCCGAAAAATGCGGACCGATTTTCGGATGGGATCATAGACAGGATCAAACTTACTTCTTCGCTGCCGGCTTCTGTGCCGGAGCCCCTGGTGCCGGCTGAGCGTTGTCGGTGGAGTCCGTCGGCGGGGGAGCGATCGGGGCCTTCACCACCTTCTGCAGAGCGTCGCTGCTCTGGTTGGCGAGATCGCGAGAGATGCCCTGCCCCCAGATATCGGCGGCCTTGTAGAGCGCGCGCGTTGCGATCGGGCCGTCTTTGAGAAGCTTCTTGCCGGCCGGCGAGTTGTAGAAATCGGCGATCGCCTTCAGTTCGTCGATGGTAAACGCCTTCGCGTAGGTCACAGCGGCTTCCCGCTCGAGATCGGCGCGGCGTGGCGCCAGAGCAAGTGCTGTTGCGTCGACGGACGAGTTGATGGCGTCACCGAAGTTCGGGTTCGCCTGGATCATCGTGCTCTTCAATTGCTCGGCGAGATTCGGCAGGATGTTGTCGAACTGGTTCGTGATGCCGAGCGCATTGATAGCGGCACGTGCAGCCTTGATCTGATCTTCCGTGACTTCCTGAGCGCTGGCGGAACCGAGCGCGATGCCTGAAAGAACGATGGTCGCAGCGGCAAAACGGCCAAGACCCGCTATTTTGATCATGAGTTCAGTGCTCCTATGTATTGTTCGCCTGCAACGTGCGTGCGCCGGCGGGACCGGCAATGATCGCAAGTGTCGCCATGTTGATGAAGAGCCCGTGTTCGACAACACCGGGAATCGAATGCAGCTCAATCGACAGCGCCTCTGCATCAGGAATGCGGCCAAAAGATGCGTCGATAATGAAATGCCCACCGTCGGTCATGAAGTTGCCGCCATCCGACTGTCGCAGGTTGAGCGCTCCGGAAAGGCCGAGGCGGGATGCCGCCTTCTCGATCAGGATACGCGTGGACACGAGGCCGAACGGATTGACCTCGATCGGCAGCGGAAACGCGCCAAGCGTCTCGACGACCTTGCTCTCGTCGGCAATGACGATCATCCGCGCCGACGAAGCTGCGACGATTTTTTCGCGCAGCAACGCGCCGCCACCGCCTTTGATCAGCCGCAAAGCGCCGTCCAGTTCGTCGGCACCATCGATGGTGAGGTCGAGTTCCGGAAGTTCATCGAGCGACTTCAGCGGCACGCCGAGTTCGACACAGAGCTTTGCCGTGCGCTCGGAGGTCGGAACGCCCTCGATCACGAGGCCAGCGGCAACCTTCTCGGCGAGCAATCGAACGAATTCTTCCGCCGTGCTTCCCGTGCCGATCCCGAGCCGCATGCCGCTTTCGACATGAGCCAGAGCCGCTCTTGCAGCCTCGATCTTCAATTGGCGGGCGTCCATGCGCCACCTGCTCCCGATTGTTACGTTGGAGTGCTGTTTACACGGCTCTCCCCGCAAACGAAAGCCAAAATAACGGCGCTGAATAGAAATCGGCGACCATAGTCGACAGGGCTTAAAGAGGCTTTGGTTGCAATTGCCAGCCCGATCTTTTAACTCGAAAAGACCTGCTTCTTCTTACCCAAAGGCCGATTCCTCGTGAAATCTCCCCTTGTCGTATTCGATCTCGACGGCACATTGGTCGACACCGCGCCCGATCTCATCGCGAGCCTCAACCATACGATCGCCAGCCTCGATCTTGCTCCCGTCGGCTACGAAAACCTGACGCATCTCGTCGGGCATGGCGCACAAGCGATGATCGAACGAGCCTGCCGCCTGCGCGGTCATCCGCTCGAATCCGGCGATCTACCGCCGCTGCTGCAACGCTTCATCGCTTTTTACACCGACACCATGCCCGGCGATAGCACGCCGTTTCCCGGCATCGTCAACGCCATGGATGCGCTGAAGGCCGCGGGCTTCCGTCTGGCGGTCTGCACCAACAAGCTGGAAAAACTGGCGGTGACGTTGATCGAACGGCTGAACCTGATGCATTATTTCGATGTCGTCACCGGCGGCGATACCTTCACCGTCCGCAAGCCGGATGCGCAGCATCTGATCGGCACCATCGAGCGCGCCGGCGGAATACTTTCCCGCACTGTCATGGTCGGCGACAGCGCCAACGACATTTTGGTCGCCCACAATGCCGGCGTACCCTCGATCGCCGTGCCCTTCGGCTATTCCGATGTTGGCGTCGAAACATTGGGGCCGAGCCGGGTTATCGCGCATTACGACGAATTGACGCCCGACTTCGTTCGCGGATTGCTGACTGCGTAGAGCTGCGGAAAGATTGCGAATCCAGGCGCTCGAATGACAAAAGGCGGCCCAACGGACCGCCTTTTGTCATTCTTGATCTCACGATAATCAAATCTGTGCAGTGCGCGCCTTGGTGGTCGCATCGAGCGCCTTCTGCGTTGCCGCATCGCGATCGTAGACATCGTTGAAATACTGCACGACGCCGTCCTTGTTCGGCCAGGCGGTGAAGTAAGCGATGTAGATCGGCAACTTCTGCGGCACGGGCACCGCCTTGTTCTGGCCGGTGGCGATCTGCTTGGCGACATCATCGACCGTCGTGTTCAGAACGGCAGCGGCCATCGCGCGCGGATCTGCGAGGCGGACGCAGCCGTGGCTGAGCGCGCGCATGTCCTTCTTGAAAAAGCTCTTTTGCGGCGTGTCATGCATGTAGATCGCATGCGAGTTCGGGAAAAGGATCTTCAGCTCGCCCAGTGCATTGTCGCTGCTCGGCGGCTGGCGGACGGAAACGCTCTTCGTTGAACCGTACCAGTCGACGCTGGAGGAAGCGACGGCATGGCCACCGACTTCGACCTGGTATCCCATGCGATCGAGATAGTTCGGATCGGCGCGCAGTTTCGGCAGCATTTCGTTGATAATGATCGACTGCGGAACGCCCCAGAACGGATTGAACTCAACGGTCTGGATCTGATCCTCGAAGAAGAAGGTCTGATGTTGCTTGCCGCCAACGACGACACGCATCGACAATTGTTCGTGATTATTGTTGTGGTAGTAGACCATGAAGGCCGGCTGATTGATGAAGACGTAGCGCGGACCGAGTTCACTCGGCAGCCAGCGCAACTGCTCCATGGCGATGACCAGCTTCTGGATCTTCGTGTCGTTGTTTTCGCCGACCATAGCGCGAACAGAAGATTGGCCGATGACGCCGTCGGGCGTCAGGCCTTTTTCCTTCTGGAAGTCTTCGACCAGCGAGACGAGCTCCGGCGTATAGTCCGGCGTGCCCTTGTAGGCAGCGAGAGTCACGGCGTTCTTGACCTTCAGCGCATCCGAGCCGCGATGCTGGATAGCCTTGACGATATTGGCCATTTCCGGCGAGCTGCCGCCGGGCTTCAGGGTGCCGTTCAACGAGATGGAAATGTGCGCGCTGTCGTTGCCGCTTTCGGCGCGAAGCTTGGCAAGCTCAGCCTTCAACTCCCCGAACTCCTGGTTCGAAGGGCTGCGGCTGTTGAGATAGGCGGCGACATCCGGGCTTGCTCGGAGCAGGCCAAGAACCGGCATCAGATTGACGTCCTTACGCTTGAAATCGTGATAGCCGGAAATCTTGTTCGGGTCGAGACGGCCGCGGATCGTATCCTGCACGAACATCAGCACCTTGCCGGAAAGTGCAAGCTCGAATTGCATCAACGCGCGGTCCCGCATTGTCGGATCGACGCTTGCCGGATCGAAGCTCGGCGCCTGGACGGCATAGTCGGCTGGATCGAGGCCAACGGCACCGGCATCGGCCAGAACGGCCATGGCAGCCTTCGCCTTGTCATTGATGCCATTGTCGGCAACCCAAACGAGCGGCTTGCTCTGGTCGGCGTAGTAAGCTTCGAGCGCCTTGGCCACATCATTCGTTGCCATGACGCGAGCTTCGGTCAGATAGCGACGCTGGGAAGCGCTGGTGTCGACCGCAACCGGCGTCGAAGACGCATCGGCAACCGCACCGGTCACCACCGGATCGGCAAAACGGTTGGATGCCACCAGGCGCATGGCCTCAGGCTTGTAGGTATAATATTTGGGCGCACTGACACTGGGCAGCGGCTCTTTTGCCTGCGCTGGCGCATCGACGCCAAGACCGGCCTGCGCCGGATTGGCGGTAACCGGGGCGGAGATTTGCGTGCTCTGCTGACGCCCCTGCCCTCCGCGAATGAAGTCCATGAGAGTCATGGCATTGGCGGATGACGCACCGGCGGCTGCGATGCAGCAGGAAAGAGCCAGAACGGATGCTGCGGCTTTGGTGACAAGTTTCATTCTCTAATCAGACCCCATATCATGCGGTAGCTCGAGACAGATGACGCTGTTTTCCAATCAACTCGGCCGCGATGTTCCAAACACCGTTTAACCATTAGAATGAAAACGGCCAGACCCCGTCTTTCGTTCAATGCCTCAACTTTGTGTGAAAAAGCGAAAGCATCCTTCGCGGTTTAGCTCACACAAAATTATGAAATTATTAGTTAATTTTTTATTGAATTTTTGCGCGGTTTTTGAGTGGCAATTCAGATGCCGCCAAGAATATCTAGCGAGCGTGTTAAAAAGAACACGGCCCTCCTTATCGTGTCAAAACATGATCGCAACACTCATAAAATAGCACTCCACTGTTTTCCTGGGCACTGTTCGGACCTATATGACAGCTATCCTTTTCAACAGAAAAGCAGGACCAGGGACAATGACCTCCACCCGCACCGAAACCGATACTTTTGGCCCGATCGAAGTGGCAAGCGACCGCTATTGGGGCGCGCAAGCACAACGGTCACTCGGCAATTTCAAGATCGGCTGGGAGAAGCAGCCGCTGTCGATCGTACGTGCCCTCGGCATCGTCAAGCAGGCCGCCGCACGCGCCAATGTGGAGCTTGGCCAGCTGGATCCTGCTCTCGGCAAAGTGATCGTGGAGGCGGCGCAGGAAGTCATCGACGGCAAGCTCAACGGACACTTCCCGCTGGCTGTCTGGCAGACCGGCTCTGGCACGCAGTCGAACATGAATGCCAATGAGGTGATCTCGAACCGCGCGATCGAAATGCTGGGCGGCGTCATGGGCTCCAAGAAGCCGGTGCATCCGAACGACCACGTGAACATGAGCCAGTCGTCGAACGACACCTATCCGACGGCCATGCATATCGCCTGCGCCGAGCAGATCGTCCACCATCTGCTGCCCAGCCTCAGACATTTGCATGCGGCGCTGGAAAAGAAAGTCGCCGATTTCGCCCATATCATCAAGATCGGCCGCACCCACACGCAGGATGCCACGCCGCTGACGCTTGGCCAGGAGTTTTCCGGCTATGCCGCGCAGGTTGCGTCTTCGATCAAGCGGATCGAGCTGACGCTGCCCGGTCTTTGCGAACTCGCGCAGGGCGGAACGGCCGTTGGAACCGGCCTCAACGCGCCGATCGGGTTTGCCGAGAAGGTGGCGGACGAGATCGCAGAGATCACCGGCCTGCCCTTCGTTACCGCGCCGAACAAATTCGAGGCGCTGGCCGCCCATGATTCGATGGTCTTCAGCCATGGGGCCATCAATGCCGCTGCTGCGGCTCTCTTCAAGATCGCCAATGATATCCGCCTGCTCGGCTCCGGTCCGCGTGCTGGGCTCGGGGAGCTGGCATTGCCGGAAAACGAGCCCGGCTCGTCGATCATGCCGGGCAAGGTCAATCCAACGCAGTGCGAAGCCCTGACGCAGGTCTGCATTCACATCTTCGGAAACAATGCTGCGCTGACCTTCGCCGACAGCCAGGGTCATTTCGAGCTGAATGTCTACAATCCGATGATGGCCTACAACTTCCTGCAGTCGGTCCAACTGCTCGGCGACGCCGCCGTTTCTTTCACCGACAATTGCGTGGTCGGCATCGAGGCACGTGAGGACAATATCAAGGCCGGCCTGGAGCGCTCACTGATGCTCGTGACGGCACTCGCCCCGAAGATCGGCTACGACAATGCCGCCAAGATCGCCAAGAAGGCCCATAAGAACGGTACGACGTTGAAGGAGGAAGCTTTGGCGAGCGGACTGGTTTCTGCGGAAGATTATGACGCGATCGTCCGGCCGGAGACGATGATCGGGCCGAGATGAGTTCCTCGCTCGGTGATCGTCAGGCACATCCGCCATCGACACGGTCTTGCTTTGAAACGTCGTCGCGGCATCCAGCCGATTGCATTTGAACCTTGCCGGATTTAGACCGTTCGCGAACGTCTCTTCCGCCACATCACGGCATTGAAAGGTCCCCGCATGGCTGATGATCTCTTTCCCCTCGGCGACGACGCCACTCCCTATCGTAAGATTTCCGGCGATTACGTTTCCGTCGACACCTTCAAGGGCCAGGAAATCCTGACCGTGGACCCGGAAGGCATTCGCCTGCTCGCCGAGACGGCTTTTGCGGATATCAACCACCTGCTGCGCCCCGGTCACCTGAAGCAGCTAGCCTCGATCCTGGAAGACCCCGAAGCTACCGATAACGACCGCTTCGTCGCCTATGATCTGCTGAAAAACGCCAATATCGCCGCCGGCGGCGTGCTGCCCATGTGCCAGGACACCGGCACCGCGATCATCATGGGCAAGAAAGGCCGTCGCGTCTGGACCGAAGGAGGCGACAGCGCGGCTCTGGCAAAGGGCGTGCTCGACGCCTACGAAAAGAAGAACCTGCGCTATTCGCAGCTCGCGCCCATCAAGATGTTCGAGGAAAAGAATACCAAGAACAACCTTCCGGCCCAGATCGACATCTATGAGGAAGGCACCGACGCCTACGAATTCCTTTTCGTCGCCAAGGGTGGTGGCTCGGCCAACAAAACCTTCCTCTATCAGGGCACGCCGTCGTTGCTTACGCACGACCGCATGCTGGATTTCCTCAAGGAAAAGATCCTGACGCTCGGCACGGCCGCCTGCCCTCCCTACCACCTGGCAATCGTCATCGGCGGCACGTCGGCCGAGATGAACCTCAAGACGGTCAAGCTCGCCTCCACGCGCTATCTCGACTGTCTTCCCACGGAAGGTTCCGAAAGCGGACATGCCTTCCGGGATATCGAAATGGAAAAGGAAATCCATAAGCTCACGCAGAGCCTCGGCGTCGGCGCGCAGTTCGGCGGCAAATATTTCTGCCATGACGTCCGCGTTATCCGCCTGCCCCGCCACGGTGCCTCGCTGCCGATAGGCCTCGGCGTCTCCTGTTCCGCCGATCGCCAGGCCAAGGGCAAGATCACCCGTGATGGCATCTTCATCGAACAGCTTGAAACCGATCCGTCGAAATACATGCCCGAAATCGACGAGGCCAAGCTTTCCGAATCGATGGTCCGCATCGATCTCAACCGGCCGATGACCGAAATCCTGGCGGAACTGTCGCGGCATCCGGTCAAGACCCGGCTGTCGCTGACCGGCACCATCATCGTCGCCCGCGACCTGGCGCACGCAAAGATCCGCGAACGCCTGGAAAAGGGTCAGGGCATGCCGGATTACCTCAAGAACCATCCGGTTTACTATGCCGGTCCTGCCAAGACGCCGGCCGGCTACGCCTCCGGTTCCTTCGGCCCGACGACGGCCGGACGTATGGACAGCTATGTCGACCAGTTCCAGTCCTTCGGCGGCTCCATGGTGATGCTCGCCAAGGGCAACCGCTCGCGCGCGGTGCGCGAGGCCTGCAAGGCGCATGGCGGTTTTTATCTCGGCTCGATCGGCGGTCCGGCTGCCCGCCTCGCTCAGGACTGCATCAGGAAAGTCGAGGTATTGGAATATCCCGAACTCGGCATGGAAGCAGTCTGGAAAATCGAAGTCGAAGACTTCCCGGCCTTCATCGTTATCGATGACAAAGGCAATGATTTCTTCCAGGAACTCAATCTCGGCTGAGTTTTGTCACTGGTCGGACAAAGGAGGGCGCCGTTTTGGCGCCTTTTTTGTAAGTATTTCTACTTTGTAATAAATTTAGTCCCTACTCGAATTTATATAAGATTTCATATTGATTGCCTTAATCTTTTTCAAAGAATCTTAGGCTAAGTAAAAACAGTGCTTTCATGAAATCATCTAATGGAGTTCGCCGATGAGTACGGTGGTTGCGCCTAAAGCGCAAGTTCCCGACGTGGCAGGACAGATTACCTACGCCATGCGATCCATGGGGGTCGCACCGATCCCGCGCAACTACGAACTTTTCTATGAAGCCTATATTGGTTCCAATCCCGCCTTGACCCGTGAGCTTGCCGCACTCGGCAGCAACGCCACCCAGGAAGAATTGGACGCACTCGGCGTCCAGCATTTCGCCCACCATGCCGGCCGGATCTTGGATGACGCCCATGCCCGCCTGATCACGGAGCTCGATGGCGTATTGCGCACGCTGCGGCAAGAGCAGACTTCGCTTGAAAGCTATAATCGACTGCTCGGCGAAACCTGCGAACGCATCACGTCCAAGAACAACAACAGCGTCGACCTGCTGCGCAGTGCCATCGACATACTGGCGGAAGCGACCGGCGACACCATGGCGCACGGTGAAAAAACTGTCGAGAATGTCGCCCAGCGCAGCCAGGAAATGAACGATGTGCGCAAGGAACTGGACGAATACAAGCGTATCGCCAACACTGATTCTCTGACGCGGCTCTCCAATCGCCGCGCCTTCGACGATCGCCTGGCCACTGTTTTCGACAACAAGATGGCGCGGCCCGTAACGGCGCTGGTGCTGGCCGATATCGACTATTTCAAGAAGATCAACGACACATATGGCCATCCGGTCGGCGACAAGATCCTCGCGACCGTCGCCTCGCTCATCCGCGCCAATGTCCGTCGCGACGCCTTCGTCGCCCGCACCGGCGGCGAGGAATTCGCGCTGATCCTGGAAGGCCATACGTCGGAAGAGGTCATGGCGGTCTGCGAGCGTATCCGCCGTGCACTTGAGGCAACGCCGTTCAAGAATTCGCGGACTGGAGTGAATTACGGGCCGATCACCCTCTCGCTCGGCGTCTGCATGGCCTCGGAAGCTACAGACCCCGGTGACCTCTACAGCAAGAGCGACATTGCGCTTTATGGCGCCAAGAATGCCGGCCGCAACTGCAGCTATATCTACCAGGAAGGCATGCAGAAAGACTTCAACAAAAGCTGGCTTATCTACAAGAATTAGAATCTGATCAGAATTAAAGCCGATCCGCCGGCGCCGCTTCTCGAAGTGGCGCCGGCGGATTTTCGTTACCACATGCTTTTGGCGGCTCTTGCCGGCCATTCGCGGTCATAGGTCTCCTGATCGAAATCCCCCTTTGCCGCCTTCAGCAACATGCCGGGCGTTGGCAGGCTCGCGGGATCGACAAATGTCTCCGTCTTCCAGAGTTCGGCACGCATCACGGCCCGCGCGCATTGGAAATAGACCTCGTCGATGGTGATCACTACCACGCTGCGCGGATGCTTGCCCTCCATCTCGAAGCTCGCGAGCAAGCTTTCCTCGATGGAGACCACCGCACGACCGTTGAGGCGCATCGTGGTGTTGGAGCCGGGAATCAGGAACATCAGCGCGATGCGGGGATCCCTGACAATGTTGGCGAGCGAATCGACACGATTGTTGCCGCGCCAGTCGGGAAGCAGAAGCGTCTTGTCGTCCTGCACGCGCACGACACCGCCCAAGTCACCGCGCGGTGAGCAATCCAATCCTTCCGGGCCAACCGTCGCCAGAGCCATGAAGGGCGATGCCTCGATCATCCGGCGATAAAGCGGCGTCAAAGCATTCGTCACCTTGGCGATCGATGCTTCGCTCGTGCCGCCATAAAGCTCATTCAATTCTTCAACGGAAGTGATGATCCGCATGTTGCCTCGCGTCTTTTTGATCCGGATACCGGCGGGTTAGACGCAAGGCGTGACGCTGCTATGACACGCGCCGGCCCGACGTCCGAAGAAAGGATATAACCGTTTCGTTGTCGGTTTCGAATGTATTTTCTTTTCCGGACTCTGGCGCCTCCGCCAGGAATTCGCCGATCGCCGCCAGCACGGGAGCTGCGCTGACGATACGGCGATGGCCGAAGCCGTTCGCCCAGAGAAGGCGAACATGATCGCCGGCGGTGGCATAGGCGCGGGCGTGATCGGCGCTGACTTCCTTGTCGTCTTCGGCGTGGATCACCAGTACCGGCCTGCCGAGATCGTGAACGCTGCGTCCGGCGTCATAGTCCCCGAGCGGTCTGCCAGTGACGTGACCGACTTCCGCCTCAAGTGCTGCCTGTGTCGCCGCATCAAGCTTCATCATCCCGCCGAAATCCGTGAACAGCCAGCCCATGGCGCTCGGTGCACCGATCAGCACCAGGCGGCCCGGCAGCACCTGGGCGACGCCCGGCAGAAAGCCGGCTGCGGCGAGTGCGATGGACGCGCCGCCGAAGGAATGGCCGATCGTGGCATCGAAGGCGCCAAACCGCTCCGCCGCCGCAGCGATCGCTGAGACGGCAAGGCGCACATTGAGGAAGCGCCCCGGCGAGCGGCCATGGCCAGGCAGATCGAGCGAGATCACTTCGGCACCGGTATTCGCCAGAAAGACGGCGAGTTCCGACATATACTCGCTGCTCGATCCCCAGCCGTGGACAACAAGAAAACGCTTGCGCCGGCCCTTGGCACCGCCATTTAAACGATAGGCCATCGCCCGTCCGCCTCGAAAGGAAAGCATGATCTGCTCGGCGGAATTCAGACGTGCCCTGCCCTGTGCGTGCGCGACCTCTGCCTTGGCGCCCTGCGGTCGGCGCGACGGCGTCAGACAGAAAAGCTTGAAGGCAGCCTTACCGGCAAGTCGCGGCGAGATCCTGCCAAGGCTGGTCAATCCCAGCCGGGTGACCTTGAGCGCAAATGATGGCATAGTGAGAATCCAATAATGTTCAATCATGAACAATAAAGTACAACGATGAACAAAAATCAATCCCTACCCTGGGACCATCCGCGTTTTCGGAGCTGGATCGCCGTTGCCCGTGCCTGCCAGCTCATGCAGCAGTCGCTCGGCCGGGCGCTCGCCCATCTCGATATCAAGCCGCCGCATCTCGACATTCTCGTCAATCTCTTCCGCTTCGAAGGCATTTCGCAGCAGGAATTGGCCCGCAAGCTGCTGGTTGGCCGCTCCAACATGAGCATGCTGCTGCCGCAAATGGAAAAACGCGGCCTGATCGAACGCCGTGGCGACAAACATGACAAGCGCGTGTTGCGGCTTTATCTGACGGGCGAAGGCCGGCGCGTGACAGAGGAAGCGATGGCCATCCAGACCGACCTCATCGACCGCACGCTCT
This sequence comes from Rhizobium sp. CB3090, assembly GCF_029714285.1. Lineage (NCBI taxonomy): Bacteria > Pseudomonadati > Pseudomonadota > Alphaproteobacteria > Hyphomicrobiales > Rhizobiaceae > Rhizobium > Rhizobium sp. CB3090. The sequence goes on from NZ_CP121662.1 coordinate 1,661,294, forward strand.
CGGACGCACCGCTCGACGAATGCGAAATCATGACGGCGCACATGGAACGCATCGTCAGCCTCTTGCTACAGGACGAGCGCGAGCCGCTAGAAACAGTCGGCGGTCAGTGATTGCTTGGTCGGCGGCCCAGCGGCACTGCGCGGTTCAGCGAGGCGAACTCCCATATTGCCACGACGATAAGCACGGCGGCGGCAAGTATCCCAAGCTGGTAGACATCGATCTGGGGGATCGCGAGAACCAATAGCGCCAATCCCGCAAGGCCGACGAAGTGGGACAGCGGCGGCCGCCCGGTCGTCGCTCCTTTGAACCAGAGATTGCCGATGAGGAACACCGCCGGGCCGCTGAGGATCGCCGCTCCCGCATGCATGTCGGCGGGATCACGGGGATGGGAGAATAAGAATTCATGGCCGACAACGCTCAGAATGATGCCGGCCAGAATTGGGATATGCGCATAGGTAAAAGCCTGTCGCGCCAGGCTGCCGGGCGTCTCGTCCCGCTCGATGCGCTGGGTGGCGCGTTCATGGCCGAACCGGAAATAGATCCACCACATGGAGACCGTGCTGACGAAGACGGTGACGAATACCGCAACGATCAGCGGCGAAAGCGGCTCTTCTGCAAAGGTCTTACCCGCCTGCAGGATCGCCTCGCCGAGGCAGATGATAATGAAGAGCGCGCAGCGTTCGGCAAGATGCGCGCCGGAAACATCCCAATCCGCCGCGGTCGATCTACCAAGGCCAGGCACGGCGAAACCGAAGGCGGGCGCTGCATATTCGATCGCGAGGGCTGCGAACCACAGCGCCACCCGCGTCTCGCCCTCCGTCACGGCGCCGGAAATCCAGAAGATACCCGATAGTATCAGCCAGCAGGTGATGCGGACGAAATTGCGATGGTTCGCCGGGCTGACGTCCTTGAGGGCATAGACGGTAAACAGCGAACGGCCGACCTGCATGAACACATAGGCGCCTGCGAAGAAAATGGCCTTCTGAGCAAAGGCATCCGGAATGGATGCCGAGAGAACCAGCCCGGCGAACATCAGCACGAAAAGCATGATGCGCACCGGCATGCGGTCGGGATCGAGCCAGTTTGTCACCCAGGCGGTGAAGATCCATACCCACCAGACGGCAAAGATCAGCATGCCGGCTTCGAGAACGCCAAGGGGCGTGAAATGACCACCGAGCGCGTGCGAAAGCTGCGAGATCGAGAAGACGAAGACCAGGTCGAAAAACAGCTCGACGAAAGAGACCTTGTTTTCGCTTTTACTGCCTTTGGTCCGCAACCAGCTTCCCGGATCCCCACCTGACATGCCGGCCCCCTTGCTACTGATTGTGCTAGTGCGGCCTACCCGCCACATCGCGGCTCAAGCCCTTTTCCTTCAGTTCAGCCTCATAGGCAGCGAAAAGTTCGGAACCCTTCTCACCGAGTTCGCGAAGATAGGCCCAGGTAAAAATGCCGCTATCGTGCATGTCGTCAAAACCGATACGGACGGCGTAGTTGCCGGTCGGCGTCATGGACATGATGCCGACATTGCGTTTGCCCGGCACGGTGATCTTTTGCCCCGGCCCATGTCCCTGCACCTCGGCCGATGGCGACAGCACGCGCAACATCTCCGCCGAAAGATCGAAGCTCGCGCCGTCATTGAAGCTCACCACCAGATGATGGCGGTCCTTCGACACTCTCAATTCGGTTGGCCAGACGTCACTCATCGATTTTCCCATGCGTTTCAATGCGTCCCCGGAGAAGTAGGCCGCCAGCCGCTGACGCGCAAGTGCATTCGAAAATGCATTTCCCTTGACGCAACAATCGCCTATGCACACATTAACATGACAACGGAGGTTTTCGTGAACAGCATTGTCGGTACGATAGGCAACGGGTCGCCGTTGGTGGCGGATGCATCGCCGATGATCGACCCATTCGGGCGTGCGGTCACCTATCTGCGCGTCTCCGTGACCGACCGCTGCGATTTCCGCTGCACCTATTGCATGGCGGAACACATGACCTTCCTGCCGAAAAAGGATCTGCTGACGCTGGAAGAACTGAACCGACTCTGTTCCGCCTTCATTGCCAAGGGCGTCCGTAATATTCGGCTGACCGGCGGCGAGCCGCTGGTTCGCAAGAACATCATGTTTCTGGTGCGCGAACTCGGTAAACACGTTCGAAACGGCGAACTCGAAGAGCTCACGCTGACCACCAACGGTTCGCAGCTCTCCCGCTATGCCGAGGAACTCTATGATTGCGGCGTACGTCGCATCAACGTCTCTCTCGACACGCTCGACCCCGACAAATTCCACGCCATCACCCGCTGGGGCGATTTCGCCAAGGTGATGGAGGGTATCGATGCTGCACAGAAGGCCGGCCTGAAGATCAAGCTGAATGCCGTGGCGCTCAAGGATTTCAATGAGGCGGAGATACCCGAGCTGCTGCGCTTCGCCCATGGCCGCGGCATGGACCTGACCGTCATCGAGACAATGCCGATGGGCGAGATCGAGGAGGACCGAACGGATCGGTACTTGCCGCTTTCCAAATTGCGCGCCGATCTCGAACAACAATTCACGCTGACCGATATCCCCTACAAGACCGGCGGTCCGGCCCGTTATGTCGAAGTTGCCGAAACCGGTGGCCGCCTCGGCTTCATCACGCCGCTGACCCATAATTTCTGCGAGAGCTGCAATCGTGTCCGCCTGACTTGCACCGGTACACTTTATATGTGCCTCGGCCAGAACGATGCCGCCGACCTGCGCACGGCGCTGCGCGCCACCGAAGACGATACGCTTATCTACGCCGCCATCGACGAAGCGATTACCCGCAAGCCGAAGGGTCACGATTTCATTATCGACCGCACCCATAACAAGCCGGCTGTCGCCCGCCATATGAGCGTAACGGGCGGCTGATTTCCGTCGCTATAAAAATAAAACGCCGGATAAAAATACCCGGCGCTTCAGTTGTTTATCGCTATTGTCTCACATATGACTTCAGGCGGCGCGATGCCGGTTCATGCCGTTATCATAGCCTTCATACGTCCCTTCACCATCGCCCGTGCGGAAACGGTCGATCTTGTCGGAGAGCATGTCGACGCGTTGGCGCAGGCCATGTATCTCGGCGTTGTTTTCTTCCACCATCGCCGCATTTCTTTGCGTGATCAGCTCGACCTCGCCGACTGCCCGCGTCACTTCTTCGATGCCGGTCGACTGCTCGGCCGTTGCGGCGGAAATGTCGGCCACGAGCTTCTGGACACCGGTCACGTGCCCGATGATTTCGCTCAGCGCAGCCCCTGTCTGCTCGACCAGATAAACGCCGTTCTGCACCTGCGAAGAACTTGCCGAAATCAGGCCCTTGATTTCTTTCGCCGCATTTGCGCAACGCTGCGCCAGTTCACGCACCTCCTGGGCGACAACGGCAAAACCGCGACCGGCCTCTCCGGCGCGAGCCGCTTCGACACCGGCATTCAGTGCCAATAGATTGGTCTGGAAGGCGATCTCGTCGATGACGCCGATGATCGTCGCGATCTTCTCGGAAGAGCGGTTGATCTCACTCATGGCGCCGACGGCCTTGGCGACGACTTCGCCGGATTGGGTGGCGTAGGCCTGGGTCTCGTTGACCGAGACTGCCGTCTGCTTCGCCCGGTCGGCGGTGGAGCGCACGACCTCGCTCAGGCGCTGGAGTGCCCGCGAACTCTCCTCGAGAGCTGCTGCCTGCTGCTCGGTGCGGCGAGCGAGATCGTCGGCGGATGTGGCGAGATTGCCGGTACCACCCTTGATCTCCTCGGCCGTGTAACGGACATCCGTCAGAGTTTCACGCAGGGCTTCGACGGCATGATTGTAGGTGAAGGCCATTTCGACGAAGTCGGCGGAAAGGTCTTCGCGCATGCCCTCTTCAAGATTGCCATCCGCGAGCTTGGCGAGAACATCGGCCAGCGCGTTCAGCGCGTGCTTCTGTTCGGCCTCGATGCGGGCGCGATCCGCGGCGCGGCGTGCGTTCTCTTCGGCCGACAAGGCGCGCGCGCGCTCGGCTTCCCGCTCCAGCCGGACATTTTCCAGGGCAGCATCACGGAAGACGGTGACGGAACGCACCATATCACCAATCTCGTCGCCGCGATTGCGGCCGTCGATCGCCACTTCCAGATCGCCGCTTGCAAGCCGCGTCATGATTTCGGTCACCCGCTTCAGCGGTCCACGCAGCGTCTCGACCAGCATCAGACCGCCGACGATAGCAAGCAGCGTGCCGAGGATCATGGCGATGACGGAGACGTTGGCGGAGCGCTCGCTGTCTTCCTTGCCGATCTCCTGCGCCTGGGCAACGAAGCTGCGCAGCGACGTCATCGCGTCCGCCAGCAAGCCATTGGAATCGATCCGCGTCTTTTTCCAGTCGGACGCCGTCTGCAGCAGATCCGCCGAACCCTTGGTGACGCTGTCGATCAGAGGCTGAGCATGGGCAGAGAAATCGCGCATGGTCGCATTGGTCTTGCCGAGCGCTGAGATCTTTGCGCCGACATCCTGCAGATCCTTCAAATCAGCGATAACGGCGTCCCGCGAGGCGGCGTCCCGCACATTCTCCATCCGTGCGGCATGCAGCGTCAGGTGATCGATCATGACAAGTGCCTGATCGACGTGATCCAACAGCTCTTTCTGGCTATCGATGATCTTGTCGAGGCTGACGAAGCGGTCGGCAGCCGTGTCGCTGTTCTTGGCCGATTGCAAGGTCATGTCGCCTTCGATCTTCACGAAGCTCTGCAGGATCGGTCCCATGGCCTCGACCTTCTGGTCGGCGGTGTCGCTGCTCTTCAGGACAGCGTCGAGCTTGTTGGCAGCGTCGGCCGCGCTGTCGACCAACCCGGCGCCACGCTTGGAGACCAGCTCTTTCGACGTGGCGACCTGCTTGAGGATCGCATCGGTATAGGTACGGGCATCCGAGATTTCCTCATTGGAATCGGCCGCCATCTGCGCCTGGATGCGCAGCTTGCTCATCTTATCCGAAAGGCCCTTGAAGGCCGCGGCATCGTAAAGCAGTTCCTTGGCGAAGGTTTCCTTGTCGCCAAATTCCTTGCGGATGATGTCGATCTGCTTTCCGGCAGCCTTGCCGAGAGCTTCGATACCCAATACCGCCTTCTGGATTGCATCAACATCGCTGTCCTGTTTCTGCTTGATATTCCAGAGGGCGGTCGTCTGATTTCGCATCTCGTCGGCCAGGGCGCTGACGGCGGAGAGCTTGGCGCGTTGATCATTGCTGAGCAGGCCGCTCAGACGCTGCACACCTGCCGCCTGTGCATCGATCTTGTCCGTCAGCGCCTTGCGCGTCTCATCGGTCGGCGAGGTGGTGAACTCCTGCAGGGCGGCCTGCAAATTCTCGAAATCGCTGATGTTTTCGATCGTCGCCCGCGTTACGGTCATATGGCCGTTGAGGATGTTGGCCGTGTGATAGCCGACCAGGCCGATGCCGGCGATCAGCACCACCAACGGTATGACGAAGATAAGAACCTTGGTCACGATTCGGCGGCTTTGCAGAAGACGATCAATGAAGAACATGCCACGCCCCAATGAAATTGGTTGGTATGCGGCGAAGGTGGGACCGTCATTCCCTGCTGCGCTGCAATAGATGCTTCTGCCTCATGCAAAACTGAGCCGAGCGTCCGGAAATTAGATTGAATAAGGATTAATCGCGGACGTAAAAGATTGTACCATCTGCGAAAAATCAGCAATTCTGTCCCATTTTTGCAAATTCGGTCCGACCGTGGGCGCCGTCAGCTCACATTTTCATTGCAACGCACCACCGAATTTGATCGGCGGCTACACCGTGAACGATTCCCATTCGCGGCAAACCGCAGTAGAGCGAGCTGATATATCTAGGGAATCGCTTTTATGCCGCGGACGAAGAATACGCAGGGTGCGCTCTACATGGCCGCAGCAATGGCCGGCTTTTCCTGCAGTGATGCATTGTCCAAATCAGTCATCGTGGTGATGAATGCCGGCGAGATCATGTTTCTCCGGGGGCTTTTTACGAGTGTCTTCGTCTATCTGCTCGCCTGGCATATGGGCGCCTTGCGATCCTGGAAAGTCATTCTGCAGCCGATGATCGCCTTGCGGGTCGTCTGCGAAGCGATCGCGGCGGCGACCTACATCACCGCGCTCGGCATGATGCCGATCGCCAATGCCTCTGCCATCCTGCAGGCCTTGCCGCTCGCCGTCACCCTCGGCGCGGCCCTGTTCCTGAAAGAGCCGGTCGGCTGGCGGCGCTGGACGGCGATCACCGTCGGCTTTGTCGGCGTGCTCATCATCATTCGCCCCGGCCCCGATGGCTTCACGACGGCCGCCCTGCTCGTCGTCGCCAGCATGTTCGCCACCGCCGCTCGCGACCTGGCGACGCGTTGCGTCAGTAAGGATGTGCCGTCGCTGATGGTGACGGTCGTTACCGCGATCTCGATCTCCATCTTCGGCGCCCTGTCGATCGGCCCGCTCGGCGGCTGGCAGCCGATCAGCTTCACCCCATTCTCGCACATCCTGCTCGCATCGATCCTGGTACTCGTCGGCTATCAATCGGTGATCCAGGCGATGCGCACGGGCGAGATCTCCTTCGTCGCACCGTTCCGCTACCTAAGCCTCATCTGGTCCGCGTTGCTCGGCTTGCTGTTCTTCGGTGAGACGCCGGATGCCTGGACCATGATCGGCTCCGCCATTGTCATCGCCTCCGGTCTCTATACATTCTACCGGGAGAGCAAACGGCAAGCGGTCGAGCGTGTCGCCCAGGAATCCGAGCCCCGTGTGCCCGCCTAAGGTCGCCCAGCATGCCCGGCTTCATCACTAATCCCGCCGAGATCCCGCCCTATCTGCTTGCCGGCGGCCGTTCCAGCCGCATGGGCGCGAATAAGGCGCTTGCCCTCCTCGGCGGAGAAAATCTTCTGGCGCGTATAGCGGCTCGTATCGGGCAACAGCAAAGAATGCCGATTGCGCTGAATGCCGATGCTGATTGGCCGTATACGGCGGAGCTTCGGCTGGTTCCCGACACCCTCCCCGGTAAGCTCGGCCCGCTTGCCGGCGTACTTGCCGCCATGCGCGATGCGGCGAAAAAGCACCCGCACGCATCCCATATCGCTACGGTGCCGATCGACAGCCCCTTCTTTCCGAGCGATCTGATCGCGCGGCTGGCTCAAGCCATCGAAGGCCGAGACGAAATCGCCATAGCCGCATCGCTGGATCGCGATCATCCGGTGTTTGGCCTTTGGCCCGTCTCGATCGCCGATGACCTAGAGACCTGGATTGTTGGAGACGACAAGCGGCGGGTCAGGGATTTTCTTGCGCGCCATATCACGCAAACGGTCGACTTTGCCGTGATCCAAACACCGATCGGTCCCCTCGATCCCTTCTTCAACGTCAACACGCCCGAAGACCTGATCGCCGCAGAAACATGGCTCGCGGCATTGGAGCAGACGCTATGACAACGAAACGACCCAAAATCTTCGGCATCGCCGGCTGGAAGAATTCCGGCAAGACCGGCCTTGCGGTACGGCTTGTCACCGAGTTCACCCGCCGCGGCTATAAGATTTCGACTATCAAACATGCTCACCATGACTTCGATATCGACAAAGTGGGCGCCGACAGTTTTCGCCATCGCGAAGCCGGAGCGCATGAAGTCACCATCGTCTCCGGCACGCGCTATGCGATCATGCACGAACTGCGCGGCGAGCCGGAACCAAGCTTCGAGGAAATCCTGACGCGGCTCGCCCCTTGCGACCTCGTCCTGATCGAGGGCTACAAGCGCGAGCCGATCCCGAAAATCGAGGCCCGTCGCCTGGAGGCCGCCAACCGCGCGCCCTTAGCGCCGCAGGATCCGCATATCGTCGCCATTGCCGCCGACCATGCGGTGGAGGATGCCGGCATACTGACTGTCTTCAATCTGGACGATACCCAGGCGATTGCCGATTTCATCGCCGCGACGGTTGGCCTCGGCAAACCGGCACAATGAAAAGGCCGCCGGTTTCCCGACGGCCTCACGCGTTTGAGACAGGAAGAGCTTACTGGTTCGAAGCGACCGGGCGCACCAGCGCCGTAACACGGCGGATGGTGACGCGGCGGTTTTCCTGCTCGGGCCCCTGCGTATTCACCTTCAGATATTGCTCGCCGTAACCCTGGGTCACCAGGTTTTCCGGCGGAATGCCGTAGACGTCGGTGAGGACGTTGGCGACGGATTCGGCGCGCTGGTCTGAAAGAACGAGGTTGCTTTGCGCAGAACCGACGGCATCCGTATGCCCTTCGATCAGGAAGGTCTCGGTCGGGTCCTTCTTGACGATCTTGCTCATGGCGTCGGCAACGCCGCGCAACGAACTTGCCTGCGACATCGGGATTTCCGCGCTGCCCGTCGCGAAAGTGATCGTATCGAGGTCGATACGGCGCACCTTATCGCGGATGCGGGCGGAGTAACGCACTTCGTTCAGCGAATAGACCCGCTCGACCGGCTCGACCGGCGGTTCGCGCAGGAAGTCGTAATAGTCCGCCTCACGCTCTGTACCAGTGTCGATGATATACTGGTTCAGCGGAATGCGCAGGCGCATCGGCGGCAATTCGTCGCCGGGATCGCGGAAGTAATCGTCACGGTCCGGCTGATCCTCCAGCTCCGGCGAATAGAACAGCACGTATTCGCGACCACGCGCGTCGATACGCGAGCGCTGAATGACGTCGCCATAGCGATTGCGCACGGTGATGATGCGATCGCCATCCGGCCGGTCGATCGTTTCGCGGTAACGGTCGCGCGGAAGCTGTTCATAGATCGGGCGTTCGCCATCCCGAACGAAGCGCTCGCTGTCATCGTGACGGACAACGAAGTTGTTATCGATGTTCAAGATAACGCGATTGTCCTGATTGCCGTTCGGCTGGACAGCGATGCCTTCCGGCGCTGCGAAATCCGGCCTGCGGTCGAGCCGTCGGCCCTGTTCGCTGGTTATGGCTTCGATCTTCACAGGCTGTTGCTGCTGTCCGCCGAGCGCGCGTTGCGCTTCCGCATCGGAGGTTGGCGGCTTGCTATAGGCCGGCTGCACTGCGGCATTCTGCCCTTGCTGGGTCTGGACCTGACCTTGTGTCTGGACCTGACCCGCCTGGCCGCCGGTAGCTTGGCCGCCCTGACGAAGGCCTCGCCGTGCCGCGTCCTTATCGCTATCGAGCACTGCAGCACCGTTCTGCACCGGCAGAATAACGGTTTCGTTGCTGGCAGCGGGATTTTCGGCGATCTTCTTTCGGCGCTCGAGTTCCTGCGGCGAGACCGGCGCGGGAGCGGGAGCCGCTGTCTGGGCACCCTCCTGAACGGCACCATTCGCAGGCGCCTGTACGGCATTGCCCTGGGCGGGAGCCCCGGTTTCGACATTCGGCTGCAGTTGTTTGCCGGTCTGCGGGGCCGCCTGGTTCTGCGGCTGAGCCTGCAGTTGCTGGCTCTTCTGAGCCGGCTGCTGTTCGGGCGTCGTTGCCGGCTGTTGCCCGGTCTGCTGCTCATTCAGCGGCAGCTTGCGGCTCGGTTTCTGACCCTGCTGCGTGCCGGGCTCGACCTGAGTACCAGGCTGAACCTGAGTCTTCGGCTGCGCCTGCTCAGTGGAAGGCGCCTGTTTCGGTGCCGGCGTTGCCTGCTGCTCGGTGGAAGGAGCTTGTTTCGTGGTGGGCGCTGCCTGCTGTTCGGCCGGCTGCTGTGCCGGTTCAGCCGTTTGACCCTGCTTCTTCTGATGCTTCTTTAGTCCTGGCTGACCTTGAGTCTCCGGCTGAGCCTGTTCGCTCTGAGATTGCTGTGCAGCGGGCGCCTGTTTCTGGGCGGGGGCGGCCTGTTGTTCTGCAGGCTGCTGCGCCGGTTCAGCCGCTTGCCCCTGCGACTTCTGATGCTTCTTCAGTTCGGGCTGGGCCTGGGGTTGGCTTTCGGGGGCAGCCTGCTGCTGAACGGCCTTCGTCTGCGGCGTTGCCTCCGGCTGCGCCGCTGGCTGTTGCTCCGCATTCTGCTTGTGCTTCTTTTGCTCCGGCTGAGCCTGCTGGGTTTCCGGTGTCGCCTGGGGCTGGAGTGCCTTGGGCTGCTGTGTTTCCTGTTGCTGTTTACCCGGTTTCGGCTGTTCAGGCTGTCCTTCCGGTTGGGCTTCCTTCATCTTGCGCTGCGGCTCGGCTCCCCCCTGCTGCGCTGGTGCAGCCTCGTGCTTCTTGCCCTGCGGCTCGCCCTGCTCTGCACCGCCTGGCTTCTTGCGCTTTTTCAGCTCCTCTTCGGATTGCCCGTCCGGAGCTGGCTGCTCCTGAGCAACTTCGAAAGTCGCATTGTCGTTCATGGCGGCCGATCTGGCGGCATCATTGCTCAACGGTGCGATAGCCTGTTCGCGCAGCGCTGTGGCGGCGGCGGGCTCAAATGCCAGTGTTAAGGACAGCAGCGGAAATGCTGCACTGGCAAATAGTCTGGATCGCTTTCCCATAGTTGGGATCTCCTTTTATTATCGTTATCCGCCAAGGTGCGGATCTCAGCCCGTGGAGCTGATGCCCGATGATCCCGGCCGATTTTCGGTGTCTCATAGGGCTGAATCGCGGCAAGCGGTGATATGTTCCGAACAATTAGGCACGCAAAATTAACCCCGCCTGAACGCGCCGGAAGGCTGCCGTTCAGCTTTGTCGGGTCACGCAAGCGCTTTGGAGATAGTGTGCGTGACACACACCGGCTTTGTAATTCCAGTTGCAATTTGCGAAAAAAAAGTACGAATATCCGCGGCAGGCGGGCCACGCACCCGCTCCATTCTGGCCGGCCGCCAATGAAGAAAAATAGCCGCCGGTCGCCAACAGAGAGGATCAAAATGCGCATCTCCACTCGTCTTTTCGCCGCGGCATCGCTTGCCGCGATGTCGCTTTTCGCCGGGGCAGCGCTCGCCGACGGCGATTCGATCGTCATCGGCACCGACGCCACCTACCCGCCATTCGAATCCCTCGACGCCGCCGGCAAATTCGTCGGCTTCGACATCGATATCGCCAATGCGCTTTGCGATCAGATGAAGGTCAAATGCACCTTCGTAAACCAGGATTTCGACGGCATCATTCCGGCCCTGCAGGCCAAGAAGTTCGACGCCATCGTATCGTCCATGTCGATCACGCCGGAGCGTGAAAAGACCATCGACTTCACCAACAAATACTACAATACGCCGCCGGCTATCGCCGTGCCGAAGGATTCGACCGTAACGGAAGCAACCGATGAGGCTCTGAAGGGCAAGACCATCGGCGCACAGTCCTCGACCACGCACGCAAACTACGCCACCGTGCATCTGAAGGACGCCGAGCTGAAGCTTTATCCGTCGCCGGACGAATATAAGCTCGACCTCGCCAATGGCCGTATCGATGCCGTCATCGACGACGTCGTGGTTCTCTCCGAATGGGTCAAGTCCGATGCCGGTAATTGCTGCAAGATGCTCGGCACGCTGAAGATCGATCCGCAAATCAACGGCGTCGGCGCCGGCATCGGTCTTCGCAAGGGCGACACCGCGCTGAAGGACAAGTTCAACGCTGCGATCGCTGCAATCCGTGCCAACGGCACCTACAAGAAGATCCAGGACAAGTATTTCGACTTCGACGTCTACGGCGAGTGATCGCCGTCGATTCCTTGGGAAAAGACGACGGCGGAAGCTTGCTCTTCCGCCGTTTTTGTTTGACAACTAATAGAATAATTAAGAGAAACGCGGCAAAAGCTGCGAGGGGAAATACGGTATGAGCGGATTGTTTTCCGCGTTTGGCTCCTTGTGGGCCTGGATGAATAACGCCTTCGATCCACTGTGCGGCCCCGCGGGGCTCTTCACCCTGTTTGGCCAGAACACCGTCATTGCCTGCGGAGATACCGGCTGGGGCGATGAGATTGCCGCCGGCCTCAAAATCACGATATCAGTGGCCGTCCTGACATTGCCGTTCGGCTTGATCATCGGCTTCCTTGTGGCACTAGCACAACAATCCGAAGAAAGGCCGCTGCGGCTCGCAGCCGGCATTTTTACCACCATCTTTCGCGGCCTGCCGGAACTCCTGACGCTCTTCATCATCTATTACGGCATCCAGATTCTGCTGCAAACGGCCCTCGCTTACGTGGGCTACACCGGACAGGTCGAGATCAATGCCTTCGTCGCCGGCATGGTCGCCCTCTCGATCGTCTTTTCCGCCTATTGCTCCGAAGTTTTGCTGTCGGCCTTCAGAGCGATTCCCAAGGGACAGTATGAGGCGGGCGATGCTCTCGGCTTTCACCGCGCCCGCACCATGCGTTTGATCATCCTGCCGCAATTGATCCGCATCTCGCTTCCCAATCTCGGGAACCTCTGGATGAACCTGCTGAAGGACACGTCCTACGTTTCCGTCATCGGACTTGCTGACATCATCCGCCAGACAGGCCTTGCCGTACGCGCGACAAAGGAACCGTTCTTCTTCTATTTGGTTGCCTGCGGCCTCTATTTGGTGCTCGCCATCATCTCCTCGGCTGGGTTGCTTTACCTTGATCGCTGGGCCAAACGCGCGGAGTTTCGCCGATGAGCTATGCTGAAGTCCTGATCCCGGCGCAGCCGGCACCACCGGAGACGATGAAGCGCTTCTCCAAGGCTCGCATGGTCGGTTTTTTCTTCCTGGTCCTCTGGGCGATGCTCGGCATTGCGCTCATCGCGATGATGATCACCAATTGGGATAACGAGAAATTCTTCCGATTCGGCCCCAGTTATTTGTATGGTCTCTGGATCACGGTGAAGCTGGTCGGGCTTTCTTTCATTCTCGGCGCAATACTCTCGATTCCGCTCGCTTTCGCCAGAATGTCGGAGAACAGAATTCTGAGCGGACTAACATATTGCTATGTCTATCTCTTCCGCGGCACGCCGCTGCTGGCGCAGATTTTCCTGGTCTATTACGGCTTTCCGCAGGCGCGCGGCTTCATTAACAGTATTGGTCTCTGGTGGTTCTTCCGCGATCCATTCAATTGCGGCCTGTTTGCCATGACGCTGAACACGGCGGCCTATCAGACCGAGATTGTCCGCGCCGCCATTCAGAGCGTCCACCGCGGTCAAAGCGAGGCCGCGGCGTCACTCGGCCTTCATAAACTCGTCACCTTTTACAAAGTCATCCTGCCGCAAGCGTTGATCGTGGCTTTGCGCCCTTATGGCAACGAGATCATCCTCTTGATCAAGAGCTCGGCGACCGTGTCAATCATCACGGTCTTGGACCTGATGGGCGCAACGCGCTATGCCTTCTCCCAAACCTACGACTACCAAACCTATCTTTGGGCGGCCATTTTCTATCTTTCCATCGTCGAGATCATGCGCAACGGCTGGGCACGCATGGAAGCCTATCTGACGCGTCATCTGAGACGCTGATCTTTACCCGCACAGCGTCTCCTTTCGTCATGGTCCACAGGTTGGCAGCACTCACCTGATAAGGCTGCTATCATATTGATTTTCGTGAAGAAATTTCTTTTTTGCAACACTTTTGTAAAGCTTGGGTTTACCATGAGGTGTTTCCATTTTCCTGTGACCTCAGAGTCACGAAGAACAGTGGGAACAGAAAGAGAGACCTCATGCACAACGATATGCAAAAGCAGTTGCAAGGCTATGGGCTGACCACGGCGCAGATCATCTATCGCCTGCCCGATCATCCGCAATTTCTGCAGACCTATATCTGGCAGGACTATGATCTCGCTCCGAATTTCCCGGAAATGCGTGGCTTCTTGAAGTTTTGGCAGGAGAAGCTGGATGGGCCGTTACATTCGGTACGCTATGTCCACCGCCGGCTGATCTCGGCGACCGAGTGGCGGGCGGTGAAGGGAGAGTTCATCCTGCACTAATCAGGCTTTGCCAAGCGATCAGACATGCGCTTCGCCATGGGCAAAATCACCGTCATCCGGCCCGCGACGTAATGCGCCATATAGAATGACGGCGTAGAACACGGCTACGATTACGATCACCGGCCAGCCAGGGATCGGTCCGAGTGCGGCGTTGTCGGCAATATAGCTCCATGAATGCACAAACTCTTGCGGGGTGCCCTCCGTTTGCAGCCTCGGCGTCGAGATCTTCAAGATCCACGCCAACAGCAGGATTGCATACATCCAGCAATAATTCCGCCGCAGGCGCCGCTGCATCGCTTCGAAATAGCTGAGCAGAAACCGCGGTGCGCGCAGGCTTTTGGCTATCGACAGCGCCCAATCGGGATTAAGATCGGCTTCAGGTGCCAGGATCTGCGCAAAATAGCTGCGTTCCAGTTGCCGTATCCGTGCACGATAGACATCAAAGAAGCGATAGCGCCGCGCCTCGATCATCAACAGCAATGTGATCAGCATCATGCCGAACAGCAATACGCCGTGATGCGACGTCGGTGATGAAAGCGATACGGAAAGCAGCGCCGCAACGACGGTAATCGCCCAGTTCGAGGTCCGGTCGATGCGGTCGCGCCAACTGGTCATTCGCCCAAGCTCACCGCGGTAATAATGCGTCAACGTATTGGTGATCTCCCCCGTCGTCGCCGGCATGGGCGGCGGCTTCCGATCGGCGGCGCTGCCCAGGAGATGGGACGTGGTGAGCTCGGTGGCCATGGTTTTTTCCTCCTTTTTTCTTCTTTCGCGCAACGGCCTTATGGCCTGCCCCTGTTGCGAACGAATATTTTGCTCCTTCAACGCGGCCATTGCAAAAGCCTTTCAAGCACCTTAATGCCTCCCTAACGAATGAAGGACTGATCGCTCATGGCAAAGAAAAAAATCGACGAAGACGCGCTGGCGGAAGCCTACAACCGCGCCCTTGCGCTCGAAAAAGCCGGCGATATCGACGCCGCGGTCAAGGCCTATGAGGATGTGCTGGCGATCGATCCCGAGGACCACGGCGGCGCAGCCGTGCGCATCGCCTCGATGGGCCGCGGCGAAACGCCGGTGAAGGCGCCGGATGCCTATGTCGAAACCCTGTTCGATCAGCATGCCGAAGTCTTCGAGGACGTGCTTGTCGAGCAGCTTGGCTATCACGTTCCCGTTCTCGTACGGCAACGGCTGCAGGCACTCGGCCTCGGGGCCTTCAAGCGCATGCTTGATCTCGGCTGCGGCACCGGCCTGACGGGCGGCACGCTGCGCGACATTGTCGAGGACATCACCGGCATCGACATTTCCGAAAACATGGTCGAAGTCGCCCATGAGAAGGATATCTATGAGACGCTGTTCGTTGCCGAGGTCGAGGATTTCCTCGACGACAATGACGAGGAGCCGTTCGACCTGATCACCGCCACCGATGTGCTACCCTATCTCGGTGCGCTGGAGCCGCTGTTCTTCGGCGCCGCCGAAAACATGACGCCAGGCGGTCTTTTCATCTTCTCCTCGGAAACCCTGCCAGAGAGCACCATGGCGGGCCGCCCCTACATGGTCGGTCCACATCAGCGCTTTGCCCACGCGGAAAGCTACGTGCGCGAACGGCTGACCGCGACCGGCTTCGAACTGGTCGAAATCACCGACATCAATGTCCGTATGGAAGAGGGCCACCCGACGCCGGGCCATCTGGTGATTGCCCGTCTCGTCGCGGCGTGATCTGATTTCTCTGGCAGCCGACCTGAATAGTTATCCAATGGGATAACTATTGATTGCATTCGATCCGCCGATCTGTTACTTAGCCATTTAGATAAGTTTCAGCATAAGCCCGATGCAGGAAAGGTCATTGCATGTCCCTCATCCTTTATCAGCATCCCCTCGCCTCCTTCTGCCATAAGGTTCTTATGGCGCTTTATGAGAACGGCACGCCCTTCGAAAGCCGGATCATCGATCTTGGCAACGAGGAGTCGCGTGCATCGCTGCTGCGCCTGTGGCCGATCTGCAAATTCCCTGTGCTGCGCGACGAGGCGCTCGACAGCACCATTCCCGAAACCAGTATCATCATCGAATATCTCGACCGGCACTACCCCGGCCCGACGCCATTATTGCCGCTCGATCCGACGGATGCGCTCTGCGTCCGCCTCTGGGATCGCTTCTTCGATCTCTACGTCCAGGAGCCGATGCAGGCGATCGTCGCCGATATTCGTCGTCCGGAAGACGAGCGGGATCCCAAAGCCGTCGCGCAGGCGCAGGCACTGTTGCGCACCGCCTACGGCATGATCGAGCAGCAACTGGCTGGAAAGCTCTGGATTGCCGGCGACACTCTGACCATGGCGGATTGCGCCGCAGCGCCGGCATTGTTCTATGCCGAAACGCTCGTACCCTTCGACGAACAGCACACGGGGCTGCAGCAATATTATCAGCGCCTGCTCGATCGTCCGTCCTTCGCGCGGGTACTCGATGAGGCAATGCCCTACTTCCATCTCTACCCCTATAGCCAAAAGCTGCCCGCTCGATTCCGCCCGGAACAATCGCATGCTTGACGATCCTCTCGCGCTCGACCGAATGTTCCAGGCCCTGTCGGATCAAAGCCGGCGCGGCATGATCGACCGCCTCGGCCGCGGTCCCGCCTCGGTGATGGAATTGGCCCAGCCGTTTTCCATGGCACTGCCGACCGTGATGAAGCATCTGCACGTATTGGAGACGAGCGGTCTGGTGCATTCGGAAAAGATCGGCCGCGTGCGCACCTACCAGCTACGGAAGGAAGCGCTGGATTCGGTTGAGCGCTGGATCGCCGAGCGCAAAGCGGGGTGGAACAGTGCCTTTGACCGGCTCGACCAATTTCTGGCCGACAATTCCGAGGAGACTGCGGTGAAATGATCGAGAGATCGACGGAACACACAACACTGACCATAGAGCGCCACTTCAAGGCGCCGCTGTCACGCGTCTTTGGCGCCTGGGCAGTTGCTGAAAACAAACGCCAGTGGTTCGCCTGCCATGGGGATTGGACACCATTGGAATTCCAGCTCGACTTTCGTCCCGGCGGCGGCGAGAGCAACCGCGTCGCCTCGACGGACGGCGTGATACATGCCTACCAGGGCCGCTACATCGATATCGTGCCGAACGAACGCATCATCTACGCCTTCGACATGATGCTCGACGACAAGCGAATCTCGGTGTCCTTAGCCACAGTTACCTTCGCTCCGGAGCCCGGCGGCACGATAATGCTCTTCACCGAACAGGTGGTTTTTCTCGACGGCTATGGCGACAATGGCTCTCGATTGATGGGTACGGAAATCGGTTTCGACAACCTGCGCCTCTATGTCGAAGGTGATGAACGTAGGCCGAATTAACCCGATCACACGTCAGACCCTCCGGGTTTCCCGCGTGCTGACTGACAAATCGGCCTTCCGTCACCTTCGCCTTTCCGCTAAGCCTTCAGGCAAAATTCTTGGAAGGAGTCTTCGCGAATGGCAAAGGTCGCTTTTATCGGCATGGGCGTTATGGGTTATCCCATGGCAGGGCATCTGAAGGTCAAGGGCGGTCATGACGTCACCGTCTATAACCGCACCGTCGCCAAGGCGGAGGCCTGGGCCAAACAATTCGGCGGCAAGTTTGCCCCCACTCCTGCCGCTGCCGCCGAAGGCGCCGATTTCGTCTTCACCTGCGTCGGCAATGATAACGACCTGCGCGCCGTAACGATTGGCCAGGATGGCGTGCTCTCCGGCATGAAGGCGGGCGCGATCCTGATCGACAACACGACGGCAAGCGCCGAAGTCGCCCGCGAGCTTCATGCCGCAGCCAAGGAAAAAGGCGTGGACTTCATCGACGCTCCCGTCTCCGGCGGCCAGGCCGGCGCGGAAAACGGCGTGCTGACCGTCATGTGCGGTGGCGATGAGGCCGTGTTCGAAAAAGCAAAGCCGGTGATCGACGCCTATGCCCGCATGGTGGGCCTGATGGGTGCCGTTGGAGCAGGCCAGCTCACCAAAATGATCAACCAGATCTGCATCGCCGGCATCGTTCAGGGCCTGGCCGAGGGCATCCATTTCGGCAAGCAGGCGGGCCTCGACATCGAAAAGGTGGTGGATGTCATCTCCAAGGGCGCGGCCGGTTCCTGGCAGATGGAAAACCGCCACAAGACCATGAATGTCGGCAAATACGACTTCGGCTTTGCCGTCGACTGGATGCGCAAGGACCTCGACATCGTGCTGTCGGAAGCCCGCCGCAACAAGGCAAAGCTGCCGCTGACCGCCTTGGTCGATCAGTTCTACGGCGACGTCCAGGCCATGGGTGGCAACCGCTGGGACACGTCATCGCTGTTGGCGCGCTTGGACCGGAAATAATCCGGCCTAGTCATTTAGTCCCGGGCGCAACAAGGGACGCCGCCGGTTTACCGGACCCAGGCGGCGCCTGCGTTCTGCAAACGATGAGCGAAGGCAGTTTTACAAGAGGGTAACCTTCGCTACGCTAGGCGTCATTTGCTGCCGCTGACAAGAACGGCCGGTGAAGAGAGTTGCGGAGGCCTGGTGTTTCAAATTTCGGATAATTATTCCGCCTTTCCCCAACGCGATATCGTCCGACGCGACGGAGCCGGAATGACGGCGTGTATCATCCAAAGCACGCGCCTGCTCTGCAAACGCCTTGCGTCGCACGCTCCGGGCGTGGTGCTCGTTCAAAAGGGCCAGAAGATCATTCTTGATCGGGTCGCCGACATGACGGCTTGCGCCGGCGATCTCGTGCTGATCCCTGAAGGCGCCACCTCGGACATCATCAACGAGCCCGATGGCCTTGACGGCTATCAGGCACTCGCCCTGCAGTTCGCGCCAAACCTGATTGCCGATTTTGCCCTCGCCGATGCCAGGCCGGTGCAGGAGGTCAAGGTTCTGACCGGCATGCCGCCGGCTTTTGAAGAAGCTTACGGCAAGGCGGTCGAGGCGATCCGAAGCGGCCCTCTCCTGCCGGACAGTATCGCCGCTTCCCGTGTCAACGAAATCCTGTTGTGGCTCGGCGCGCTCGGCCACCGGTTTGCGCCGATCGCGAACCCCGGTCCGATCGAACGCCTGCGCCGGATCATCAATTCCGATCCGGCCTATTCCTGGCGCGCTCCAGAACTGGCGAAGACGATCGGCATGAGCGAGGCCAGTCTGCGGCGCAAGCTGGCAGCGGCGGGAGCGAGCTTTTCCGAGCTTCTGGCTGATATCCGGATGACGACGGCTCTCACCCTGCTGCAAACGACCGACAAGTCTGTAACGCAAATCGCGCTGGATGTCGGCTATGACTCGGCCTCCCGCTTCACCGCGCGCTTTCGGGCGCGTTTCGATTTCGCGCCAAGCGAAATTCGCGGCCATCAGCGTGAAGTTGATCGAAACGGCGCAAAGACTGATCGAAACAGCGCAGCACTTGTGCCCGCGGAATGACAATCTCCCGCCGTCGACGCTGCAGACCGCGTCGCACTAACGGAGATCGTCATGAAATATTCTATCGCCGCGGCCCTGGCTGCCACATTGCTGGCATCGGGCCAAGCCTCTGCCTTTGAACTCGCCAGCCCCGACATGAAGGACAGCGGCACGCTCAAGATCGAACAAGTGGCCAATGTATTCGGCTGCAAGGGCGGAAACATATCTCCCGCGCTAAGCTGGAAAGATGCACCAGAGGGAACCAAGAGCTTCGTGGTAACGGTCTATGATCCGGATGCGCCCACAGGCTCCGGCTGGTGGCATTGGACCGTGTTCGATATCCCCGCATCCGTCAAGTCGCTGCCATCAGGCGCAGGATCGACCGGGGGAACCGGTCTGCCCTCCGGAGCCATCCAGGGAAGAACCGATTTCGGCACCTCGGGCTTCGGCGGCGCCTGCCCGCCTCCCGGCCCGGCGCATCGCTACAGACTGACCGTAACCGCGTTGAAAGTCGACAAGCTCGGCCTCGACAGCAACGCCAGCGGGGCACTCGTGGGCTACATGACGCAGGCAAACGCCCTCGCCTCCGCTTCCATCACCGCCACTTACGGTCAATGATGGCACGCTGACAAAGAGGCAACGCCCTTGCCGTGAAGTTCACGCAACGGGCGTTGCCTAACGATATCGCTTGACGCTCAATCGTCGCTCGATTTTGCGTTCTCCAGGAGCATGTAATCCAGCGGCAGTTCCGTCGAATATTTGATCTGTTCCATGGCGAAGGCGGAGGAAACATCTCGGATTTCGATCTTGGCGATCATGCGCTTGTAGAAAGCGTCATAGGCGGCGATATCCGGCACCACGACGCGCAGCAGATAGTCGACATCGCCGCTCATGCGATAGAATTCCACCACTTCCGGGAAGTCGGCGATCACCTCGGAAAAACGCTTCAGCCATTCGATCGAGTGACTGTTGGTACGGATTGAGACGAAAACAGTGACCTTGGTGTTGACCTTTTCGGGGTCGAGCAGAGCGACCCGACGGCGTATGACGCCATCCTCTTCCATCTTCTGGATACGGCGCCAGCATGGTGTCGTCGACAGTCCGACCTTCTTGGCGAGATCGGCCACGGCCAGAGTGGAATCCTCCTGCAGCAGGCGCAGGATTTTGCGGTCAAGACGGTCCATTTCGAGTGCCCTTTCGAATTATATTCTCTCTATAGCGCATTTTTGCCGGAGGAAAAGAAACTTGTTTCACGAAACAAGGATTTTCACACGTTCCCGCAAAATGGGCAGCAGCTCAGTCTCGAACCAGGGATTGCGCTTAAGCCAGCCGCTGTTGCGCCAACTCGGATGCGGCAATGGCAAAACGGCCGGCGACCGATTGGTAAGGAGATAACGCCGCCATTCCGAAACGGTTTCCGTCATTGATGCCATTCTCGCCGCGCCGAGATGCCACGCCTGGGCATATTGGCCGACGGCGAGAACGAGCTCGATTTGCGGCATCGCGTCGATGGCTTTTTGTTGCCAGAGCGGCGCGCATTCCTTGCGCGGTGGCAAATCGCTGCCCGCAGCATCGTAGCCGGGAAAGCAAAACCCCATAGGCACGATGGCAAAATGATCCGGATTGTAGAAACTATCGCGGTCGACGCCCAACCATTGTCGCAGCCGGTCGCCGGAGGCATCGTTGAACGGCAGGCCGCTTTCATGCACGCGCAGCCCCGGCGCCTGCCCGGCGATCAAGATGCGCGCAGTCGCAGATAACACGGCAACCGGCCTCGGTTCATGCGGCAATCGATCCGCCTCGCCACGCAGCGGCGCGTCCCGGCAGACGCGGCAGGCGGCGATAGCCTCGTTCAGTGCTTGCAACCCTTGCGTCCAGGCCATTAGCGATCCCATCCGATGAACTGTCGCAAAAAGTCGCCTAATCCGGCCAATGGATCGCCATCGCGCGCCATCATCTCCTCGCGCCGATAGTCGCGCGGCCGCTCGAAATCGCCGGCCCAAAGCCCCGCCTTCGCCTGCCGCGCCTCCGCTTCCTCGGCAGCGTAGCCGCCGTAAGAAACCGCCATGCCGCTGCGCACCATCGCGCCGTTGATGTCGACGCCGCCGACTTTGCAGGTCACCAGCAGCCGGCCGTAACGATCATGTTCCCTTCCCCGACATTCTGCTGCACCCGTCTCCATAAATTTATCAAGCGCCTTGCGAGCCTCTTCGCCGCAGGACCAGTTCACATCAGCGCGACGACATTGCTGCCGATATTCCGGCGCGTCGATGCCGAGCAGGCGCAAACGGCTACCATCGCGGGAAAGCGTATCGCCGTCCACGACATAAAAGCTCCCGGTCTGAATGAGTTCCGGACGATTGTTCATCTTTAACGCTAGCAAACCGAGTACTGCCAGCAACGCGAATGTGGTCACGCCGTCACGAAAAAGGCGGCCGGACCGCGTCACGCTTTTGCCTCCTTAAAGAACAAACCCTTGGCAAAGATGGCAAACAAATCATTTCTGAGCAGCATCTTCTTAAGATTTGGCGGCTAGTCTGTAGCCCTCGGCAGGCCAAATTTCAACGTATCTATGAGCACCGGCGTCAGCACATCGACAGATAAGATCATTGTCGACCGATCACGCAGTCACCGCAACAGGGCTGTGTCGAAGGCCGTGCGGCAGACGCGCGAGCGCCTGCAATCCGGACACAGCAGCAGCTTCGACCGCGAAGTCATGATGATGCATGTCGACTCCCTCCTGCAGGGTGCCTCGGTCATGCCGATCTTCGTCGTCCTCGTCGCAGCGCTCGGCGTCTATCTCGCGGGCGACGGGCAGATCTTCATCTGGGCCATTCCGACTCTATCCGCGCATGCGATCAACATGCTGCTCGGCCGCCGCGCAAAAAAACGCGAAATGACCGCCGAAAGCGCCAGGAAATGGCGCCAATTGCTGCTGCTCGGTCAACTCCTCATCGGCTTTTGCTGGGCATATTTCGCCATGCAAAGCTGTTCGACCTGCGGCGGCGACGGCTTCGCGCTCTATAAAGGCGCAGCGTTGTTGGTTGGAATCAGTGTCACAGCGATGGCAAATTTCATGCTGCCGCGCGCAGTACCTTTCTCCTTCGCACCGGCAATCGTCGTCCTTGCCGTCAGAGCGGCACTGACGCGCAATCCAGTCGATGCGGCCCTCACCGCCGCTGTCGCAGTCGCGGTCATCTTCTTCACCTTCATCACCAACCGGATGTTCCAATCGAACCTGAAGATTCTTTCTTTCCAGTCGGAAAAGGATGATCTGATCGCCGAGCTGGAAGTCGCGAAATCCATGTCGGATGAAGCGCGCCGGCGTGCAGAAGAGGCGAACCTCGCCAAATCGCGCTTCCTGGCCTCGATGTCGCATGAACTCAGAACGCCGCTCAACGCCATTCTTGGTTTTTCCGAGGTCATGTCGGCGGAGGTCATGGGACCGCTGAACAATGCCACCTATCGCGAATACACCACCGACATCCACCGCTCCGGACAGCATCTCCTCAACCTGATCAATGAAATCCTCGATCTATCCCGCATCGAGGCCGGCAAGTATGAGCTGAACGAGGAAGCAATCTCGCTGCTGGATGTGGCGGAGGATTGCATCGGTATGGTGCAGTTACGCGCGCGTGGCAAAAACATCTCCATCGCACCACAGTTCGAGCCGCAGCTCCCTTCCGTCTGGGCCGACGAGAAATCCATACGGCAGGTGATCCTCAATCTCCTCTCGAATGCGGTAAAATTCACGCCGCAAGGCGGAGAGATCACCGTCAAGGTCGGCTGGACTGCCGGCGGTGGTCAATATGTGGCGATCAAGGACAATGGTCCGGGCATCCCCGAAGAAGAGATACCGGTGGTTCTTTCCGCCTTCGGCCAGGGTTCGATCGCCATCAAAAGCGCCGAGCAGGGTACCGGCCTCGGCCTGCCGATCGTTCAGGCGATCCTCGCTAAGCATGACGGTCAGTTCATACTGAAGTCCAAGCTGCGCGAGGGCACGGAAGTCATCGCCATCCTGCCCGCCAAACGCGTGCTGCAAAGTCTGCCGGCTGTCGAAGATGCACCTCTAGTCGAGCGTCGCAAGAAGAGTTTTGCCTGAAGCTTAGGCCATAAACTGTCAGAGGAAAAACAGATGGCTGGCGATCGTATAAAGAAGATAGAGACCGGAAGCGACCAGCATGCAGAGGACAGCGAAGGAGCCGAGATCCTTGGCGTGCTTGCCGACATTGGAAATCTCGGGTGAAATCCGATCAATGACTTCTTCCACCGCCGTATTCATCGCCTCCACGGCAAAAACGCCGAGAAACAGCACAACGGCAATCATGATTTCCGCAAGCGTTGCCCCGACCAGTACGAGCAGGATCAATCCAGCGGCTGCGAACAACAGCTCCTGCCGGAAAGCCGATTCCTGCAGCAGGCGCTGAAAGCCGCCCCAGGAATAACCGGCGGCGGCAAAGAAATGCCGGATCCCCGTTTCCTTGGTTACTGCTGATTTCGAAAACTCGGCCATCCCTGCCCCGCCTGCAATGTCCTAACCGCAATTGCGGCCTTGCGAATACCGTCTCGCCATTCCCAAGGCAAGCCGACAACCGAGTCGGCCGAAGAAATCATTACAGTTTTACGACATAGTTCGAAAGTCGGTCGGAATTTTGGAGGCGGAACGCTTAATCACCGCGTTCCGCCGTTTCGTTCGTCAATGCTTATTGGAGACGCCGGCGCTCTCGAACGTCGCCATGCCGGAGTGGCAGGCGGCAGCCGCCTTGACGATGCCGGCGGCAAGCGCTGCACCCGTGCCTTCGCCGAGCCGCATGCCTAGCGCCAGCAGCGGCGTCTTGCCAAGCTTGTCGATGGCTTTGATGTGCCCCGGCTCAGCCGAAACGTGGCCGATCAGGCAATGGTCGAGAGCCGACGGATTGGCGGCCTTGAGGATTGAAGCGGCAGCCGTTGCGACATAGCCGTCGATGATGACCGGGATACGCTCCATACGGGCGGCGAGGATGGCGCCGGCCATGGCCGCGATCTCACGCCCGCCGAGACGGCGCAGCACTTCCAACGGATCGGAAAGATGGTCGCGATGCAGCGCCACAGCCTTTTCAACGGCTTCGATCTTGCGCTTCAGCACCTCGCCTTCCGAACCTGTACCAGGTCCAACCCACTCTGCCGCCGTGCCGCCATAAAGCGCATAGTGAATGGCAGCCGCGATCGTGGTGTTGCCGATGCCCATTTCGCCGACGCAGAGCAGATCCGTGCCGCCGGCAATCGCTTCCATACCGAAGGCCATGGTCGCGGCACAATCGCGCTCGCTGAGAGCCGGCTCTTCAGTGATATCGGCGGTGGGGAAATCCAATGCCAGATCGAAAACCTTCAGCCCGAGATCGTAGGCCACACAGATCTGGTTGATCGCTGCACCGCCAGCGGCGAAATTCTCCACCATCTGCTGCGTTACAGACGGCGGATACGGCGTGATGCCCTGCTTGGTGACGCCGTGATTGCCGGCAAAGATCGCGACAAGCGGCCGGCTGACGGCCGGCGACCGGCCGGTCCAGGCGGCGAGCCAGAAGGCAATCTCTTCCAGACGGCCGAGAGCGCCCGGCGGCTTGGTGAGCTGTGCGTCACGCTCGCGCGCGGCGACGAGCGCTCGGGAATCCGGGCCCGGAAGGTCGCGCAGCAGCGTGCGGAAATCGTCGAATGGCAGGCCGGTAACGCTCATGAATGCCGTTCCTTGTCTTTTGGTCTCAAATCAGGTTCTTTGCGTGCGACTCTATTAGTCTTCGGCACCGACGCGAACAACTCCAAAAACGTCCGATGCTGTCGCAGGAATAGCGGGGAGAGGATGAATATTCGGGAATACACACGCGATACCGCGCGCGCCGTCGCTTTCTTGAGCCGCATTCCCGTGCCGCCGTCTTTCTTTGAGAGCTATGACGGTAGCCTTATCCGCGTTTCTCGTAGCTTTCCCCTCGCCGGCCTGCTGATCGCCCTGCCCGCAGCGATCGTCTTCGGCATCCTGCTTGCCTTCCATGCCGATCCGCTGATGGCAGCGCTGCTGGCACTCGCAATCCAGACGATGACGACAGGCGCCCTGCATGAGGATGGCCTGAGCGACACGGCTGACGGTCTTGGCGGCGGCAAGGATCGCGACAAGGCGCTCGCCATCATGAAGGACAGTCGGATCGGCTCTTACGGCGCCGTAGCGCTGATCCTTTCTTTCGGACTGCGCGCCGCAGCGCTCGCCGCCATTGCTCGCGGCCTTCCGCCATTTGCCGCGGCGCTCGCTTTGCCGGCCTCCGCCGCGCTCAGCCGCGGCGCCATGGTCTGGCATTGGTATGTTCTGCCCGCCGCCAAGCCGGACGGAATTGCCGCCTCGGCCGGCAAGCCGGATTACGGCGCAATGCAGGTGGCGCTCATCACCGCGCTGGTGCTCTCGGCTTTTCTGCTCTGGCCGAGCCTCAGGCTTCCCGCTTTTATCTTGTGCCTTTTGGTCACCGCAGCCGCGGCATTTCTACTCACCCGGCGCGTGCGCCAAAGACTTTCCGGTCACACCGGCGATACCATCGGTGCGACGCAGCAGATTTGCGAGATCGCCGCTTTCTGTACTCTTGCCATGTGCGTTTGAAGCATCGATATATGCCCTTATGCTAACACCCTGCATTCTCGTCTGCTCCATCGATATGAATACCGGCTATTGCTTCGGCTGCGGACGCACGCGCGAGGAAATCAGCGCATGGATGAACTATAGCGACGATCAGCGCCGCGAAATCATGCAAGTCCTGCCGGAACGTCTCGCCACGGTTGAACGCAAGCCGCGCCGGGAAACACGTCGCCAGCGACTGGCGCGGGAGCGCGGCACCGTATGAGCCGCCTGAACATAGCCCTCGCCATCATTGGCATCGGACTCGCACTCCTCGTCTTCAACAATAGCAACGGCACGACCTTCGGCATCAATAACGACGACTTTGCGGGCGTCATCTATCTGGTGCCGCTTGTGCTGGTCATAGGCGCGGGCATTTGGGCCAGCCGCCATACGGCCAGCCAATCCCTGCGCAATCTGCTGATCTGGCTCGTCATCATCATGGCACTGGCGACCGCCTATATCTACCGCGGCGATGCCCAGCAGGTCGGCGACCGCCTGATGGCTGGCCTTGTGCCCGGACATGCTGTCGTCGTCACGACAAGCGAAGGCGGCCAGGAAGTCATCCTCCACAAGCTGCTGAACGGTCATTTCGAGGCGCAAGTAATGATCAACGGTCAGCCGATCGACATGCTCGTCGATACCGGCGCCAGCACCATCGCATTGTCGCAGAAGGACGCCGAGCGTGTCGGCATCATCCCGGAAAACCTCACCTATTCCATGACGGTCATCACGGCCAACGGCCGAGCCAGGGCTGCTCCGATCGAACTCGGCTCCGTCGCCATCGGTCCGATCCAGCGCCGCGATGTCCAGGCGACCGTCGCCGAAGACGGCAAGCTCGACCAGAGTCTGCTCGGCATGAGCTTCCTGGAAACGTTGGGCTCGATGCAAATGCAGACGGATGAGCTGCGGCTGCGGGATTGAAGGCTTTACAGCAGCAACGACAAATCGTCCCAAACGAAGATGATGTTGTCCGATCGCCAAATCGGGCCGGGATCGATATAGCGTCCTGCTATCCGTCCGCCCAGCGACTGGTAAAACGCGATTGCCGGTTCATTGCCGGCAACGACGCTGAGGGAGGCGCCGGGATAGTGGAGAGCGGCGAGATGCTGCGCCAGTTCCCGCATCAGGCGACGGCCGAGACCCTGGCGTTTCAAGGAAGGAACGACGTAGAGGGATCGTATTTCCCCGCGCCCTTCGAAAACGGCGTGTGATGGCGCACCGACCGAACCGATGCCAACCAGCCGATCGTCTTGCTCCGCAAGCAGCACCAATTGGTCACGACGGGGCTCGGCCAATGTCGCCGCCCATCTGGCTTGTCGGTGAGCCTCATCAAGCTTGCGAAAAGCTTCGGGAGATGCCAGCGTCCGATAGGTTTCGCGCCAGACGGCGACATGCAGACTGGCCATCGCTGCCGCATCTTCGGGAAGAGCCGATCGAATGGTGATGTCCATCCTCGATCATCCGCCTTTCAACACGACGCTCCGCAGCGCTCCCACAAGATAGAGCGACCCGGTGGCGAGAACCCAGCCCTTATTCCGCGCCGCCATAGCCGCAGCACGATCCAACGCCTTTCGCGCATCGGGCTCGGATTCGCAGGTCATTCCCATGGAGGTTGCCAGTGCCTCCAGCTCACTCGCCGGATGAAACCGGCCGGAGCCACCCGCTTCCGTAAACAGCACATGGACAGCGTAACGAGACAGCACGGTCAAGAACCCATTTGCATCCTTGTCGACCCCCAGCGCAACAATGGCGGTACACTCGCCCCTGAACTCGCTGTCGCGGCTGATATCCCGCATAACGGCCTCGAGATTGAACGGAACATGCGCGCCATCCATCACTATCGGCACTGTTTGCGGAGCCGCGTTCGGTCTCGCGGGCAGTTCGAAGGCGAACCGTTCCATTCGTCCCGGCAGATGCGCGCTATCCCTAACCGCCTGATCAAGCAGCCATGCACCGATTGGAATGCCGGGCTGGGCACTGTCGCGCACGCGTTCGCCACGCTGCCCGAGGTAGTCGAGGACCAGACCAGCCAATGCGGCATTCCGGTCCGCTATCGCTGCGTCATCAGGAAAGTCGGTGCGCAATACCGGGCAACCGAGCTCGTCTGCGCGTTGCTGCAAAATCTGACCCGCAGCGTCAGAGACGGGAAGTGTCGTGGCAAGCGCCGCGCCGGGCTTCAGAATACCCACCTTCTCGCCGGCGATCGCCTCGCGCGTGCTACCAAGGATCTCCGTATGCTCGAGCTCGATATTGGTGACGACGGCAACCTCGCCAAAGACGACATTGGTGGAATCCAGCCGGCCGCCAAGCCCGACCTCCACGACCACCCAATCCAGACCGGCGTCTTGGAATGCAAGAAAGGCGGCCGCCGTGATAACGTCGAACCAGGTGGCATCTTCGCCGGCCGTCGCCTCCCGCTTTGCGGACTCGTAACTGTCCAGCGTCCGTTCCAATGCGCTCGCCAGCGCATCGTCTTCGACTGCTTGGCCCAACACGCTGATCCGCTCATTCACGCGGTCGACATGCGGCGAGCCGTAGCGACCAACCTTCCATCCGGCATGCAGCAATGCGGCCTCGATGAGCGCGGAAACGGAACCTTTGCCTTTGGTACCACCGACATGGATGGCACGAAAGCTTTTATGAGGATTGCCGAGCCTCTGCATCAGATCGAGAATCGGGTTCAGGCCGACACGCATCTCTCCGCGCGGCTTGCGCTCCCAATTTGTCAGCAAATCGAGGCGCGAGAGGACATCGGACAGAGAACGAGGCTGAGGATTTGTGGACATGGAACACCTGCAGCAAGGCTCGGATTGGTCGGCCAGACGCGCGGCTCGATCGCCATTTCATCCGCGCTTCCCCACGGGCTTGCTATCTTGCTTCGCAAGTTATGTGGACATCGAATGTATGAACCGCAGAGATGGCGATTGCAACCCGCGTGTTTGCGGGAAAGCGCCTATCAATCAGCTCCTTAACCGATATCCCGTCTTGAAGATCCACCCAAGGGTCGCCAGGCAGATCAACAGGAAAATGGTGATCATCGCGAGGCTCAGCGCCGGGTTGACGTCGGCAATGCCAAAGAAGCTCCAACGGAAACCGCTGACGAGATAGAGGACCGGATTGAGGTGACTGACGGCCTGCCAAAAGGGCGGCAGCATGTTGATGGAATAGAAGCTGCCACCAAGGAAGGTCAGCGGCGGCACGACCAGCATGGGAATGAGGTTGAGCTGCTCGAAATTCCCCGCCCAAATGCCGATCATGAAGCCGAACAGGCTGAAGGTCACCGCCGTCAGCACGAAGAACAGGACCATCATGAAGGGATGTTCGATGGTGATGTGCACGAAAAAATTCGCCGTCAGCAGGATGATCAGCCCGATCAGCATGCCCTTGGTCGCGGCGGCGCCGACATAGCCGAGAACGATTTCCGTCATGGCGACGGGTGCGGAAAGAACCTCATAGATCGTGCCGGTGAACTTCGGGAAATAGATGCCGAAGGAACCGTTGCTGATACACTGGCCGAGCAGCGTCAGCATGATGAGCCCCGGCGTGATGAAAGCGCCGTAGGAGACGCCTTCCACCAATTGGATGCGCGAACCGATCGCAGCGCCGAAGACGATGAAATAGAGTGAGGTGGAAATGACCGGCGAGACGACGCTCTGCAACAGCGTGCGGCGCGTGCGCGCCATCTCGAAGGCATAAATGGATTTGATCGCCTCGAAGTTCATTTGTCTTCTCCCACCAGCGATACGAAGATGTCTTCGAGCGAGCTCTGCCGCGTCGATAGGTCCTTGAAATGAATTCCCGCCGCCGCCAGACGCGACAGCAGGGCCGCGATGCTCGACTGCTCGTGTTCGGCATCGTAGTCGTAGATCAGCGTCGTGCCATTCGGCCCCAGCGACAAGCCATTGCCGTCGAGGTGATGCGGAACGGCCTCCAGCGGCGCCAGCAGATCGAGGATGAGCTGTTTGCGGCCGAGTTTGGCCATCAAGGCCTTCTTCTCTTCCACCAACAGCAGCTTGCCGTCATTGATGACACCGACACGGTCAGCAATCTCCTCGGCCTCCTCGATGTAATGCGTCGTCAGGATGATGGTGACGCCGGAAGCCCGCAGCCGCTCGACGACATGCCACATGTCCTTACGCAACGTCACGTCGACGCCCGCCGTAGGCTCGTCCAGGAAGAGGATCTCCGGCTCGTGCGACAACGCCTTGGCGATCAGGACACGCCGCTTCATGCCTCCGGAGAGCTGGCGCAGCATATTGTCCCTCTTGTCCCAGAGCGACAGGTCGCGCAGCACCTGCTCGATATGCTCGGGATTCGGTTTCTTGCCGTGCAGGCCGCGTGAAAAGCTGACTGTGTTCCAAACGGTCTCGAACTGATCGGTCGTCAGCTCCTGCGGCACAAGGCCGATCATAGTGCGCGTGGCGCGAAATTCCTTGACGACGTCGTGACCGCCGACGGTCACCGTGCCGCCGCTGGGATTGGTGATTCCGCAGACGATGGAGATCATCGTCGTCTTGCCGGCGCCATTCGGCCCGAGCAGTGCCAGTATCTCGCCCTTCTCGACGTCAAGATCAATGCCTTTCAGCGCCTGAAATCCGTTGGAATAGGTTTTGGTGAGATTACGGATAGAAATGATCGGGGCCATGATGGAGGCGAAGTCCGGCTTTTCTGGTTAGTTTTGCGGCGTTTGCCCGCTATATAGCCGGGTCTGAGGCTTTTATCACCCAGCCGAAATGAAACACTGTGTTCGCCTAAAGGAAAGAACCAGACCACAGGCTGTCATTAAACCGTGACCTTTCTCGGGCATATCTTCCCCAGGTGAGCAGCGACTGTCGCACTCCGCCCAACGCCTCTTGGCGACAGCGTCGCGCCGATGATATTTGCAGATTGATTGCCTTAGCATTCATATTGCATGCGCCATTGCGACATAGAATTCTTTTTCTGGGGCCAGCAAAGATCCCCTGTCGTTGCTGTGCGCCACTCCAGCCGGCCTCGGGCCGGCTTTTCTTTTGCCGGCAATCGAGATCCAACCACCGGGCGTCCCCCCAATTACCAGTTGCCGTTGACGCCGCAGCCTGCCGGCGGCAGGGTCTTGTTTTCGAAACGCGCCTTCAACATCTCGCAGCCCCTTTCACGGATCGGGCCTGGCATCATTGTGTTAAGGCCGATGCCGACCTCATCGAACGGATCGTCGGCATAGGCAACATAGGCATACCAGCGCCCGCCGATGACGAGAACGATCGCAATGAGTGCGGCGACCAAAGCCTTCCCCAGGCCTCTCTTCCTTCTCGGCGCTTCTTCCATAAAACAGCTCTCCCACTTTGACTGGCACAGTTATAGGGAAGTACAAGAATGCACGTAAATGCAACTTCTTGCCCACAGGATTCCGCAGCGAACCATTGCGATTTCTCGCAACGCTCCTCAAGCGCTTTTTGGTTTTTTCTGAGAGCGAACCGGGCGAGCGGCACGCGTCGCTGTATTCAATGCCACAGCGGCGCGAATAAGCGCCTTCAACGCCTCTTCATCGATCTCATCGCTCTCATGGAAATCGATGGCACGCCTGGTATTGCCTTCCATACTGGAGTTGAAGAGGCTCGAGGGATCCTCCAATGAGGCGCCTTTGGCGAAGGTCATCTTCACGACATTCTTGTAGGTCTCGCCGGTGCAGATGATACCGTCATGAGACCATACCGGAACCCCTCTCCACTTCCACTCCTCGATTACTTCCGGGTCTGCCTGGTGGATTAGGGTTCGGACCCGAGCGAGCGTCTCGCCCCGCCAGTCGCTCAGCTCCTTGATTCTGCCATCTATCAAAACAGAGGGAGAGTCCTCTGCCGTTTCTTCCTTCGGGTCACTCTTCGCCATACTTGTCGTCGCTTTCTTCATGGGTATCGTCCCGCTATCATTTGAGTTTCCAGCATACGCGTGCCGCACTGGCATTACATTCGTTCGCCGGGCAATTGGCTGGCTTGCCTTATCCAGGCGGCAAGCTGAGCTTCGTCGAGCAGATCGCCCTCATGGATGTTGAGATAGCGCGTGTCCTTGCTCTTGGAATCGCCCGGAGGGATGGGCGTGAGCGACATGCCACGGAAGAAGGCCACCTTGACGTATTTCGTGAAGCAATGGATGCCCAGGAACCAACCTTGACCTTCCATCCCATAAAGCGGCGAGTTCCATTTGACCGCCTTCTGCACATCCGGAACCGTGCGCTCGATGAGCGCGTCGAGGCGGCGACCGATGTCGCTCTTCCAGCCCGGCATGGCCGCGATATAGGCCTGCACAGGAGCATCCCCCTCGCCCTTGGCGATCTGCGGATTGCCGCCGGCAAGGAGGGTGGCACCTGCATTGCTCGGCTTAGCCGCCTTCCTTGCGACCTTCGTCGACGTGGTAGATGTCTTGTCAGCCAATGCGTTCACTCCACCGATAAACGAACAACTATCAAGATTACTTGATTTTGTTCGGACACCGCAATTCGCATCACAGGCTGCAGTAACGCTGCCCGCCCCTGCGATCCCTAAGGTCGAAGTGGAAATGGTTCCAGTGTTCAGGATTACTGCCCGGGCCGAGTACCGTGTCGAAATATTTGCAGCTATCGCTGCGCACCGCCTTCAGCAGCCGGCCCTCGCGGAAGGAGAACAGCCCCTTCTTGCGGACATCGATGACATGGCCGTTTTTCAGGATGAAGGTGCCGACATCGATGGCATTGCCATGGGCATGTTCCGACATCGGATTGTAGCGTTGCCGGCTATTGTTCATCCGGCGGCAAGAATAACCGCCAAGCGGTACGATCGTGCCGATGCCCGTCCAATAGCGTGTGCGGGCCGCCGGTGCCAATTCGTTCTTCACCCATTTTGCAAAGGCAAGCGTCACCTGACAGTTCAGTGTCACCGCCGGCTTGACGGCGATGTTGCCCGAAAGTCCGCTCAGGGAAACCGGATAAGGAACCTGGCAGGCCGGACCATCGGAAATCGGCGGCTTGTCGTTATAGACGACTCCCATGCGTTGCAACTCTTGCCGGCAGGCGATTTCCGAAGCAGGCATGGCGCCGCCGGGCGACGATTGCGGTGCCTCCTCCTGCTGTTCGATCCGTGGCATTGGATTGCCGACGCGCGGCAACATGGCGACCTGCATGTTCGATTGCTGGCGGCGGATCGGCGACTGATTGAGTTCAGCCTGTGCGGTCGGGCGTTGAATGATGGAGCGGTTGGCCTGCACCGGCGCGTCGGAGCCGATCCCGTCGACGACGGGCTGATCGGTT
This sequence comes from Rhizobium sp. CB3090, assembly GCF_029714285.1. Taxonomy (NCBI): domain Bacteria; kingdom Pseudomonadati; phylum Pseudomonadota; class Alphaproteobacteria; order Hyphomicrobiales; family Rhizobiaceae; genus Rhizobium; species Rhizobium sp. CB3090. Next base: position 1,694,370 of record NZ_CP121662.1, read on the forward strand.
TCGCCCTCCGCAATATTCTGCCCTTCCTCCTGGGCCAGCCCCACGACCGGTCCGGACTGCGCTTCCTCGCTCGGTCCCACGCCGAGTTCCGCATCCATATTGACGCCCTGAGAGGGCACATCCGACTGCTGCGCCAGCCCCTCCTCGGCATCGGTGGTCGTCACGGCCTCCTTGGCGCCGCCCATCGGCAAACGGCCCTGTTTGGCAGCGGCAGACGCGGGCATCTGCGCAGCATTCTGACGCCTGCCGGAGAGATCATATGTGTTAGCGTAGTTGGCCGAGGCGGAATTAACGGGAGTTCGGTCACCTTGGTAGGTGAACTCTCTCTGCGGCATGCTGCGATGTGGCTTGATCGAGCCGACGCGGGCGCTGCTGTCGATGTTCGACGGTGGGACGAGGCTATCGGCCGTGCAGGCGACCAGCGCCGACGACATGAGCAGCGGCAGGACAGCCCGCCGCAGAAAGGACAAATACGCCATACTCCAGATCCGCTCCTGCTGCCCCAGCCACGGTCGGCAACTATTACGAATTTTAAATAAAAACGGTGAATGAATGCTTACCGCCCCACGAAAGCGGGCCTCGGGGATGGCCTGAAAAAGAGTGAGGCATTCGAAAGAGCTGTTGTCGAGCGCAGACGAAGCCTTTCCCATGAAGGCTCGATTGCGTAGGCTGAGCGCTGGAATCAAAGCCTTTGTCGATTGGAGCGAATGAATGAACGACAGCGTCAAACCGAGAGGCGAATTGACCTTGCGTACGCTGGCTATGCCGGCCGACGCCAATCCTGCCGGCGACATCTTCGGCGGCTGGGTCATGGCGCAGATGGACTTGGCGAGCGGAATTCGCGCGGCCGAGCGGGCGCGCGGTCGCGTCGTCACCGCCGCCGTCAAGGAAATGGCTTTCGAACTGCCGGTGAAGATCGGCGATACGCTGAGCGTCTTTACCTATATCGAACGAGTCGGTCGTACCTCGATCACGCTCATCGTCGAAGCTTGGGCTCACCGTTCGCGCTACGCCAAGTTAGAGAAGGTCACGGCCGGCACATTCATCATGGTAGCGCTCGACGAGAATGGCGCGCCGAAGCCGGTTCCCGCGGAGAGCTGATGGATGGAGGCTGCACGGGCGCCCGAGGTCTACGTCTATATCAGGACGGTCATGAGCATGGTCATCGGCCTCGCTCTTGCCCAGCTCCTGACACGCCTCGCCGGTTTCGTGCAATCGCCCGGCAAGCACCGCGTTTATCTGGTTCACCTCGGCTGGGTGCTATCGATGTTCCTGTTCATCATCCATTTCTGGTGGTGGGAATATCGGCTGCAGTCGGTCGCAGAAATCAATTTCGGCGTCTATCTTTTCCTCATCTGCTTCTGCTGCCTCTTCTATTTTCTCTGCGTGCTGCTGAACCCTCCTTCGATCGAGGATTATGGTGGTTTCGAAGAATATTTCATCTCGCGCCGCCGCTGGTTTTTCGGCCTGCTCGCCGTCACCTACGCCGTTGATCTCATCGACACGCTGCTGAAGGGCGAGACCTATTTCCGGTCGCTTGGCTGGGAGTATCCGATCCGCAATGTCGTTTATATCGTCCTCTGCATCATCGCCGCCATCACCGCAAATCGCCGTTTCCAGGCGGCGTTCGTGTCGATCGGGCTGATCTACCAGATTAGCTGGATCTTTCGGCTGTATGATGTGCTTCAAGGATAGAGAGGCAACGACCGCGGTCGCCTGGTTCCGCGCGGCCAAGGCCATGGGCCGCGATAATGAGCCCGATGACGATGAGGAGCGGAAGACCATCCGGATTTGGGATGACCGGATGAACGAAGTCGCCGCCAACCTTGCGCCGACGATCCGCTATGCTTAGGTCTTGCCGAACGGGAATCATGAATGGGAGATCACCGGATGCGGCTGAGACAGATAGGCTTCGGACTGACGCTGGCACTCTCGATCGCCTTCCAGGCCCATGCCGACGATGGGCAAACCGCCTACGACAAAGGCGACTATGCCAGCGCGCTTGCCCATTGGCAGCCGTTGGCAGACAAAGGCGATGCCGCGTCGCAGGATGGCCTCGGCAGTCTCTATGCGCTCGGAAAGGGCGTTCCGCAGGATTATGCCCAGGCTATCGCCTGGTTTGCCAAAGCCGCCGAGCAAGGCCTGCCCAAGGCGCAATTCCATCTCGGCTACGCTTATCTGCGCGGCGACGGCGTCACGAGAGATCGCAACGCGGCAATAGGCTGGTTCCGGAAAGCCGCTGCCCAAGGTTATACGCCGGCACAGAGCATCCTCGATCAGATGAATTGAGCCGGAGCGCTCGGGTTTAGAGCATGTCTCCCAAGCTCCAGTGATTGCCCCAGCGGGCGTCGATTTCGTCCTCGACATTCTGATAGCGGATGTCGGTCGAGAGGCGGAGACGGCGCTTCGGGTCGCGATTGGTCGTGGACGCATGGATCATATAGGGGCTGTGCAGCACGATATCGCCGGCCTCGTAATCGGCGGCGAGCCAGCGCGTATTGAAGCGCTCCGCCATATCGGGCAAATCTTTGGAAACCCAGCCGCCTTCGGTCATGTTCTTGTTGAACGCGCTGATGCGTTCCTCCGGCGAGAGTGACGCGCTCTTGGCCGCGAACTCCTTTTCCATGTCGGCGCCGATCCGGTGCGATCCCTCGAGATAGACGAGGCCGCCCATATCGACCGGAATGTCGCCGATCGGAATCCAGGCCGTGACGATGCGGCTCGTGCCGCCGCGCAGATAGACGAGATCGTAGTGTGCGGGGGTGACGACGCCGGTGTTCGGCCGGGTGAAACGCATGATCTTGCGCTTGTGCAGATAGGAGATGCCCTGCAGGAATTCGTCCATGAAGGAAGCCAGCCGCGGCTGCGTGCAGAAGCCCTCATAGGCCACCGAGCGCACCAGCGCCATCAGCCGCCTGTCGGCCAGCGCCTTGTCGGTCTCCCCGTCAGCGGCAAGGCCGATCATGGGATCCGAGCCGGGTTGCAGAAGTACGGTGTCCATCAGATGCCTGAACACCCAGGCGCGGAAATCGAGCACATCCTGCCGCTTCAGAAATCCCTTGAGCCAGAGATAGCCATGCTCCTGATATTGCTCGCGTAGCATCGCAATGTCGGTCGCGGCATCGGTCGGTTCGAGATAGCCGAAACGGTCCGGCGCCATAGACAGAATCTTGCCGTTCGCCTCCAGCGGCGCCAGCCCCCGCGCCGTTTCATCCAGTACCGAACGCAACGAACCCGACATATCATCCTCCCGAAACATGCCATTCGCCGGCAGTTTCCTAAGGCCGAACCGCTACGCGAATCATAGGATGAATGGCGACCGCTGCCTAGCGGCTTATGCCCGTTTCATCCCCGGAAAATGAGCGCCGCTCGTTCACAAAAATACAGGGATTGCTACATCAGCCGGAGACATGGAAGACTGCGCACATCGTCTCCTACACCATCCGCAAGGAATCGACCGCCGTGATCAAGACATCCGCAGCACTGCCCTCCTCGCTCCTTCCGTCGCTTCGCATGGGATTGTTGGCCGTCGCCTTCGTTCTGCCGCTCTCTCCTCTGCCTATGGCATCCGCGCAAGCCCAGAGCGGGCCTGGCTCCTGCTGGTCGCTGCTGCAAAGCAAGTTCGGTCCGCAGATCGAGAAGTCGGTGAACGAGGCGGACCCTTGTAAAAAATTGCCCGGTCTCGACCACAAGGAGAAGTTCGAGGTCAAATCGCTCGATCTCTGCGACGCTGCCGGCGGTGTGCAGATCAACGCACGCGCCGATCTCGCCTGTAAATCGCACGGCATCGTCCAGGCAACCGTCAAGGGGCAATTGGAAGCCTCGGTGACAGTCGATGTTGGAGCCTGCAAAATTACCGATTCGCATGTCGGCGTCAGCGGGCCGATCGGCGACCTGATATCCTCCGTCGGCGGAATACAGGAGCTTGCCCGCGGCTTTGCACAGGCGAAGATTTCCGAGATCTGCGGCAAATAGAGCACTTCCAGGAACGTGCGGTTTTCCGTCCGGAATGCGTAAAAACAAAGACATAGAACGGGAAAGCGATTTCGTGAAACGCTGAACTGCTCTGGGCTGGAGGCCGACGGCGATGAGCCGCCGGCCGTGCTCCGGCGAAGGCGCGGCGATCAGATCGGTATCGCGCTCTGGGGTTCCTCTGCCCTCTTATCGCCGAAGCGGATACCCTTCTTTTCGAAACCAAAACCGGAGAACAGCGCCACGATGACCGCGACGATGATCAACACGATCAGCAGCGCAAAGGCGTAGTCTCCGTTCCAACGCGCCGCCAGGCCCGCCTGGATCGTTGCATTGCCGGATGCGAGCAGGTTGCCGAGCTGATAGGCGAAGCCGGGGAATGTACCGCGCACTTCGTCTGGCGACAACTCGTTGAGATGCACCGGCACGATGCCCCAGGCGCCCTGCACGAAGAACTGCATCAGGAAGGCGCCGACGGCGAGCAGCACCGGCCCAGGCGCGTAGACCCATAGCGGGGCGACCGGGATTGCCAGCGCCGCAGCGATGACGATCGCCCGCCGCCGGCCGATGCGCTGCGACAAGGCCCCGAAAAACAAGCCGCCAATGATCGCGCCGATATTATAGACGATGGCAATGGCGCCGACCGTGTAGCTGCTATATTGCCGCTGCACTTCGAGGAAGGTCGGATAGAGATCCTGCGTGCCGTGGCTGAAGAAATTGAACGCGGTCATCAGCACCACCGCCCACAGGAACAGCGGAATGTTCCCGCGCAGCACGCTGACGAACGACTGTTGCGGCCTCCCCTGGCGCTCCAGGAAAGCCGGCGATTCCTCGACGTTGCGACGGATATAGAGCACCAGCAGCGCCGGCAGAGCGCCGACCATGAACATGCCCCGCCAGCCGATGATCGGGAACAGCAGGAAGAACACGATCGACGCCAGCAGATAGCCGGAGGGATAGCCGGCCTGCAGAATGCCGGAGATGATGCCGCGCGACTCCTCGGGCACAGTTTCCATTGTCAGCGACGCGCCGACGCCCCATTCGCCGCCCATGGCGATGCCGAAGAGCGCTCGCAATATCAGAAACATCGTGAGACCGGTCGAAAAGCCGGTGAGGAACTCGAAAATCGAGTAAAGCAGCACATCCACCATCAGCGTTGCCCGCCTGCCGTAGCGGTCGGCGGCGAGCCCGAAGACCAGCGCCCCGAGCGGCCGCATGGCAAGCGTCAGGAAGATCGCCACGGAGACCGTCGGAACGTCGGTATGGAACTCTTCGGCGATATGTTTGAGAACGAAGACCAATATGAAGAAATCGAAAGCATCCAGCGTCCAGCCGAGATAGGCGGCGATGACGGTGTTGCGTTGTTGTGGGGACAAAGAGCGTAAACTATCCAATGCTGACATCATGGTCCTCCGACCGGATGGCGGCGGCGAAGCGGGCAATTCCGGATGCCGTCGAAGCAGGGGGGGACCCGGCACTTCGCCGGGCAGGTTTGACGCTGCGGCGGGCCTTTCCTCCAGCGCTCGCGCATCGAGCCGGCGGATGTCTGGGGCAGCGTCCCGCCAACGCCTCGGCCATCTTTCGGTTCCATCACATTTTGCGTGATGACGAGGAGCGGAAAATCAACCATCCGTTTCCCTTTTGTACTCTTTCCCTCTTCACATCGACCGTGACTCCCTCCATATTCCGCCCATGGCAAAATCACCGAAAAACTCCCCCGCCCCGACCGGTTTCGAAGAGGCGCCGCAGGCCTCGTTTGAAGGTGCGCCGCTCAGCGGCAGCGTCGCCGATTGGGTGAAGCAGCTCGAAGCGGAGGCTGAGGCCACCAGCGTCGAAAGTCAGCGCGAGATCGCCTCCAAGGCGGGCAAGCATCGGAAGAAGGTGGAGATCGCGGCGTCGAAATCGGCGCGCGGCACGTCGATGGGCGGTTCGACCGACCCGAAAACACGGGCTGCCGCCGGGCTCAATCCGGTGGCTGGCATGGACACGACACTGGAGGACGCCGTCAATGCCGGGACGGCCGTCACCGCCACGGTCGAGGCGCTGTCGGCGCTGATCGAAAGCGGCAATCCGCTGCACAAGAACGGCAAGATCTGGACGCCGCACCGCCCTGCCCGCCCGGAGAAATCGGAAGGCGGCATCAGCATCCGTATGGCCTCGGAATATCAGCCGGCCGGCGACCAGCCGACGGCGATCCGCGACCTGGTGGAGGGCCTGGAAAACGGCGACCGCAGCCAGGTGCTGCTCGGCGTCACCGGCTCCGGCAAGACCTTCACCATGGCCAAGGTGATCGAGGCGACGCAACGACCGGCCGTCATCCTGGCGCCGAACAAGACACTGGCAGCGCAGCTCTATTCCGAGTTCAAGAACTTCTTTCCGGACAACGCCGTCGAGTATTTCGTCTCCTACTACGACTACTACCAGCCGGAAGCCTATGTGCCGCGCTCGGACACCTATATCGAGAAGGAATCCTCGATTAACGAGCAGATCGACCGCATGCGCCACTCGGCGACGCGTTCGCTGCTGGAACGCGACGATTGTATCATTGTCGCCTCCGTCTCCTGCATCTACGGTATCGGCTCGGTCGAGACCTATACGGCCATGACCTTCCAGATGAATGTCGGCGACCGCCTGGACCAGCGCCAGCTTCTGGCCGACCTCGTGGCGCAGCAATACAAGCGCCGGGACATGGATTTCATCCGTGGCTCCTTCCGCGTCCGAGGCGATACGATCGAAATCTTCCCGGCCCACTTGGAGGATGCCGCCTGGCGCATCTCCATGTTCGGCGACGAGATCGATGCCATCACCGAATTCGATCCCTTGACCGGGCAGAAGACCGGCGACCTGAAATCGGTGAAGATCTACGCCAATTCGCACTATGTCACGCCGCGCCCGACGCTGAACGGCGCCATCAAGGCGATCAAGGAGGAGCTGAGGCTCCGCCTCGCCGAGTTGGAAAAGGCCGGCCGCCTGCTGGAAGCGCAGCGCCTGGAGCAGCGCACGCGCTACGACGTAGAGATGCTGGAAGCCACCGGCTCCTGCCAGGGCATCGAGAACTATTCGCGCTATCTCACCGGCCGCAATCCCGGCGAACCGCCGCCGACGCTGTTCGAATATATCCCCGACAACGCCATCATCTTCATCGACGAAAGCCACGTCACCGTGCCGCAGATCGGCGGCATGTATCGCGGCGACTTCCGGCGCAAGGCGACGCTGGCTGAATACGGCTTCCGCCTCCCCTCCTGCATGGACAACCGGCCGCTGCGCTTCGAGGAATGGGACGCCATGCGCCCGGACACGATCGCGGTATCGGCGACGCCGGGCGGCTGGGAGATGGAACAATCCGGCGGCGTCTTTGCCGAACAGGTCATCCGCCCGACCGGCCTCATCGACCCACCGGTCGAAGTCCGCTCCGCCCGCACCCAGGTCGATGACGTGCTCGGCGAAATCCGCGAGACCGCCGCCAAGGGCTACCGCACCCTCTGCACCGTGCTGACCAAGCGCATGGCCGAGGACCTGACCGAATATCTGCATGAACAGGGCGTGCGCGTCCGCTACATGCACTCCGACATCGACACGCTGGAGCGCATCGAGATCATCCGCGATCTTCGCTTGGGTGCTTTCGACGTGCTCGTCGGCATCAACCTCTTGCGCGAAGGTCTCGACATTCCCGAATGCGGCTTCGTCGCCATCCTCGATGCCGACAAGGAAGGTTTTCTGCGCTCGGAAACGTCGCTGATCCAGACGATCGGCCGCGCGGCGCGTAACGTCGACGGCAAGGTCATCCTCTATGCCGATACCGTCACCGGCTCGATGCAGCGGGCGATGGACGAGACCAGCCGCCGCCGCGAAAAGCAGATGATCTATAACGAGGAAAACGGCATCACGCCGGAATCCGTGAAGGCGAAGATTTCTGACATCCTCGACAGCGTCTACGAGAAAGACCACGTCCGCGCCGACATCACCGGCGTCTCCGGCAAGGGCTTTGCCGACGGCGGCCACCTCGTCGGCAACAACCTGCAGGCCCATCTCAACGCGCTGGAAAAACAAATGCGCGACGCCGCCGCCGACCTCGATTTCGAAAAGGCCGCACGACTGCGCGACGAAATCAAGCGCCTCAAAGCCGCCGAACTCGCCGTCATGGACGATCCGATGGCCCGCGAGGAGGCGAAGAACATCGAAGGTTCAAGCAACCGAAAAAAGGCCGCCCCACCCACGGTCGACTCCCTCCCCCTGTGGGGAGGGTTGGGGAGGGGAAAAGCGACATCCACGGACCCAGCTACTTCGCCAAGCCCAACCTCGACGAAATGGGCCCGGGCAGCGACGCCGGCACGCCCCTCTTCCGCAAGAATACCGGCTCGGACGCCTTGTCCGGCACAGCCGGGCAAGATAGCGAGTCCGAGCAAGCAAGAACTCAAGGCTATTTCCGAAGGAATAGCCTTGACGAAATGACCGTCGGCAGGACGGAGAAGCCGATACTCGGCAAGGTGCCGGACAAGCCGATCATCCGCGCAAAGCCGGGTGTCGGGTCCTACGAGGATGCCGTGGACGAGAAGCAACGCAAGGGCCGGACGAAGGGAAAAACGGGACGGCCCGGTAGGTAGGCGGTTTCAGTTTTCTCGTGGCAACTTGCGGCTCACTGCTGTCACCCCGGACTACCCGCAGCACTTGGCTGCATTCGCCGATCTGCAGCAAGCCGCCACTTGCGCTTCTTCAGCCAACCACCGGTCACGTGGCTTGCAACTCGCCGCGCGTGGGACGAGTTCGACATATACCGCAGCATCGCTGATGACAGGAGCCGATGCGCAATAGAGCTGCATCGGCTGGACACCATCGCTTACCTCAAAGGTCAGCTTCGCCGAGCCATCAAGCTGAACATGCTCGGAAACCTTGCGGATGATGGCAGCGAACTTGCCTGCAGGCATATGGGTGCGGCCACTTTCCTCGATATCCCAGAGCTGTACGAAAATCTCGGCCCATGCTTCCGGATTGGCCCCGCAGTCCAGTGCTGAAAACTGCCCGGCCTTGACTTCGGTGACATGATAGCCCGGCTTCACCGCCCGCCCCTCATAGCGGAACACAAGGGGCAGATCGCGCGAAGCTGCCAAGGTCTCAAGCAAAAGACCGAGGTTAATATCCGACGAAAGGGCCTTGTCGATCGCGTTCATTTCAGGTACCCATCTTTTCAATATTTCAAGGATTATTGAATTATGGATGAACGTCAAGCCCTCGCTTCATTCGGTGCACTCTCTCAGGAGACCCGACTGCAGATCGTTCGTATGCTTGTTGTTGCCGGTCCCGATGGCATGTCGGCAGGAACAATTGCGGAAAGACTCGACGTATCGCCCTCGAACATCTCGTTTCATCTCAAGGAACTGGATCGGGCCGGCCTCGTCAGCCAACAGCGCGAAGCCCGCTCCATCATCTACACCGCCAATTACGATGCGCTCGGTGGCCTCGTGCGCTTCCTGATGGAAGATTGCTGCGGGGGCCGTCCCGAAATTTGCGCACCAACGGCCAAGGTTGCCGCCTGCTGCGCGCCTGCTGAGGAAAAAATTCAATGAACGTTCTGATTTGGCCGGTGGTCTGAAGCTATGACTTCTTTTCCGCTCTCCCGCCGCCTTGCCTCTGAGGCTCTCGGCACAGCGCTTTTGGTTGCGACCGTCGTCGGTTCGGGCATCATGGCGGACAGGCTGACGGCCGATACGGCCCTGGCATTGCTCGCCAACACGCTTGCGACGGGTGCGATCCTTGTCGTACTGATCACCGTGCTGGGGCCGGTTTCCGGCGCTCACTTCAACCCGGTCGTATCGCTGGTTTTCGCCCTCCGTCGCGGGCTGACCGCGATGTCGGCTCTGGCCTATGTCGTCGTGCAAATTCTTGGTGGCATTGTCGGAACCATCCTTGCGCATGCCATGTTCGAACTGCCCTTGCTTCAGGCCTCGACCACCATCCGTACCGGCGGCGCGCAATGGCTCGCGGAAGTAACGGCCACCTTCGGCCTCGTCTTCGTGATCCTCGCCGGCTTGCGTTTTCGGTCCGAAGCAGTGCCATGGCTGGTCGGTCTCTATATCACTGCAGCCTACTGGTTCACGGCTTCCACCTCATTCGCCAATCCGGCCGTCGCCATCGCCCGCTCGCTGACGAACACCTTTGCGGGCATCCGCCCTGTCGATCTGCCGGGCTTCATCGTTGCGGAAGTCCTGGGCGCATTGCTGGCGTTGATGCTCGTTGGCTGGCTGTTGATGGAAGCCCGCAATCCTCAAACTCTTACGGAAACGGAACCCGCCCCATGACCATGGACGTCACGATCTATCACAATCCGCAATGCGGCACGTCGCGCAATACGCTGGCGATGATCCGGAATGCGTGCATCGAACCGACTGTCATCGAATATCTGAAAAATCCGCCGACCCGCGAACAGCTCGTGAAGATGATTGCGGATGCAGGTTTGAGCGTCCGCGAGGCAATTCGCGAGAAGGGCACGCCCTACGCCGAACTCGGCCTCGACAATCCGGACCTGACCGACGATCAGTTGCTCGACGCCATGTTGAAGGACCCCATCCTGATCAACCGCCCATTCGTCATCACCCCGATCGGCACCCGCCTTGCCCGCCCTTCCGAGCTCGTTCTGGATATCCTGCCCGACACCCACAAAGGCCCCTTCACCAAGGAAGACGGCGAGCAGGTTCTCGATGACCAAGGCAAACGCATTGTGTGAATGCGTGCCGCTTCCTGCCGTGCTTGTCATCGAGGCCGGCACGCCCCTCTTTCCGCAAGAACACGCTGGACGAAATGACCGTCGGCAGGACGGAGAAGCCGGTGCCGGAACAAGCTGATTATTCGGGTAAAGCCGCGCGTCTGGTCCTATGAGGATGTGGTGGCGGGAGCCTGGGAGATTGGCGGTTTCGGCTGGGAAGCGCCTCAAGGCGGCGAGAAGAAAATCCAGCTAAGCTTTGAGAAACAGCACAATCACGTCTGCCAGACTGTCCCACATCGACATGAGATGTTCCGGCGACGGAGCAAAGTTCGATGAGTGAACGTATTTGTTTAGCGTGTCGGCTGAGATCAGCTTGTCGCCCTGCTTGAACTTGCGAATCACATCCATCTGTTTACCGTCGAGCTTGCTAGCTGCCTGGAGATGGAGACCCGCTTTTTCCAGTCGAGTCGCGAGCTTGTCGTTGTCGTGGACTGAGACGCCAGCTATGCTGATATAGTTCTCCAAGGCCAGTTCAATGAGAACACGCAACAGCACCGAAACAGCGTTAGAATGCTTTCTCAGATCAAGATGGAACTGAAGCTCCTCCCAAATCTGATGATGCCGTTGAAGACGGCCGGGCCAGTTGAAAGCGAAATCTTTATGGGGAATGAGCGTCGTACGGACTGTTGGGGTGACCTTTGCGGTCGGCTTGGGCTTAACGGTCTTTGATGTGACCTTCGTGTCGTCACTCTTCGCGAGTATATGGCTCGAGCCTGGAAGGACGCCCTCGCTTTCGAGCTCGTTGAGGTACCGCTCTTTCCCATCGACGTCCCAGATATGGCCCAGCACGACTTTGCGGCTTGCAAGATCGTTCGCGATCCGGGCTAGCGCATTAAGGGACATCGTTTCGTCATGTGTGAACGCGAACCTGCCGCCCTTCATGCTGATGCCAACCCGCGTCCTGAACGGTTCTGCCGAAAGCAAGCGGTTGAGTGTGGACCGTGGAATCTTTCTGCGAGACGGCAAAAGGTGGGCATTGGCCAGGCGTTTCTCGATCTCATCGGCAACACTAGGTCCGCTACCCTTGCCCGTACGGGCGACAAAGGTCGCCTTCATTCGGTCGTCCCATGTGCTCTGGCCGATGCCGTTCTGGGTACCGGTGTGCCTGCGGTAAAGAATCTCGTCAACTCGATCCCGATCGGTTTCAACCTGGCAATGGAAACTCTCGGGGAATGGACCCTTCCAGCGCGCCCGCTGCTCACGAAATAAAGCCTGAAGTTCAACCGTTGGCGCACGGCGAGGATCGTCGAGCAACTTCAGACAAGTGACCCTTCGGTTGCCGTCGAACACTATGTACTTGCCCCCCATCTAGCGAGACGAGCGGAAACTCGTATATCTCACCGCGATCGACGATATCCTTTGCAAGGTTACGCATATGCTGCTCGCGCTCTTTGAAGAGCCAAGCGATAGCTGCAGTTTCGTTTTCGAGTTCTCCATGCCTATCGTTGGCACGATTGACCTCAAGCGAACTAAGCGGAAGGTTTCTAATTGCCATTCTGTCCCCCGACACAATACTACTAGTATAGGTTGATTTTGCAATAGTAATATCTCGCCTCATTCTCGCTTCGCCCCAATATTCTCCTTACCTTTTGTCGCAAATGCCGTCATATGCCCGCTTGGGTATTTGTATGCCGATGACTGGACCGATTTGGCTATGCCAGCTGCAAATGAAATCAAAGGCCTCAAGCCCGCCGAACTCGCCGTCATGGATGCCCCGAAGCAGACCCGTACCCCATTCTCTGCTATAATCTCAAACAGCCAAAACACCTCCCAAGCCACGGCCAAACCTGATCAATAGCCGAAACACAGGTGCCACATGACGGACGTTCAGGAACGGCTCCTTGAAAGCAAGATCGCCGAGATCGAGCAGGCCCGGTCTTGGAGCCCGAGGGTCATCTCCAAATTCGAAACGCTGATCCGCAGCGGTGATGACTTGTCTCTCTTCCGCGTCAATCCCCTCGCCTTCGCTCGCGACCGCGCCATTGCGGAGGCGGAGAGCATCGATCTGTTTCTCCATGCGACCCGCAGCGGATTGTTCGAGATGAGCTGGGACGTGGTGTGTCCCCAATCCGGCATGGTGCTCGACAGTTTCGGCGCCTTGCGAACGTTGAAGACACACTATGTCTGTGGCCTCTGCGATGTCAGCGGCGAAACCAATCTCGACGATTTCATCGAGGTCACCTTCACGGTGTCGCCAAACCTCCGCCGCCTGTCGTTTCATGATCCCGCCTCGCTTTCCGTCGAGGATTTTCACTGGAAGGCGCGATTCCTGAGCGACGCGCGGATACCCGGCCAACCGATCCGCTTTCTCGACGTCCTGCAGGGGCTGGTTCGCGGCCTCTCTTTCCTGCCGCCAGGCTCGATCACGACCTTAACGGCGGAACTCGGTCCCGGCGCCCTGGCAGGCATCAATGTCCAGACCCAGGCGAGTTTCGCGTTGCCTGTCGCGGGCGAGCCCGCGACAGTGCCGACGCACCTGCGGATCGCATATGACGGGCAGCGCTTTTCCGCTTCGCTGCCGGCAGTGCCGCCCGGCCCTGTCATCATCGACGTGCAGAATTCCGGCGCCGCACGCGGCTCGCTGCTGCTGATCAATTGGCCACCGGAAATCCTGGCCCAGACGATCAAGCCGGCTCTCGACTTCGATCCCTACATGTCGGGCGGCATGCTGCTTGCCCGGCAGACCTTCCGGCGCCTGTTCCGCTCGGAAAACGTCGACGAGAAGGAAGGTCTCGGTATCCGTCAGGTGACCCTGCTGTTCACAGACCTCAAGGGGTCGACCGCCATGTATGAGCGGCTTGGCGATCTCAATGCCTATGCGCTGGTTCGCGAGCATTTCGCCTTGCTCGGCGCGACGGTGCAGGAGCATTCGGGCGCGATCGTCAAGACGATCGGCGACGCTGTGATGGCTGCTTTCTCCCGACCGGCGGATGCCGTCTCGGCCGCGCTGCACATTCTGGGGGTCATCGAACGCTACAATGCTCAGCATGGCGACCCCAGCCTTATCCTGAAGATCGGAGCCCATTGCGGCCCCTCGATCGCCGTGAGCCTGAACGAAAACCTCGATTATTTCGGCCAGACGGTCAATGTGGCCGCACGCGTGCAGTCATTGGCAGGCGCAGGAGAAATTTGCATTTCCGAAGCCCTGTTTTCGGCGCCGGGCGTCAGCCAACTCCTTGCCGGCCAAAGGCTGGTTGCTTTCGAGGCTCCTCTCCGGGGCGTCGAGGGAACTGCGTGTGTATATCGCGTGATGCCCAATTAGACACCGAGGGGCGCCATCGATCCAGTATAGTGCCTGCCTTGCTGCGGTTCAAAGCCGCAGACTATCATCCAACCACACCCGAAAACCGCCGCGGAAGGCGTTGTCGTTATTGCCGCGCCGGCATTTCGGCGGCAGTTCCTTGAGCCGGTCGACATTGCCACCGCCGATGACGATGTAGTCCGGCAGCAGGGCCTTGTCCAAACGATCGGCGACATCGAAGACCGATTTTCGCCATTTGCCCTTGCCCCGACGCTCGAGGCCGCGTTCGCCGACATAGTCTTCGAACGTCGCCTTGCGGTAGGGCAAATGCGCCAATTCCAGGGGCATGCAAACGCTCTCTGCAATCATGGCTGAGCCGAGGCCGGTACCCAGGCCGAGGAAGAGCATACGGCCGGCCTCATAGCTGCCGATCGCCTGCATCAGCGCGTCGTTGACCATCCGCACAGGCTTGCCGAGGACTGAGTCAAAATCGAAATTCTTCCATCCCGTCCCGAGATTGAACGGGTCCGCGGCCGGGCGATGCGCGACTACCGGTCCGGGGTATCCCATGGTGACGAGGTCATAATGCCAGTCGGCCGTCAGATCGCGCAGCGCCGCCACCATCTTGGCCGCCGTCATTTGGTGCCCTGACGCGACCGCCCGTCGCTCGCTGCCACTGCTGAGCTCCACCTTCACATGCGATCCGCCGATATCGACGGCAAGCACAACGGGGCTGGCCGGCGCCGCCCGCGCCTTCGGCTTGCCATGATCGCGTGTTTGCTCTGCTACGGGTGCTTCCGTCATGTCATCCATGTCTAGCGCTCCTCTTTGGGTCCGGCCCTTCGTCGCTCCCCCGCCCTATCGGGCGCAAGTTCGGCACCGGCTGTCAAGCCCAGGCGTATTGCAGATCGCGTGATTTCAATCCAGGATGGCTCGCCGCAGAGGCGCGCATAGGAGCGGAGGATCGACACTTGGCCTTTCCGACACAGCCACCCGGTTCCGTAGTCCCGCCCGGTGCTCCCGGCATCGAGCCCCGCTGGACCTCGAGCGACAAGAGCGCCGTCGGCACTGCCGTCAGCACGGCAAGCAACGTCTGGTTCACGGCGAGCCATGGCATCCTCAACGAGATTTACGCGCCGCGCCTCGATATGGCCTGCGTCCGTGATTTCGGTTTCATGGTGACGGCCGACGGCTATTTCTCCGAGGAGAAGCGCGACGCCGATCATCGCGTGGAGGCGATCGAGGACGGCGTCCCGGCTTTTCGCCTCGTCAATACCGCCCGCGACGGCCGCTATCGCATCACCAAAACCATCCTTTCGGACCCGGAGCGTGAGGTGGTGCTGCAGGACCTCCATTTCGAGGCGCTCATCGGCAAACTCTCCGACTACCGGCTGCATGCCCTCGTGGCGCCGCATCTGGTCAATGGCGGCTCCGATAACACGGGCTGGTACGCCGATTTCAAAGGCAGGCCGATGCTTTTTGCCGAGGGTTCCGGTCGGGTGCTCGCGGTCGCCGCCTCGGTGCCTTGGCTTGCGCGTTCGGTAGGCTATGTCGGTTTCTCCGACGGCTGGCAAACACTGTCGCGCGGCGAGAGCCTGAAGGAGGAGTACCGCTGCGCCACTACCGGCAACGTCGCGCTGTCGGGAACGCTCGACATCGGGGCGAACGAGGGGCGCGCGCTGATCGCCATCGGCTTCGGTACGCAGCCGGAGGAGGCTGCCTTCCGTGCCGTCCTCAGTTTGGAACAGGGCGTCGAGCCGGCGCTGAAGCATTATCGCAGCGGCTGGCGGGAGTGGCAGGCCGGCCTGCTGGCCTTGGACGAGCCCCATGATCCCAACCAGCTCAACCGATACCGCGTCAGTACCGGCGTGCTCGCCACCCATCGCGACGATGCCTCCGGCGCCATCATCGCCAGCCTTTCCATCCCGTGGGGTTTCAGCAAGAGCGACGACGATCTCGGCGGCTATCACCTGGTCTGGACACGCGATCTGGTGGAAACCGCCGGCGCGCTGCTTGCCGCCGGCGCCAGGGCCGACGCGCGTTCCGTGCTCGACTATCTCGCGGCGATCCAGGAGGCGGATGGCCATTGGGTGCAGAATGCCTGGCTCGACGGCCGACCCTACTGGTACGGCATTCAGATGGACGAGACAGCCTTTCCGATCCTGCTATACGACATGTTGCTGCGCGCCGGCGCGATCGACGCCTCCGAGAGCGGCCGCTACCTGCCGATGATCGAGGCCGCTGCGGCTTATATCGTCAAAAACGGTCCCGCCACCCAGCAGGATCGCTGGGAGGAGGATGCCGGCTACTCGCCCTTCACGCTTGCCGTCGAGATCGCCGGATTGCTCGCGGCCGCCGATGCGGTGGAAGCGGCAGGCCGATTGCCGGCGGCGCAATATTTGCGCGAGGTGGCCGACGGCTGGAACGAGCGCATAGAGGAATGGACCTACGCCACCGATACGGACTTGTCGCACAGTCTCGGCATTGAGGGCTATTACGTGCGCATCGCATCGGCCACGGACGGCAGTTCGTCACTGCGGCGTGACTTCATTCCCATCCGCAATCGCGACGACGGGGAAGAAGTCGTGGAGGCGGACCTCCTTCTCAGCCCGGATGCTCTGGCGCTGGTACGCTTCGGCCTCCGCGCCGCCGACGATCCGCGCATTATCGGCACCGTCAAGGCAATCGATTCGGAGTTGCGGCGCGAGCTCCCCGCCGGGCCCTATTGGTACCGCTACAATGACGACGGCTACGGCGAGCGCACCGGCGGCGCGCCCTTCGCCGGCAGCGGTGTCGGGAGGCTCTGGCCGCTGCTGACGGGAGAGCGCGCCCACTATGAACTCTCCGCCGGACGGCCGGATGAGGCGCGGCGCCTGCTGGCAGCGCTGGAAGCCTCGGCAAGCGAAGGCGGGCTCCTGCCCGAGCAGATCTGGGACAGCGACGACGTGCCGGAACGCGAGCTTTTTCTCGGTCGCCCCTCCGGCAGCGCCATGCCGCTCGTCTGGGCGCATGCGGAACACATCAAGCTGCTGCGCTCGATCCGCGACGGCGTGATCTTCGATATGCCGCCTCAGACCTTTGCCCGCTATGTCGGCGCAAAGCCGGCGCCCGCGCCCTTCGCCTGGCGCCTGACCAACAAGCGCAGCCAAATGGCAGCAGGCCGCGCCCTGCGCATCGAATTGCCCGAGCCTGCCCTGGTGCATTGGTCCACCGACGGCTGGGCAAACTTCACCGATACGCAGGCTCGCGACACCGGCTTCGGCACCTATGTCTGCGACCTGCCGACGAAGACGCTCGGCCCGGGCACGATCGTCTTCACGATCTTCTGGACGAATACGCAGCGATGGGAGGGCACGGATTTCAAAATCGAAGTGGTTTGATCCGCTATTATCCGAATGACTCATCGCAAATAAATTGTCGTCGAAGCGACGCCGTTGATCGGTATCCGGGTAATTCTCGCCGCATCGTAGTACCAAAGTGAAACAAGGGCGGCCGTCGCCGGCGCATGCGTCACCTCTCCAACCCCTTGAAATCTCCTTCCTATCCGGCCTCATTCCCGCTTCGCCCCAATATTGCCCCTTGCCTTTTGTCGCAAATCCTGTCACCCATATGCGCGCTCGGGCATTTGCATGCCGGTGACTGGACTGATTTGGCAATGCCGACTACGCGAGGCAGCCTACAGAGGTTTATCCTCTGCGTAGACGTTCTTTCCCCGTACGTGAACTTCTCGACTGGCTTTCGCATGGCGGAGGCAAAGCCGTCCGGGAAAAAATTCCTGGACAGAATATTCAGACTGAAGGGAAAAGGACTATCCCAATGGCCACCAAGGGCATCGTAAAATTCTTCAACCAGGACAAGGGTTTTGGTTTCATCACCCCGGACGGCGGCGCTAAGGACGTATTCGTCCATATTTCCGCTCTCCAGGCTTCCGGCATCCAGTCGCTCCGCGAAGGCCAGCAGGTCACCTTCGACACCGAGCCGGATCGCATGGGCAAGGGCCCGAAGGCTGTCAACATCAAGGCTTCCTAAGTCTGAGTTGATTACCGGATAAGATTTCGAACGGCGTGGTGCAAACCGCGCCGTTTTGCGTTTCCCCTTCTCCCCAGCGGGGAGAAGGTGCCCGAAGGGCGGATGAGGGGGCCGCAGAGCGTCAGCGATGCGGGCCGTGAGCGCAAGCGAAGGGCAATTTCCCGGTAACGCCCCCTCGCTCCGCGCTTACGCGCGACCCATACCGGGGTTTAGCCACGGGTCTCACCCCGGTCCTTCGGATCCCCGATGGGGCGAGGGTAATTGGTTAAGCGCTCACCCGCTCGCCCTCGCCGGCAAAATCCACCGCCGCAAATGCCGCCGCGATCACCTCCGGCCCCGCCCCCGGCTTGTTGGCATCGGTGGAGAGTATTTGGCGGTAACGGCGAGAGCCCGGCAGGCCGGTGAAGAGGCCGACCATGTGGCGGGCGACATGCTGCAGGCGTCCGCCCTGGGCGATGTGGCGCTCCGTATAGACCATCATTCGGTCGCGCAGGTCGTTCCAATCCGGCTCAGCGGACGGTTCGCCATAGAAGCGCTGATCGACATCGGCGAGGATGGCGGCGTTCTGATAGGCAGCGCGGCCGAGCATGACGCCGTCGACATGGGCAAGGTGCGCTTCGGCTTGATCCAGCGTCTGGATGCCGCCGTTGATGCCGATGAAGACATCGGGCCAACGCTCTTTCATCCGGTAGACGATCTCGTAATCCAGCGGCGGGATTTCGCGGTTTTCCTTTGGCGACAGGCCCTTCAGCCAAGCCTTGCGGGCGTGGATCCAGATCGCGTCGGCACCGGCATCGAGCACGCGGGTGATCAGCTCAGGCAGCGCCTCTTCCGGCTCCTGCTCATCGACGCCGATTCGGCATTTCACCGTAACCGGCGCCTTGGAAACCCTCTTCATCACGCCAATGCAATCCGCCACCGTCTCCGGCGTCAGCATCAGGCATGCGCCGAACGTGCCCGACTGCACGCGATCCGACGGGCAGCCGACGTTGAGGTTGATCTCGTCATAATCATAGGCCTCGGCAATCCGCACCGCCTCCGCAAGCTTGGCGGGATCGGAGCCGCCCACCTGCAGCGCCACAGGATGCTCACTGGCGTCATGACCCAGCAGCCGATCGCGCGGCCCATGGATAATCGCATCCGCAACCACCATTTCGGTATAGAGCAACGCATGCCGGCTGATCTGCCGATGTAGGTACCGACAATGCCTATCCGTCCAGTCGATCATGGGAGCGACGGCGAAAACGGGCTTCCGCGTATAGAGGCTATCCGCCTGCATTCCGGGCTTTTCTGCCGATTCGGTCATGTCTTGTTTACTCGCATAATTTTCTTTGCCCATTCCAAGCGTCTATTACTGCGTCGAAGCGATCCTAGAAGGCGCGCAGCAACAAGATGGGCACGATTTCGAGAGGCGATATACAGCACAGATAGGAATAAAGCGAGACGGCGTCAAAGCGCAAAGCCCCGTGCCGAGATGACCAGCAACGCCACTCTCGGCATCAAGGCCTTACCGCCGCAGGTTCGGCCTTCTGCTTAAGGAGGGTGACGAGCAGCAGGCCAACGACGATGATCGCTGCGCCCTCAAGATGATAGGACCGCAACTGCTCGCCGAGAAGCAAGTAAGCGAGCACGGCGGTAAAGATGGTCTGGAGATAGAGCATCAGGCCGGCCCGGGCCGCACCCAGCGCCTCGACGCTCCGATTGAAAAGGTAGTAGGTCATGGCCCCGCCTGGGATCGCCACATAGGCAAGTGCAATCAACCCATTGCCGTTGAGCGTCGAGCGCTCGTCGGACCCAAGCTCCCAGAGGTAGAAAGGCAGTGCCGTGAGCACCGCGGCGCCCAAAAGCAGTACGAGGAGCGGAAGGCGCTCTATATCGAATTTCGCGCGGCGGAGCAGGACAGTGTAGAGACTGAAGCAGAAAGAGCCGGCGACGATCCACAGTTCTCCCGGATTGATATCGAGACGCATCAATGCCGCCGGGCTGCCTTTGATGACGATGACCACGATTCCAAGAAAGGCGATGATTGATCCCGTCACCTGCCAGGTTCCCATCGGCTCGCCAAGAAGGAGGCGGGCTAGAACCATGGTGAGAATGGGGATCAGGGCCATGATGATGCCGGCCGTCGTGGCATCCGCATGTTGCAGGCCAGTGAAGAGCAGGCCCTGGCAGATCGCAAGCCCAATGCCGCCGATGCAGAGGAGCGCCAGCGGACGGGCCTTCGCGAGCGCAAACATCGCGCCAAAATGCCGGCGCACGATCGGCAACAGGATGGCCCAGGCGATTAGCACGCGCCAGAAGCAAAGCGCCCAAGGGGGCATTTCGTGAGAGACCCATTTCGCGGCGATATAGACGCCGGATGACAACAGCCAACAGAGGACCGCCACAGAATAGGCGGCGGCCAGCGAATTGCCCGTCCCCTGTTCTGTCCTGACGCGACCGGTATGGACCCCCAAGACATGTATCGCCATAGTTTAGTTATGCCATAGTTCGTGCAATCTGCACAGATGAGCACGTCTATGAGCTACGGCAAATATTTTGCCTCCCACCTCTCACGGCTGGAAACCCACCTGTCCGGAACTTTACACCGAAAGGTTCCAGAAGGTTGGTTTTCCCCTCCACTCTATTGGTGCTAGGTTGCGGTGGAGTCGGAGGGCATGGATCTTCTGGCAGCAGACGAATTATGTGAAGAGATTGTCATGACCGAACAGCTTGCCACCGTCATCCCCCTGCCCGCGCCCGTTCTATTGCCGATTGAAGGCGAAACCGCATTTTTCCCCGTGCGCCGCGTTTATTGCGTCGGCCGCAATTATGCCGACCACGCGATCGAGATGGGCCACGACCCCAACCGCGAACCGCCCTTCTTCTTCCAGAAAAACCCCGACAATCTCTTGCCGAATGGCGATTTCCCCTATCCGCCGCTGTCCTCGGATGTGCATCATGAGGTGGAACTGGTGGTTGCGCTGAAAAGCGGCGGTGCCGATATCCCGGCCGAAAGGGCGCTGGATTGTATCTACGGCTATGCCGTTGGCATCGATTTCACCCGCCGCGACCGGCAGGGCGAAGCCAAGAAGCTTGGCCGCCCCTGGGAAGTCGGCAAGGCCTTCGAACATTCTGCCCCCGTTTCCGCTCTCGCACCCGCAACAAAAGTCGGTCATCCTGACATGGGTGGCATCTGGCTGATGCGCAATGGCGAGTCGGCGCAAAGGGGCGACCTGTCGCAGATGATCTGGAAAGTACCGGAAATCATCACCGAACTCTCCAAGCTGTTCACGCTGGCGCCCGGCGATGTCATCATGACCGGCACGCCGGCCGGCGTCGGGCCGGTGGCGCGCGGCGACAAGATAAGCTGCGCCGTCGATGGCGTCGCATCGCTGGTGCTGAACGTCGTTTGATCGAGGAGAAATAAGATGCCGCTCTATGCCCTTTCCGGCCTGGTCCCGAAGACGCCTGGCCCCGGCCGCTATTGGATCGCGCCCGACGCAAATGTGATAGGCAAGGTTGAGATCGGTGAAGATGTCGGCATCTGGTTCGGCGCAGTCCTGCGCGGCGACAACGAGCTTATTGTCATCGGCAAAGGCACCAATATCCAGGAAGGGACGATGGTGCATACCGATCCCAGCTTCCCGACCACGATCGGCGAAGGCTGCACCATCGGCCACCATGCCATTATCCATGGCTGCACAATCGGCGACAATTCACTGATCGGCATGGGCGCAACCGTGTTGAACGGTGCCAAGATCGGCAACAATTGCCTTGTGGGCGCCAATGCACTGGTGACCGAAGGCAAGGAATTTCCAGACGGCTCCTTGATTGTCGGCGCCCCCGCCAAGGCGATCCGCATGCTGGACGAGGCTGCCATCGAAGGCCTGCGCCGTTCGGCCCGCAACTATGTCGCCAATTGGCAGCGTTTTGCCCGCGACCTCAAAAGACTGGATTAGGGTTCCAAAAGGCGCGGAGCTTCAGGATAGCGCCTCGCAGACATTCAGGCCGCGCAACTCGCGCAATGGCCGCGAATCTCGATGGTCGATTTCTCGGCCTTGAACTTGTGCGACTTCAGCCAATCCATCAGCCGGTGATCCACCTGATGATCGTGGAATTCGATCACCTGGCCGCAGCTTTCGCAGATGGCGAAGGCGACGAGGCCGTGGCTATGGCAATTCTCGTCCGGATGGGCGCAGGCGACGAAGGAGTTGATGCTCTCAAGGCGATGGACGACGCCATATTCCAGCAGCTTGTCCAGCGCCCGGTAGACCTGCAGCGGCGCGCGGAAACCATGGTCGCGCAGCTTGTCGAGGATGGTATAGGCACTGAGCGGCGCCTCCGCCTTGGTCAGGACATCGAAAACGAGCGATTGGTTCTTGGTGAGTGTCGGAGTGGTCATGATCCCTGTCCTCCCTGCTGCGCCGCCGGCGCGCCAACCCTGCGGGCAAGGGGCAGCAGGCTGATAATAAACAGAACGAGTGCCGCCACGACAATCGACGGACCGGAGGGCGTGTCGTAACGCAGCGAACCGAATAGTCCGCCGACCACGGCGACGGCGCCGATCAGCGAAGCAAAAACAGCCATCATCTCCGGCGTCGCGGCAAAACGGCGGGCGGTGGCGGCGGGGATGATCAGCAGCGCGGTGATCAGCAGGATGCCGACGATCTTCATGGCGATGGCGATAACGACTGCCATCAGCAGCATGAAGAACAGCTTCGCCCTCTCCGGCTCCAGACCCTCGGCCTCGGCCAGTTCCGGATTGACGGTGGAGGCGAGCAGCGGCCGCCAAAGCCAGGCGATCGCCGCCAATACGAGAATGCCGCCGCCCCAAATCAGGGCGATATCCGAGCGGTTGACGGCGAGGATATCGCCAAACAGGAAAGCGATAAGATCGATCCTTATCCAGCTCATGAAAGCGACGATGACGAGGCCAATCGCCAGCGTTGCATGCGACAGAATGCCGAGCAACGCATCCGCAGACAGGGCCTGCCGGCGCTGAAGGAACAGAAGCAGGATCGACACGGCCGCCGCCACCGCGAAGACAGAGAGTGTCAGATTGAGCTGGAAGAGCAGCGACAGCGCCACACCGAGCAGTGCCGAATGCGAGATCGTATCGCCGAAGTAGGCCATGCGCCGCCAGATGATGAAGCAGCCGAGCGGCCCGGTCGTCAGCGCCAGCCCGACGCCCGCAACGACGGCCCGCAGGAAGAAATCGTCAAACATGGCGTTCTCCTGCGGCGTGGTGGTCATGATCATGATCGTGGTGGGCATGCTCGTGCCCGTGATCGTGACCATGGTCGTGATGGCCGTCGTCGGCGCGGCAATCATCGGTGATCGAGCCGTCGGCATGCTGCACGCGGCCGTCAGGCAGATGCGTATGGTCGTGATGATGGCTGTAGATCGCCAGCGACTGGGCCGCTCGCGAGCCGAACAGCTTCACATATTCCGGGCTCTGGGTAACCGCCTGCGGTGTACCGCGGCAGCAGACATGACCATTGAGGCAGACAACCGTGTCTGTCGCAGCCATGACGACATGCAGATCATGCGAGATCAGCAGAATACCGCAGCCCTGAGAATTGCGGATCGACTTGATGAGGTCGTAAAGCGCGATTTCGCCGCTGAAATCGACGCCCTGCACCGGTTCGTCCAGCACCAGCAGGTCCGGCTTGCGAGCAACGGCGCGCGCCAGCAAGGCTCGCTGGAATTCGCCGCCGGAAAGATGCTGCACCTCCGATTGGGCGAGATGGGCGATACCCACTGCCTCCAAAGCCGCCTTCAACTCCGCTTCCGGCAAGGGCCCAGTCAGTGTCATCAAGCGGTGCACGCTCAGCGGCAGGGTCCAGTCGATGGCAAGCTTCTGCGGGACATAACCGACCTTGAGCCCGGCAATGCGCTCGACGCTGCCTTCATCCGGTTTCAACACGCCGATCGCGGTCTTGGCGCTGGTGGATTTGCCGGAACCGTTCGGGCCGATCAGAGTAACGATTTCGCCGCGGCTCACCGAAAAATCGACGCCACGCACCAGCCAGCGGCCGCCGCGGCGGACGCCGACGTCATGGAGCGACACCAGAGGCCGGCTCTTATTGTCCGCGGAAGAAAGCATGAAATTTCCACTTGCGCTGTTGCGTCCTGCTATCGCACACGTTATAGCATAACGCAATTGATGTAATAACATAACAGAACCCATTCAAGGGCAGTATCGCATGACCCTGGCAAAGACCATCCTCCCCCTCACCGCTTCCTTATTCTTCTCCTCGCTCTTCGCCGTTCCCGCACTTGCCGGCGATCCGCCGGAAGTAGTCGTATCGATCAAACCGGTTCATTCGCTCGTCGCCGCGATCATGCAGGGCGTCGGCACGCCTGACTTGATCGTCGAGGGCGCGGCCTCACCGCACACCTATGCGCTGAAGCCTTCGAATGCGCGGGCGCTGGAAAGTGCCAAAGTGGTTTTCTGGGTCGGTCCGGGCATGGAGGCTTTCCTGGAAAAGCCGCTTTCGGCCCTGGGCTCGAACGCCCTTGTGGTCGAACTCGATGAGACGCCGGGCATCACCAAACTGAAATTCCGCCAGGGCGGCGCTTTCGAAGCGGATGACGACGGCGACGAACCGGCGGCAGACGCGGGCGATTCTCATGATCATGGTGATGATCATGGAGCGTTCGACACACATCTCTGGCTCGATCCGCACAATGCCAAGGCAATGACGGCTGAGATCACCACCACATTGGTCGCAGCCGATCCCGCCAATGCACTGACCTATGAGGCGAACCAGAAGGCGCTGGACGACAAATTGGATGCGCTCGATACGGAAATCGCCTCGACCATCGCGCCGGTAAAGAATAAGCCTTTCATCGTCTTCCACGATGCCTATCAATATTTCGAGCGCCGCTATGGCGTGCATGTCGCAGGCTCGATCACGGTAAGCCCGGAAAGCATGCCCGGCGCGCAGCGGGTGGCCGAAATCCACGGCAAGGTCGCCGATCTCGGCGCAACTTGCGTCTTCGCCGAGCCGCAATTCGAGCCGAAGCTGGTCAACGTCGTCATCGAGGGCACATCCGCTAAATCAGGCGTGCTCGACCCGGAAGCGGCGACGCTTCCGCAAGGGCCGAATCTCTATTTCGATTTAATGCGCGGCATCGCCAATTCGCTGAAGACCTGCCTCTCCTGAAGCGGGCAAGAGGTTCGCAAGAGAGCAAACCGTTTGCTCGCCTTAACGACTTTAGGCGACAGAGGGAGAAAGACAATAGCATAGCGCCCGCACGTTGCGGGCGCTATCGAACGATTGTCGTTCAAAAGCTGGACGATCAGGCTACCAGCATATTCGCCGAAACGGCACCGACTTCATGCACGACCACCAGCGCCCCGATCACTTCGCCTCTCGGCTTGGTGGCGCGCAGCGGCGTCATCCGGCAATGCAAGGTCGTGTTGACATCCATCGGACGATAGGCCGGATAGTGGCAATCGACCGTCTCGCCGGCAAAACAGGCATCCAGCTTGGCCTTGAAGCAGCCTTCAAACAATTCAGAACCGATGAATTCGGAAAGATGCCGACCGACCAGCTCGATTGGCTTCGATTTCAGGTATTCGGAATTGGCTGCGTTGCTATAGAGATAGCGGTAGTCGCGCGTAATGACCGCGACACGGTCCGGCAGGCTGTCGAGGATGACGTCGTTCAGAACATTGTCCTCGTCGAAACCGGCGCCCTCACCTTCGTGCTCGTTCTTTCCTGTGGAAAATGCCATCAGCACTTCTGCCGCAGCCTCGCTGGCGCCGCCGAAGTAGCGATCGATCAACGACGACAGCGACGCTGAGTTGCGCATCACCCGTGAGCGGTCATCCGATTCCTCGCGGATGAGATTGCTCATAAATTGCAATTGCATATACATTTCGAGAAGGCTGGTGGCTTTGTAGGCCAGGATCGCTGTAACGAGCGGCTCCAATTCCCGGTCGAGTGAACCGACAAGTTCATCGTCACCCAGCTTGATTGCCCTTTGAATCTGGGTGCATTTCATGGAGAAGGCATGAAAGAGTGCCAGCAAATTGCCCTCCTGCCCTTACCCATAGTTCAGCCTCGGGCCTCATTCCCGACGCTACTATGAACAAGGATATTCAGCCTAGCGTCCGCTATCTCGCCAAGCTTTCTTGCAAATGCAATAACATGACTTACCCTCACATTCAATCCTGGCGAATTGAAGTTCCCGGAAAAGGCGAATTTTCGAAAGGCAGGACTTACTGAGGATCAAATTTGAAGCATTGTCGCGCTTAGAATGGCTCATTTCGCTACAAATGCTTTATTTAAAGCAATTTCTTAGAAAAGAGTCTTCTTGATATTCCAACGGTCGTGATACCACAGCCATTGTTCGGGATGCTCCCTCACCCAGCTCTCTACCTTGTCGTTCAGAAGTTGCGCCGTGGCGGGCAGATCGAGATTGCCGCGCTCATCACGGGGCATCTCCAGCCTCGGTTCGATTTCCAGCCGATAGCGATTATCGGGCAAACGAATGCAGCGAGCCGGATAGACCTCGCAATTGAACTGACGAACCAGTTTCGGCAGCAAGGGATTGGTCTTGACGTCACGACCGAAGAACTTCGTCCTCAGTCCCTTGCGAAACTTCTGATCGACCAGCACACCAACCCCGCTGCCGGCTTCCAATTGCCTGGCCAAGGTGAAAGACGATCCAGCATGCGAGGGTACGAGATTGCCCATGCGCTTGGCGCGAAAGTCGAAAACCTTGTCCGCCACATAGGGATTGTTCGGCGGACGAAAGAGCACGGTGACCTTCAGCCCGAAGGCGGCACCTGCAACCGGCAACAGTTCGAAATTTCCCGTATGTCCGGTAAAGACGATGAAGGGCCGCGGATTGTCCCTGAGGTCCAGAAAGATCGGAATGCCGGATACCTCGATGCGGCCCGGCTCCTTGCTGGATGGATCGAAATCGAAGAGCCGGTCGAGAAAGACATACTCTGCTGCTAGCCGCCCCATATTGCCCCAGCTTGCAAGCGCGATCTCGGCGATCTCCACCTCGCTCTTCTCGGGAAAAGCGTTGCGCAGATTGGTCAGCATTAGCCTGTGCCGGCGCATGCGCGGCCCGATTTTCCGGGTCAGCCAGTCGGCGAAGTTAATGCCGCCATCGGCGGGAAACATCTTCAGGAAATTCAGGAAGCCGAAGATGATCTGCGCGATCAGCCATTGGCGGAAATGCCGGACGGCAAGCACGATCCGGGTGATGACGAGCTTCACGCCGGTCAATCCATCTTGAGGATGATCTTGCCGAAGATCTGGCGCGATTCCATCCGCTCCAGCGCCCGGTCGATATCGCTGAAGCTCACTTCGGTGTCGATCACCGGATGCACCAGCCCACGTGCCATCTTCTGCATGGCATTCGCCATGTTCTCCATCCGGCAGCCGAAGGAGCCGAGCAGCTTGAGCTGCTGCTGGAACAGCATCATCAGGTTCATGTCAGTGGAGACGCCCGAGGTCGAGCCGCAGGTGACGAGCCGCCCGCCACGCTTCATGCACAGCATCGAGCCGGCCCAAGTATCCTTGCCGACATGTTCGAAGACGACGTCGACGCCCTTCTTCTTGGTCAGCTTGCGCACCACGCCTTCGAAGCGATCGGTGCGGTAATTGATGACGTGATCGGCGCCAAGCGCCTTGGCCTTCTCGATCTTGTCGTCAGAACCGACCGTGGTGATGACGGTGCAGCCGATCTTTTTGGCAAGCTGGATTGCCGCCGTGCCGATGCCGGAGCCGCCGGCATGGACGAGGATCGTCTCACCAGGCTCCAGCTTGGCGTTGTCGAACAGCATATGCTCGACCGTGCCGAAGGTGACAGGTGCCAGGGCAGCGCCGATCGCGTCGACTCCGGGAGGGGCCGGAACCAGCAGGCGCGCCGGCAGATTGACCTTCTCCTGTGCGAAGCCATCGAGATGGAAACCATGCACGCCACCGACATGTTCGCAGAGATTGTCGCGGCCTTCGCTGCAGGGGCGGCAGAGGCCGCAGGTGCGCGCACCGTAGATCGACACGAGCTGGCCCGGCAGCACGTTGGCGACACCCGGTCCGATTGCTTCGACGACACCGGCCGCTTCCGCGCCGATCACGAGCGGCATCTTGCGCTTGGCGAATGCCATACCGCGCCAACCCCAGACATCGATATGATTGAGGGCCACCGCTTTGACACGCAGGGTCACCTCACCCGCGCCCGGGGCCTCTGGCTCCGGCAGATCGGTGATCTCAAGTTTGCGGTCGTCGATCAGTTGCAAAGCGCGCATCGCAAAATCCCCCGCCTCTTGGGCGACTTAAGGCATGATCCCGAAAAGTGTTAAGCGGTTTTCGGACAAGATCATGCCACATCAAATAGTTCTGGAGTGAGACGACGCTTCGAAGATGAGCCGTCTCGCTCCAGTGTCTTTTTGTTCGAAGGTCCGATTAAGCCGGTTCAAGCGCCATGACAAGGCTGGCGTTCTGTCCACCGAACCCGAAGGAGTTCGAAAGAATGGCGCCCACCTGCTTTTCGCGCTTCTTGTTCGGCACGACGTCGAGAATGATCGACGGATCGGGATTGTTGTAGTTGATGGTCGGCGGCAGCGTGCCTGTCAGCATGGTCTGCAGCGAGAACACTGCTTCGACTGCGCCGGCGGCAGTCAGCGTATGGCCGATCATCGACTTGTTCGACGATACCGGAATGGTCGGAAGCCGCTCGCCGAAAACGGCGGACATGGATCCGTATTCCATCTTGTCATTTTCCGGCGTCGACGTGCCGTGCGCGTTGATATAGCCGATGTCGGTCTCGGCCATTCCCGCGTCGGCAAGCGCAGCGCGGATCGTCGCAATCGCCGGGCCGCCATCCGGCGACGAGCGGGTGCGGTGGAAGGAATCCGCCTTATCCCCAGCGCCCTTCATGATGCCGAGGATCTTTGCACCACGCGCAACTGCTGCCTCCAGCGATTCCAACACCAGCGTCGCGGCGCCTTCCGCGATGACGAAGCCGTCGCGATCCTTGCTGAACGGTTTGGATGCCTTGGTCGGCGGGTCGTTCTGAGTCGACAGCGCCGACAGCAGCGAAAAGCGGATCAGCGCCTCGGCACTGAGCGACCCGTCGGTCGCGACCGTGAGCGCCCGCGTCGTGCGGCCCTGGCGGATCGCCTCGATGCCGAGCTGGATTGCTGTGACGCCCGATGCACAGGCCGTAGACAGGGTTACGGGCAGGCCGCGCGTGCCGAAACGGTCGGCAAGACGCTCTGAAATGGCGCCGAAGAGAGCCGCTTCGTGGAAAGCCGGATCCGGGCGCTCACGCATTGCTGCGAGGAAGCGCTCATAGGCATCGGCCGGATGATCTGCTGGCGGCGAGCGGTCTGCCAGCTCGAAGCGTGCGCTCCATTCCGGCTCGATCGGCGGTGCGGCGAGGAAAAGCGGCCCGTTGAAATCACCGGAAATGCCGGCTTGGGCGAGCGCCTCGATCGTAGTCTCACGAGCGAAGGCATAAGAGCGCTCGACGGCGTTCGGTGCCGGGATGTCGATGAAATCCACCGTACCGGCAATGCGCGTCGAAAGGCCGTCGGTCGGGAAACGGGTGATCCCGTGGATGCCGGACGTGCCGGAAGAAAGCGCGTTCCAATTGTCCTGCAGCCCTTGGCCGAGCGACGTGATGATGCCCATGCCGGTAACGGCGACGATCGGGCGACCCAGATGATCCTTGTAGGCGGATGCGGTCATGATCCTAACTCCTCACGCTTCGGCGGACAGTACGGCAACGCCTTCGCCGCGCACATGCCCGACGGTCGTCACGACCGCCTTCTGCGCGCCGACATTCATCGGCTTTTCATGCGCGGCGTCGAACGGCGGTACCTTGGCCTTGTTGGCGATGGCCAGAGCGGCAAAGGCGAGTCCAAGCGGAAACTGGCCCTCGAGCCCGTGGCCGGAGACACCGGCATAGCCGCGAATGGCCGATGCCGGCAACTGCGTTTCCAGGACGGCTTCCTCCCGCGTCGCGAGATCGGGAATTGCCGTCGTTCCGCAGAAGATGACGGTGCTCTCACTCGGAGCGTCCTTGGCAGGCGCTAACAGGCGCTCCAACCGGGCCTCGAGCTTGCCGCTGTCGCGGCTGCCGCGATCGCCTTCGATGGCGTCGATGGATGCGTAGATGCGCGCGCCGCGGCCTTCTGCATGAGCGCGCGATTCAAGCACGAGGAAAGCGCTGAGCGAACCCATGATCATGCCGCCGCCGTTTTCCGGCTTGCGGGACCAAAGCGGATGCCAATCGCCGATCGCATGCGCGTTCACCGATTCGATCAGCAGCATCATGTCCTGGCGTTCGGCCGAAAAGGCGCCGCCGACCAATGCATGGCTCGATTCGCCCGACTTGATACGATGGAAAGCGGTTTCGACGGCGGAGATGCCTGCAGCTTCCTCGCCCATGAAAGTCCGCGACGAACCCGTGACCTTGTGGACGATGGAGATATTGCCGGCAAGCAGATTGGAAAGCTGTGCCAGGAACAGCGTCGGACGGAGCTCGGTCGTCAGCTTCTCGTTCAGAAGCAATTCGCGGTCGTTGCGCTTCAGACCTTCGTTCACGATCAGCGTATCGACATTGATATCGCGCTCGCCACCGCCCGCCGCAACGATCATATCCATACTGCCGCAAGCCTCGATATCGTCCTTGAAGCCCGCATCGTCAAGCGCCAGGCCGGCGGTGAAGACGCCGATGCGCTGCCAGTTTTCCATCTGGCGCTGATCGCCGCGCTTCGGGATCTGCTGCGACCAGTCGATCTCCGGCAGCGGATGTACGGGATAGGGCTTGAATTTCTCGGTTTCGACGACGGTCGGCGGTGCCTTGTCCGATGTCAGCAGGGCGACATGCGCATCCTTGCCGACACCCTGACAGGTGACGATGCCGATACCCGTGATCACCACATCATTCTGAGCCTTGCTCATTCATCAGTCCTCTTCGAATGCGGCGCCATGCAAACCGGAAACGTCAGCTATTGGCGGCGATAGCGTCGAGAAGCCCGACCTCGCCTGCCCGCTTGCGCACGATATCGGCGAGCGGCACCTCATTAAACGGCATGGTGCGCAGCTTCAACTGCGCATCGCAGATCTTCTTGCCGGCTATGGTGATCCGTGCCTTTGTCACCGCAAAGCCCGAGCCGTCATGCTCCAATTCCGCCTCGATGTCGAGTTCGGCTTCCGGTTCGACGAAGGTGCGCATCTTGGCGCCATCGACCGACATCAGAAACGGCATATAGGCGAATTTCGTTGCCGCAAGCACCAGCATGCCCGACGCCTGTGCCATGGTCTCGATCAGAAGGACACCGGGAACGAGTGGCATGCCCGGAAAGTGACCTTCGAAAACAGGGCTCTTCGCCGGGACGACCGAATGCGCCTTCAAAAGGCCTTTGGTGAGATCGACCGACTCGACCCGGTCAATCATCTGGAAATATTCCAGTAGCATCGATGCCTCCGATCCGACCCAGTGACGCAGTATGGCCCGGGCGGGATACGACAACTAAGAATAAAACCGCCCGGCCGCCATATTCAGGGGCGGCTGGGCGTCAAAAAAGCAAGAACGTTGCTCAGCCTTTGGCGGCGCGCAATTCGTCGATCTTGGCGCAGAGATTCTTGAGGACGAAATATTCCTCGGTCGAAACCTTGCCTTCGTTGACCTCTTGCGTCCACTGTTCCAGCGGAATCTTGATGCCGAATTCCTTGTCGATGGCGAAAACGATGTCCAGGAAGTCGAGGCTGTCGATGCCGAGGTCGTCGATCGTGTGGCTCTCCGGGGTGATCGTTTCACGGTCGATTTCGCTAGTCTCAGCGATGATGTCGGCAACTTTGTCGAATGTAGCAGTCACGCCCATACCTCTTGAAATGACAATTCAACCCTCCTCATAGGGAAATCCATTCCAAAAGCCAATGGTTTCCACCTGAGACCCCAGTAATTTGACGAAGCACTGTTGCCTAAACAGCAAAATACTTCCGGTGCACAATTGCCGGAATAGAGGCCGACATGCGAGCAAGATACGGCAGTATTGCGGCGGCGGTCACTCGCTGATGATGATGCGGGTGTTTCTCAATCCCGCCTGCGACGCCATCGAGAAGAAGGTAGCCGCATTTCGTGGTTCCAGACGTACGCAGCCATGCGAGGCGGGTCGGCCGAGATGCTTCAGCTCATAGGTACCGTGCACCGCATAGCCGCCGTCGAAGAAGACTGCATAGGGCATCGGCGCATTGTCGTATTTCTTCGAGCGATGATCGCGCGACAGCCACTTCGCCGTATAGGAGCCGGTCGGGGTGACATAACCTCTGCGCGCCGTCGATACTTTCCAGCGATACTTGAAAACGCCGTCTTCGGAAACGGTCATAGTCTGCGATCGAAGATCAACATTGGCGAGAACAGTTCCAGCCTGTGCTGTCGTGACATGAAACTGCAGGCATAAACATGCGGCAGCGGCTGCCGTTATCCGTTTCATCTTTCGCCCCTCCATCGTTTGCTTCTTTTTGAAACAATTCCGATAAAGGGAAGAACTATCAGCTCTCTGATTATACTAGATTAATACAGATAGTGAGCAATTCGTTAACGCGGATCGACCGTTCACAACAGCAACAGGAAGACCGCGAAGGCGACGAGCGTGAGCATCGTGCATGCCGAATAGAAAATCGAGATACCGCTGTCGACATCGTTGACGGTGGCGATATCGCGGCCGGAACCGTTGATCATCGGTTCGCGCACGACCTCGCCGCCATAGATGCGCGGCCCGGCAAGCTGGATATCCAAAGCGCCGGCCATCGCCGCCTCCGGCCGGCCGGAATTCGGTGAGCGGTGCAGTCCGCCATCGCGAACCGCAACGCGGATCGTATTGCCGAGCGCCGAAATCCCCTTTTGGGCGAGCGCACCGGCGGCGATCAGCAGGATCGACAGCCGCGCCGCCGGCCAGTTGGCGACGTCGTCCAGCCGGGCGGCTGCCCAGCCGAAATCGATATAGGTCTCGGATTTATGGCCGATCATCGAATCGGCGGTGTTCAGCATCTTGTAGACGAACAGGCCCGGCAGGCCGAAAACGGCATACCAGAGCGCCGGCGCCACGACACCATCGGAAAAATTCTCGGCAAGGCTCTCGATCGCGGCGCGGCAAACCCCGGGCTCGTCCAGAGTTTCAGGATCGCGCCCGACGATGCGCGATACGGCGCGGCGTCCGCCATCCAGTCCTTCGCTCCGCAACGCCTTCGATACCTCGCCGACATGTTCGGCCAGGCTCTTCTGCGCCAGGAAGATCGCCACTAAGCCCGCTTCGACCAGGATGCCGAGCCAGCCGAAGAAGGCAAGCAGACCATGTACGGCCGATCCTGCAATGACTGCGCCGAAAAGCAGCGCGAGGATCGACATCACGCCATTGCGGCGGCGCGCCAGACCCGGCAGATCCCTGACGTTGAAATGGCGGTCGAAAAAGGAAATCGCCTTGCCGAACAGCACGACGGGATGCGGCAGGCGCTGCCACAGCCAATCCGGATCGCCCACGAAGCGATCCAAAAGCAATGCCAGAACGAGGATAAGCAAGTGTTCGTCGATGATCATATCGAATAAGCCTCAAGTGCCCCGGCAAGCCTGCGATCGGCGACCTCGTCTGAAGCAAGGCCAAAGCGCAGCCAATTGGGCGCATAGTCGAACTTGCGGACGAGAATATGATGGCGGCAGAGATGCGCATATATGTCGCTGGCGCGATCATCGGCGACCAGCGCGAACAGCCCCGTTCCGCCTGCAACCTGAAGCTTGGCTCGGCTAAGGACTGCATCAAGCGCCGATCTGCGATCGAGAATGCGGTTGCGAATGGTGGTCGTGTCACCGGCCATCAAGGAGGCAGCCAATGAAAGTGCCGGTCCGGAAACGGCCCACGGACCGAGCCAATCCTCGAAACGTTCCAGGATGGAGGCCCGAGCGATGACGAAACCGAGGCGCAACCCGGCTAAGCCGAAGAATTTGCCGAAGGAACGAAAAATGATGAGGTTCGGCATGGAGGATGCATAAGGCGCCAGGCTGCTTTCCGGCTCCATATCCCCGAACGCTTCGTCAATCACCAGCAGTCCGCCGCGCTGTTGCAGCTCGTCATGCAATTCTCTCAGCCGGTCGACGGACAGCGTGCGGCCATCCGGATTGTTGGGATTGACGGCGATCACCAGCCTCTGTTCGCAAGTGAGATCACCGATTCCCGCAATCTGGACAGCGGGCGTACCAGCAAGCGCAAAGGCGCGGACGTATTCCCCGTAGGTCGGCGACAGGATCGCCGCGCTGTCTGCCGTTCCAAGCCGTGGCAGTAGCTGGATCACCGATTGCGTACCGGGGACAGGCAGCGGCAGGATGTCGCCGCTGCGATAATAGGCCCTCGCCGACTCTCTCGCCCGTTCCATCAGATCCTGGTCCGGCAACCGATGCCAGGCAGAAACGGGAACCTCCGGCAAGGCGATGGGATTGGGATTGATCCCTGTCGACAGGTCCAGCCAGTCCTCCGGGCGTCCGCCATAAAGCCGAGCCGCCGCCGCGATGCCGCCGCCGTGTACGATCCTGTTCGTCATGCGGCCTCACGGGCAAGATCGATCAGATGCATATAGGAACCGGCGACATTGCCGCGCTGCAGGCCGGCCATGCCGAGATCGGTCCCAAGCGCGTCCTTGACCGCAAACAGCCGATCCGCCGCGCCTTCGGAGACGATGGTCGAATAATGAAATTCGTGCGCGGTCATCGGCCGATCGAAGAATGAGCCGGCAAGCGGCACGACGCGCCGGTAACCGAGATGCCGCTGGCGCTTCTCATAGCTCGTGACGACAGGCAGCAGCCCGAGCATTTCATGCCGCATGCCGGTGGCATCCACCAATCCTTCGCCGAGCACCATGTAGCCACCACACTCGCCATAAATTCGCACACCCCGCGCGGCGGCTGCCTTCAGTGCCTCTTGAAAATGGAAGGCCGCCGCAAGCCTGCCCGCATGCAATTCCGGATAACCACCCGGCAGATAAATCGCATCGGCATCATCAGCCGGAGCTTCATCGGCAAGCGGCGAGAAAAACGAAATCTGCGCGCCACGGCGGCGCCAGCCGAGCAGCATATGCTCGTAGCAGAAGGCGAAGGCGATATCGCGCGCTACGGCGATGCGCTGTCCAAACGGCATCAGCCGCGCGATGTTGGCGACCGACGGCCGGACGATATTCAGATGTGCGGCGCGCAGCAGCAGTCCGAAATCGCATGCTTTGGACACCGTCTCCGCCGCATGTTCTATAAACGCCTCCAACCCCGCATGTTCTCCGGCCTGTACCAGCCCAAGATGCCGCTCCGGCAGCGTCAGCCCCTTGTCGCCGCGAATGACGGCGGCCACGGGAACGCGAACGGCCTCCAAGGCCTGGCGCAACATCGCCTCGTGCCGGTCGCTGCCGACACGGTTGAGGACGACGCCGGCAATGCGGACATCGGCGCGGAAATTGGCAAAGCCGCTGACGAGCGCGGCAATCGACTGCGACATCCGCGAGGCATCGACCACTAGCACGACGGAAAGCCCAAGGAAGGCGGCGAGATCGGCCGGCGTGCCCGAACCATCCGCGGCACCATCGAACAATCCCATCATAGCTTCGATGATCAGCATCCGCCCGCCGGCACGATGCAAAGCCGAATTGGCGGAGATCAATTCGGGGCGCATAGCCCAGGGATCGAAATTAAGGCAGGGCGAACCGCTGGCGGCAGCAAGGAAGGCGGGATCGATATAGTCAGGGCCGGCTTTGCCCGGAGCCACCGCGATCCCCCTTTTCCGCAACGCGCGCAAGAGGCCGAGCGTGACCGTGGTCTTGCCCGAACCGGAAGACGGCGCGGCGATCAGCAAGCCGCTCATGCCGGCACCTTATGACCCGCACTTGCTCGCACCTCCGTCTCCGGCAGAAGCTTGCGGCCGGATAGAGCGCCAAGCCAGTCGAGCGAAGAGCGCAGCTTGACCACATTGCCGACCACGACAATCGCCGGCGGTTCCATGCCGGATGCGGCGACATCGGCTTCGGCCTGCCCAAGCGTCGTCTCCAGCACCTGCTGCGCCGGCGTGGCAGCATTGCAGACGAAGGCAACCGGCTCATCGGCCGAACGACCGGCAGCGATGAGATTGGCGCTGATCTGCGCGATATGCTTCATCGCCATATACATGACGATGACCGGCGAGCCCTTGCCGATCGCTGCCCAATTGATCGCATCCGGCACGACGCCGGAGGAATCATGGCCGGTGAGGAAGGTGACGGCATGATTGACGTCGCGATGGGTGACAGGAATGCCTGCATAAGCGAGGCCACCGATACCGGCGGTAATACCCGGTACGATACGGAACGGAATCCCGTGTTCGACCAGCGTCAGCGCTTCTTCGCCGCCACGCCCGAACACGAAGGGATCGCCGCCCTTCAGCCGCAACACACGTTTGCCCGCACGTGCCAACTCGACAAGACGCAGGGAAATATCCCGCTGCTTGGCGGACGGCTTGCCGCCGCGCTTGCCTGCGTATTCCAATACCGCGCTGGGATGGGCGAGTTTCAGGCAGTCCTCGTTGACGAGCGCATCGTGCACGATGATATCGGCCTCGGCCAAT
Source organism: Rhizobium sp. CB3090 (assembly GCF_029714285.1). NCBI lineage: Bacteria > Pseudomonadati > Pseudomonadota > Alphaproteobacteria > Hyphomicrobiales > Rhizobiaceae > Rhizobium > Rhizobium sp. CB3090. The sequence goes on from NZ_CP121662.1 coordinate 1,730,964, forward strand.
CCCTTCGCCGCCAGCAAGGTCAAAAGCCCAGGATCGCCCGGCCCAGCGCCGACAAGCCAGACGGAGCCCGGCTCAAGCGCCGGCAGATTGGAAAATGCGGTATCGTTCATCCCACCTGTCCTATGCCCGGATGACCAAAATTGCAATCTTGAGAATGGGATAAGGCCACCACGGCTCGAGTCTCATTTCCCTCTGGAAATGATAGGACAAATCAGGCCTCGGCAGCAGCAACGCTGCGCTATTCATTTTCCCCAGTGCGACGAAGACGCCGGAAGGAAGAGCCAACGCCTTGCTCTGACTCAAGTTGTCAGGCTACCAGTGCAACAATTTGATAATATTGCAAAATAAAGAAGCCCGCGAACAAAAAGCTTTCGGAGAGGGCAGCAGCACCGCCGCCCTCTCCGAATCCATGTCAGTGGTTCGCCTTGCCGAGAATCACATCGCGGATCAGGTCGATAACCGCTTGCGAGCGGATGCCGGTGCAGACGATTTGGCTCGGCAGATTATCCCATTCGTTCGGCGGAAAATGTCGGCCGTTCGGCTTTACGATCGTCTGGCCGTCGGCAATACCGCCACAGACGACACGTACCGAACCCTCGATGGTATCGAACAGCTCCGGCGCGACGACATAGACGCAGGCGCAGCTATCGTGCACCATCATGCCGTCATCCACCGCATGGCTGTAGAAATCGATGTAGGACTGCGACAGGTCGGACAGCAACTGCACGGACGGACCTCCAGCCTTTGCCATGTCCGCAAGATAGCTGCGGCTCATCGTCGTGACCGCGGTCACGTCGAGACCGACGACGACGACTTTCCAGGCCGCAGTCATGACGGCATCGGCGGCTTCCGGATCGCCGTGGATATTGGCTTCCGCCACCGGCGAGACGTTGCCCGGAACATAGAAATTGCCACCCATGATGACGACGTCTTTCACCAGCCTGGCGATCTCCGGATCTTGCTTCAGGGCTAGTGCCAGATTGGTCATGCGGCCGACAGCAACGAGCGTCACCTCACCCGGATTGGCGCGGACGGTATCGATGATGAACTGATGGGCCGGACGCGGATCGGTCGGCAGATCGATCATTGCCGGCACTTCGATATCGCCGAGGCCGTTGTGGCCATGCACGAAAGTAGGCCAATCCCGCTCCTTTCGCGACGGATCGAACGTGACGCTGGCGCCGCGGGCAACCGGGCAGGTAATATCCCACTCGCGCTTCAGAAACAGCGCATTGCGCGTCGTCGTGTCGACGGAAGCATTGCCGAAAACGGTGGTGATGCCGAGAAGATCGATATCCGGATGACGGTGCAGGAAGAGAAGCGCCATGGCGTCGTCGACGCCAGGGTCCGTGTCGTAAATGACCTTGTGCATGATTTTTCCTTACGAATATTCTTATGAAGCTCGATATCGCCCAAAATGGCGCCGTACCATCGGAAATCTCGCTTGGGCTGCACGGATACACGAGATCGACGGCCTGCGAAATGCCGCACCGATGCCACACCAATCATTTTCGAGGTGTGCGCTATGGCATCGGCGTTCAGTCGATTTTCGCAATTGCTGCGGTGGCAAAGCCGGATTTGACTTTCGGAAGAACAAGCTCGGCAACGGGTCCGGCCGCCGCCAGCGCAGCCGCCTCGGCGACCCCGTGACAGCCGACGCGAGCAAAGACGAGCTCGGATGGATTCTTTAGGCGAGGTGTCTCCCGCTCCAACGTTGCGGCGTCGAAAAAGCGCAGCGGCAATTGGAGATGAGCAGCGGTTTCGACGATCGCCGGCTCGTTGCTCCGCGTATCGATCGAGGCGATCGCAAGGACCTGAGCGACCGCTATTCCGCTCTCCCGCAAGGCATGTTCGACAAGCAGGCGCAGATCGTTCCAGTCCGTACCGCGCTCGCAGCCGAGGCCGAGAATGTAGCGGGGGGCAATAGGTTTAGGCTGTGTCGTCATGTGGGCCTCAGCGACGGCAATTATAGTCTGGCAAATCCGATCTCGCGGCAAAACGCACTCACCTGACCATCTACAGAGCCATCCCCCTGCCCGTCAATTTCGCCCGGTGTGTCCCATTATCAATTGCACTGGCGCAATTGCAGTGCCAGAAGACATACGAAACCAAACGCCTTCGAGTTCCCCACCTTGCAAGACATCACCCTTCATCTGCTGCTTCTGCTCTTCGCCGCCGCCTTCTTTGCCGGTTTTGTCGATTCCATTGCCGGTGGCGGCGGACTGATTACCGTGCCTGCCATGCTGCTTGCCGGCATTCCGCCTTTGCAGACGCTCGGCACTAACAAGCTGCAATCGATCTGCGGTGCCGCCTCTGCGACCATCGCCTATGCCCGCCAGGGCCACGTGCAGCTTCGCACGCAATTGCCGATGGCGCTGACGGCAGTTATCGGCGGCATGCTGGGTGCAGCGCTGGCGACGATCATGCCAGGCGATGTCCTGCGTATCATACTGCCGTTCCTGTTGATCGCCATCGCGCTCTATTTCGCTTTCAAGCCCAATCTCAACGATATCGAAAAACACGGCCGCATGAGTGCCGCGCTTTTCGGTTTCACCTTCGTGCCGCTCATCGGCTTTTACGATGGCGCCTTCGGCCCCGGAACGGGCTCGTTCTTCATGCTCGCTTTCGTCACACTCGTCGGCTTCGGCATGCTGAAGGCGACAGCTCATACGAAGCTGTTGAATTTCGGTTCCAACCTCGGCAGCTTGATCGTCTTCATCTTCTCCGGCGCCATTCTCTGGAAGGTGGGGCTCACCATGGGGCTTGGGCAGTTCCTCGGCGCCCAAGTCGGTTCAAGGCTTGCCATGCGTATCGGCGCAAAACTGATCAAGCCGCTGCTGGTGATCGTCTGCATCGCCTTCGCCATCAAGCTGCTGGCCGATCCGACCAATCCCGTTCGCGTCTGGCTGGGGCTCTGAAACAGGCGGCTTTGATTACCTGCCACCTAATTGATAGTGCTGAAGGCGGCAGTCACACGGAATAACTGAAGCCTTTCAGCCAACCGTCTCAGCCGCCAATCCAACATGAACTCCCCGACATTCATCGCCACGCCATTCACCATCGTCTCGATCCGGTGGAGCCCTGGACAACCTTTCGCGTTGGCGGTCCGAAGATTTACATCGCCTCCGCCGACCGAAGCGCACCGCTGCTCTGATCAGAATTCGACGCCAGGCTGTCCCTTGATGCCGGAGCGGAACGGATGCTTGATCAGCTCCATCTCGGTGACGAGATCGGCGATCTCGATCAATTCTTCCTTCGCGTTGCGGCCAGTCAATACGACATGCGTCATGTGCGGCTTCTCGGTTTTCAGGAAGTCGAGGACGTCGTTGATATCGAGATAGTCGTAGCGCAGCGCGATGTTGATTTCGTCGAGAAGCACCATGGAATTGCGCTCGTCGCGGATCAACTCCTTGGCCTTCTCCCAGGCAGCGCTGGCGGCTGCCACGTCACGGGCACGATCCTGTGTCTCCCAGGTGAAACCCTCGCCCATGGTGTGGAACTGGCAGATATCGGAGAAATGCTTTTCGATGAGATCCCGCTCGCCGGTCCACATCGCGCCCTTGATGAACTGCACCACCGCACACGGCTTACCATGGGCGATGTGACGGAAAATCATCCCAAAGGCGGCCGACGACTTGCCCTTGCCTTTACCGGTATGGACGATGATCAGTCCCTTCTCATCCGTTTTCTTCGCCATGATCTTGTCACGCGCGACCTTCTTCTTGGCCATTTTCTCGGCATGGCGGGCGTCATCGTTCTTCGGTGCTTCAGTGCCCGTTTCGGCTATCTCTTCGCTCATTTGGGTCCTCCCTGGAATTATCGATTTCTGTGCCAGCGATCCGCCACGCCAAAGGTAGAGCGCGACGAGCGGTGTCCTCCCGGTTCGCATGGCATGGCGAATATCCGAGGAATGATGAATGATCTCGCCCGTCCAGCTCGGCAGGAAGGCTTGACTATCCTTGCTCCACAGCGAACCGTCAGTCAGCGGAATATAGATTTCCTCGGCGGTATGATGATGATCCGGATAGTGTACATCCGGTCCGAGCAGCAGAAAGCCACCGGCCATATCGTCGCTGATAAAGTGGCCGCGCGTGCCAAAAAGCTCGACCCAGCCATATCTCTGCAGAAAATCGGCGCCGAAATCGGCGATGCCATAGGTCTGTGCCCAGTGCAAAACGCTTGCCGCACGCGTAAGGCTGGAAAACAGTTCGGCTTCCGCGGCGTCGGCTGGTCGGTGGACCACACCCAGATAATCTGCGACCGGCAGGCTATGAGCCGCCAAGGGCCGCTCGTCCATCCGCCAATCGAAGTCTTCGACGAAACGCTTCAATATCGGATCGCTCCGCGAAGCGACGTAACGATGGAAAGCCTGAAGAAGATCGTCGACCATACTCAAGCAACGATCTCCTTACCGTCGGTCAAAGTCTCCAGATCGAACCGTGCCGAATTGCTGCGTGGCGTCCAGAGACGACGATCGATCGCTTCGAGCAAACGTTCCTTCATCTCCTGCAAAGCGGCCGGATTCTTCTCCGCCATGAAATCGCGCACAGCGAGATCGACGACAAAAGCCTGATAGACCGCCTCGAAATGATGATTGCGCACGGCGCCCGTGGTCGCTGCGAAAGCGAAGAGGTAGTCGACCGTGGCTGAAATCTCGAAGGCGCCTTTGTAGCCATGGCGCATGACGCCCTCGATCCACTTCGGATTGACGACACGGCCGCGCACGACACGGCCGATCTCCTCTTCCAGCGAGCGGATCACCGGCTTTTCCGGCCGGGAATGGTCGTTGTGATAGATCGCCGGACGCGCGCCCGCAAGCTGCTCAGCCGCAGCAGCCATGCCGCCTTCAAATTGGTAATAATCGTCGCTGTCCAGCAGGTCGTGCTCTCGATTGTCCTGATTCTGCACGACCGCCTGAATCGAACGCAGCCGCTCCTCGAACACGCCGCGTTCGGCTTTCCCGTCCTCGCCTGCGCCATAGGCGTAGCTGCCCCAGACGAGATAGGCCTCCGCCAGATCCGCGCGCCTCTCCCAACCTTTCTCATCGATCAGCGCCTGCAATCCGGCTCCATAGGCACCGGGCTTCGAGCCGAAGACGCGGTAGCCGGCTCGCCGGCTGGCCGATGCCTCGTCCAGTCCCGCTGCCGCCAATCGCTTGATCTCGCCTCGCATGCGTGCCGCGATGGGATTGTCTGCGGCGTCCTCATCCAACGCCCCGACCGCACGGACCGCTTTGTCGAACAGCGCGATCTGCTCGGGAAAGGCATCGCGGAAGAAACCGGAAATGCGCAGCGTCACATCGACACGCGGCCGCCCGAGCTTTGCGGGCGCGACGATCTCGTAGCCGGTAACCCGCCGCGAGGTCATGTCCCAGACCGGCTTGACGCCGATCAGGGCTAACGCCTGGGCAATATCGTCACCGCCAGTACGCATATTCGACGTGCCCCAGGCCGTCAGCCCGAACGAAACCGGCCACTCGCCATGATCCTGCACATAGCGGCGGATCAGCAGTTCCGCCGATTTCTTGCCCAGCTCATAGGCAGCCGGCGTCGGGACGGCGCGGCTGTCGACAGAGTAGAAATTCCGACCCGTCGGCAAAACATCCGGCCTGCCGCGCGTCGGCGCACCCGATGGTCCGGGCGGCACGAACCGCCCATCGAGGCCCTTCATGAGAGCAGCGATTTCGGCGTCACCACAAGCAAGTATCGAAGGCTTGAGGCGAGATTCGATTTCAGCGAGGACGGCGAGGGTTTGCGGCCAGTCTTCGGGACAGGCGATTTCGCCGGCGACGAGTTTCGCGGCCAAGAGTTCGATGCGCTCGACCGTATCGCCCTGCGTACGCCACGGGGCGTCGGAAATGTCGGCGAGAATATTGGGACGTGAGCCAGTCCATGCTGCGGCCATATCGCAATCCAAAGGATCGAATGGCATATACGGGAGAGCGACAGAGGGGGGTACCGGCTCCTCCGCTTTTTCTGATCCGAACGCATCCCGCGCGATCGCCCGCTGCAGGCTCTGATCGCCGCCCTCGCCCAAGCTCCGCGGCACACGCGCCAGCGCCACCGTCAAATCCGTCAGCAGCCTTCCAGATGGGGAGACTCCGAAAACATGCAGCCCGTCGCGAATCTGCATTTCCTTGAGATCGCATAGATAGGCGTCGAGTTTCTTGAGCGCCTCATCCTCGCCTTCGCCCTTGGCAATCCCGGCATCCTGATCGAGGCCGATATCGGTGACCAGATCGAGAATCTGCTTGCGCAGCAGCCGAATGCGGCGGGGATCGCCCCCGGAGGCTTCGTAATATTCGTCCACCAACGCTTCCAGATCCTTGAGCGGGCCATAGCTTTCGGCACGGGTCAAAGGCGGGGTCAGATGGTCGATGATCACGGCGCTCGCACGGCGCTTGGCCTGCGTGCCCTCGCCGGGGTCGTTGACGATGAAGGGATAAAGATGCGGCAACGGCCCGAGGACTGCTTCCGGATAGCAGCTCTCCGATAGCGCCAGCGCCTTGCCCGGCAGCCATTCGAGATTGCCGTGCTTACCCATGTGAATGACGGCATGTGCACCGAAAGATCGGCGCAGGAACGCGTAGAAAGCGAGATAGCCATGCGGCGGCACGAGATCCGGCGAATGATAGCTTTCCTTCGGATCGATGTTGTAGCCGCGGGCGGGCTGGATGCCCACCAAGACGTTGCCAAAACATGCGAAGGGCAGCGCAAAGGCGCGCTCGCGAACATAAGGGTCGCTTTCCGGATCGCCCCAACGGGCAGCGATCTCTTCCTGGATCCGCATGGGAAGAGATGATAGGAAATCCTTGTATTCCCTTAGGGAAAGGGTCTCGCGCACGATCCTGCCATCATTACCGGAATTGGTCGGCCCGTCCATCAGGTGCCGCATAAGCCCATCGCCATCGGCAGGCAGATCGGCAACCGGATAACCCGCTGCCCGCATCGCTCTCAACACTTCCATCGTGCCCGCCGGCGTGTCCAGTCCGACGCCGTTGCCGAGCCGTCCGTCGCGGTTCGGATAGTTGGCCATGACGAGAGCCACGCGCCGATCCTGCGACGGCGTTTTGCGCAAGTGCGCCCAATTGGCCGCCAATCGGGCGGTGTAGCGCATGCGGTCCACTGCCGGCTCGCTGCCAACGATATTGGCCTCGACGCGATCATCATAACGCGCCGCCGCCTTAAAGGAGACGGCGCGGGCAAGCACGCGCCCATCCACCTCCGGCAGCGCGACATTCATGCCGAGATCGCGCGCGGAAAGGCCCTGTGAGGAGGCTTCCCAAGCCTCCCGGGAGGATGCGGAGAAGATCGCCTGCAGCACCACGGCATCACTCGCCTCCAACACGGTCGGCTGGCGATCTGCGCCCGGTGCCGAAACGGCAAAACCGGTCGTGTTGATGACGACATCCGGCTTCAGCTCGGCGAAAACGCTTTCGAGAATGCCGACGGAGACCGGATACTTGAGACTATAGGCAAATACCGGCAGCGGTCGCATGCCCTCAGCGATGAGCGCCTGTATCATGGCTTCGACCGGCTTGGTTTCGCCGCTCTGCACGAGCGCGCGGTAGAAGGAAATGGCGATGGTCGGGGGGTCGATTCCCGCTGCCTGCTCCGAACCCGGTATCGCCCCCTCAGCCGGCGCTGTCGCGCCACCCTCTCCCTGCTGGGGCGAGGGTTTGGATGCCGCGTCCTCGATTTTCCCCTTCTCCCCTCGGGGAGAAGGTGCCCGCCCTTCGACAAGCTCAGGGGCGGATGAGGGGGTGCCTCCACAGTGCGCGGAAAGCGTCTTCCACTCTTCGACCCCAATCACACCCCTGCCCGGCCACCAGATTCCCGCCTTCATTAGCGGAGCAGCCGGCGCCGGCTTTTCGGCGCCGGACAGCATGGCGCCGGCGTAGCCGAGAAAATCACGGGAATTGGCGTCGCCGCCTTCGATCAGATAGGACCACAGCGCATTCAGATCCTCGAGCGCAACGTTGGAAAACGGCGTCAGCCCCGGATCGGGCTTCGAATCCCCCGGCAGCACCGCGATGAGCGCGCCGCTGCGGACCGCACAGGCATGCAGCGCTTCGAGCGCATAGTGAAAATAGCTGGCACCGCCAAGCGCCCGCACGATGATCAGCTTCGCATGCCGCGCCGTCCGTTCGACATAGGTGTCGACGGACATGGGATGCTTGAGGCTCATCAGGCTTGCGAGCCGCAGGGAATGGGCGGCTTCCCCCTGCCCATAGGCAGCGGCTATCGCCGCAAGTTCGGTATCGGCCGCCGACAGAAACAGGATATCGCCCGGCGACTGACCGAGATCGATCGCCTCCTCGCCGTCGCTGATGGTACCTTTTTGAGCTAGGAGGAGATGCATGGCTTCGCCTTAGGCCAACGTTTCTATCGCCTTGCGCACAACCCCTTCATCCATCTCATGCAGCCCAATCACCACAAGCCGGGTCTGACGCTCTTCGCCTGGCGTCCACGCGCGGTCGAAATAATGGTCGATGCGGCTGCCGACGGCCTGGATCTGCAGGCGCATCGGCTTGCCTGGCACATCGACGAAACCCTTGAGACGCAGGACATCATGTTCCGCAATCACGCCCTTCAGCTTCTCGATAAACAGAGCGGGATCAGCGATCGGGCCGAGATCGACGACGAAGCTGTCGAATTCGTCGTGATCATGCGGGGCGCCGTCCTCGTGCTCCAGCTCATGATGCGATTTGCGGTTAGCGATATCGCCTTCGGTGCCGATGCCGAGGCCAAGGAGGATGGCGGTCGGGACCTCACCGTTTTTCGCTTCGATGATCGTCGGCTTGCGGGCGGTGCGGGAGGCGACTTCGGTACGGACGCGGCCAAGGCCTGCGACGTCGATCAGGTCGGTCTTGTTGAGAACGATGAGATCGGCGCAGGTCAATTGATCCTCGAACAGCTCCTCGATCGGGCTTTCGTGATCGAGCGTTTCGTCCTCGACACGGCGGGCTTCGACGGCATCATGGTCATCGGCAAAACGACCGGCGGCGACAGCGGCGCTGTCAACCACGGTGATGACGCCGTCGACGGTGACCTGGGTGCGGATATCCGGCCAGTTGAAGGCAGCGACCAGCGGCTGCGGCAGAGCAAGACCCGAGGTCTCGATAACGATATGGTCGGGACGCGCTTCACGCTCCAAAAGCTTGGTCATGGTGGGAATGAAATCGTCCGCGACGGTGCAGCAGATGCAGCCATTGGTCAGCTCGATAATGTCGTCCTCGGTGCAGTTCTCCGCGCCGCAACCCTTCAGCACGTCGCCGTCGACGCCCAGATCGCCGAACTCGTTGATGATCAAAGCGATCTTCTTACCGCCGGCGTTCTGCAAGAGGTTGCGGATCATCGTCGTCTTGCCGGCGCCAAGGAAGCCGGTGATGACGGTGGCGGGAATTTTTTCCTGGTTCATTCGGATCAACCCTTCATTTTCAGCGGCAATCCCGCCGCGATAAAATAGACTTCGGCGCTCGTCGCCGCGATCATCTGGTGCAATCGGCCAGCATGATCGCGAAACTCGCGCGCCATACGGTTCTCGGGCACGATGCCAAGCCCGACCTCATTAGAAACGAGGAAAAGGCGCGACCTGGCGCCCGGTAGAAATTCGGTGAGAGCGGAAAATTCCGCCGGAATGTTGCGCTCGGCCATCATCAGATTGGTGACCCAGAGCGTCAGGCAATCAACGAGAACAGCGCGGTCTTCGCCGTCGATCGCCGCCAGCCGGGCCGTCAGATCGAGCGGCTCCTCATGCGTCGTCCAGAGGAGATCGCCCCGATCAGCGCGATGCTGTGCGATGCGATCACGCATTTCATCGTCCCAAGCCTGGCCCGTCGCGACATAATGGCGAGCAAGGCTAGTGTCCGAGACCAGCGATTCGGCGAATCGGGATTTGCCGGAGCGTGCGCCGCCGAGAACGAAAACGGCGTGGGACGATGGGGATGTCATGAACTATCCCCGTTCCGAAAACAGGCGCCTGCACGCCAAGAACTTATTTCGCGCCATGACAACCTCCGTGCTGGCAGCCGAGACTTCCGTCTCTGGGGTGGGCCTTGCGCCCGGCACGTATGGCAGGTCTCCTGGCTCGCGGATGAGGCGCAATAAGCGGGGGCGGACCGAAACCGGTCGCCCTCGATCCTGCACCAGCGGATCTTTCTCGCCTTCCCGGCATACATCATGAAAAGACGGACGATTCGTAGATTTAGAGGCGTCCAGCCCTGGTTGATCATGACGCCACGCCAGTGGCTTTTCCGGCTCTAAGCTGCTCTCGCCCGCCCGCACCATGCGGACCGTCAGCGAAATACGCCCGGAACCGAATGAAAGACCCTGACCGCTCTACAGTCGCGGGGTCGGCTGTGATGAGAGCGCCCGAATTGGGTCCGCCCCTTCACATTCCCTTTTCATCCCATGCGGCAGATCGCCGCTCAGGAACCATTCGTTATGCCGCAATGATTAGGCTTTCGGCCTCGGCAAGTCAATCAAGGCGGATCGGTACGACATTGGCTGTCCCAATGGCGAAATATCGCATAAAAATCGCAGCCTGCGCTGCTTTTTTTGCCGTATTTCTTTGATGTTAGGAGTTTATAGAAGCCAAGCATATAGCTTTGAGCGCAAAACTGTCGTCTGTTCCCGATGTTGCAGAAATTCCAACCGCGCCGCCTCGGCGTCATCTCGGCTCTATTCGATCTCGGTCGCTTCAGGGCATTGCTGCGTCGTGGCGAACTGGGACTTGTTTTCGCCGGCGCGCTGGCGGGAATAGCCTCCGGTTGCGCCGTGACGGCGATGAGCTTCATCTCACGCAAACTTCACAGCGTTATCTATGGCATAACCGACTATGAGCGCCTCAGTTCTGCGGCGGTGGCGATACCCGATAAGTCGGTGCTGCTGATCGCGCCCATAGCCGGCGGCATCATCCTTGGCATCCTGCTCTATGTATTGTCACGCACGCGCAAGAAGCCGATGGTCGACCCGATCGAAGCCAATGCGCTGCACGGCGGCCGCATGTCGCTCACCGACAGTATCCTCGTCGCGGTGCAGAACCTCATCTCGAACGGATTCGGCGCTTCGGTCGGGCTTGAGGCGGGCTACACGCAGCTTGCCGCCGGCATCGCGTCGAAATTCGGTTACAAGATGCAGATGCGCCGTGCGGACCTGCGCATGCTCGTCGGCTGCGGCGCTGCCGGGGCCATCGCCGCCGCATTCAACGCGCCGCTGACCGGTGCCTTCTACGCCTTCGAGCTTATCATCGGCAGCTATTCCATCCTCACGCTGACACCTGTCGTCGTCTCAGCGCTGATATCGACGATGATCGCAAGACTGCTCGCCGGCGACGACTTCGCCATCGACATCGATCATTTCGGCGCGATCGTCCCTGCCGACTATCTTCCGGCCATCCTGCTCGGTGCCTTCTGTGCCGGTATAGGCATCCTGATCATGCAAGGCGTCGCATGGGTTGAAGAATTTGCACGCAAGAGCTCCATCGCGCCTCCATTCCGCCCCGCGCTCGGCGGCGTCGTTGTCGGCCTGTTGGCGCTGATCTCGCCGCAGATTCTGTCCGCCGGCCACGGCGCACTGCATCTCAACCTGTCGACGAATGTGACCCTTGGCGCACTGACCGGGCTTTTCGTCCTGAAATCATTGGCCTCTGCCGTGTCGATCGGTTCAGGCTTCAGGGGCGGCTTGTTCTTCGCCTCTCTGTTCATGGGCGGGCTGCTTGGCAAGATTTTCGCTTACTGCGGTCCCTATTTCGATCACGCAACGCTGACGCCGGCCGTCTACGCCGTGGTCGGCATGAGTTCGCTTGCCGTCGCCATCATCGGCGGCCCCTTGACCATGACCTTCCTGGCGCTGGAGATCACCGGCGACTTTCCGATCACCGCCCTGGTACTCGCTGCAGTCATCACCTCGTCCCTGGTCGTGCGCACCACCTTCGGCTACTCCTTTGCCACATGGCGCTTCCATCTGCGCGGCGAAAGCATTCGCAGCGCCCATGACGTCGGCTGGATCCGCAACCTGACGGTTAACCGTATGATGCGTCCGGACGTGCACACGGCACCCGTCGACATGAGCATTGAGGAGTTTCGCCACCGTTTTCCGATCGGCTCGGCGCAGCGCGTCATTCTTATCGACAAGGACGAGAAATATGCCGGCATGGTGCTGATGCCCGACATCTATGCGAGCCCGGTCGAGAAGGACGATGAAGAACACGGCCTTGCGGACTTCATCCGCCATCGCAACGACTTCCTGCAGCCGCAGATGAATGCCAAGCAGGCCGCAGCCCTGTTTGACCAGACCGAAAGCGAAGCGCTGGTGGTAGTCAACGACCTGATCGAGCGCAAGGTCATCGGCCTGCTCACCGAAAGCTATACGCTGCGCCGCTACAGCGAAGAACTCGACCGCCGCCGCCGCGAGGTCTCGGGCGAGCTTTAAGTCCACCTGTAAACTCGCGCAGCTCTCCGAACGAGATGTTGGTTACACCGACGCCGTGCGGAATCCTGCCGCGAGAGCTTTGCAGCCATATCATACTATCTTGCTGCCGTGGTGCCCTTGAAAACTCCTCGCCTGTTGGTATGATTTTACATGGAATCCACTCTTGTTGCTCAAGTCCTTGCCTGGACTACACTCGGCTTGATACTGCTCGGCACAGTCGTTCCTGTTGGCTTGAAGCAACACATCGTTGCAGCAGCGAATATCAAGAGCGTTTTTCTTTTTGCATTCATGGGCCTGTTGTTTGTGGTGGCCTATCCTACCGACCGTCGAGTCATTGCATTGCTATGCATTCTGATGGCCACGGCAAGCGAATCACTGTTGTTGATCTTACCTGATCGACAGATTCGAATTGAAAGAATGGTAATAAAAATACTCGGCGTGTCTCTCGGCGTGCTTATTGGTGGAATACTAATGGTAATTGCGAATTAGACGTCCATAATGCTTTCAAATCGAAGTACTCGACCACACGCTACATCCCGTCCAACTTAAAGCCCCTCCTCCGGTAAATTCATAAGTGTTGGGAAGTATATCTGTAGCAATAGCCTGGCGCACTTTTTGCCGCCCCGGTAGCCGGCCGCGGGGTTTCTAATCGTGAAAACATCGGTTAGATGTATGCTCTGTGGGCGCTTTGATAGATCCGATGGTGATTTCAGTAGTAGTGCTTGGCGTCGCACTGGCGGGTGATATTTCCTTTGATCGTCCTCAGCCGACATTTATTGCGGAGCGGATTTCCGATTGCAGCCATATAGTCGAGCGGGTTCTGTCGAAGACAAAAGGCCGCCTCCTGTCAATGAGACCGCATGAAGACCGTTGCACCGTAACAGTGCTTGTTCCACGCGATGGCGCACGCCCCGAAAAGATCGTGGTCCGGGAGCAGTACTCCGACGACGTGGGTGAGGATAACGAGTAGCCCGGCATCAGGTTTTCTCGGGTCAGTATCGCCGGAAAACTCGCGCGTCAGGTTTTTATACCAACGCTCAATGATTAGAACTCATCGGCCCATTTTCTGTGGCCGATTGACATGACGCGCCAAGGCTGGCGTTGGAGCTTGTGCCAAGCATCGCAGCAGTGATCGACGATGTCCTCGTAAGATTTGAAGACGCGGTTGGAGAGCCAGTTTTCGCGCATGAACTGCCAGAGGTTTTCAACCGGGTTGAGTTCGGGCGACTTTGGCGGCAGCGGCAAGATGGTGACGTTTTCGGGCACGGTGAGATTGTTGGACATGTGCCAGCCCGCCTGATCCATGATGAGGATAGCGTGGGCGTCTTCGGCGACATGGCGGGAGATTTCCATCAGATGCTGGTTCATGGCATAGGTGTCGCACCACGGCATGACGAGTGCGGCGGCCTTGCCGAGCTTCGGGCAAATCGCACCGAAGATATAGGCCGATCTCGTGCGCTGGTCGTGCGGCGCTGAGGGCCGTGTTCCGCGCTTGGCCCAGCGACGGGTGATCTTGTTCTTCTGGCCGATGCGGGCTTCGTCCTGGAACCAGATTTCTATTCGTTTTCCTTTAGCGGCTCCGGCAGCGATTTCCGCCACTGCGGCGGGGAAGTTTTTTTAAATTCCTCGATCGCTTGCGGGTCTTGTGCATGGTGCTTGGGACGTGCGGTGAGTTTGCGATAGCCCATGGCATTCAACTCGCGCCCCAGCGTCTGGCGGCTCACCAAGACACGATGCTCCTGCCAAAGCCATTGCACCAGATCAACGAGCCTCCAGCGCACGACGCCATCGAGATAGGGAACAGGACCTTTCTCGACCGCCTCGGCAAGCGCCTTGCGCTGCTTGTCATCGAGCAAGGGCTCCCGCCCCGTCGCCTTGCCTGTCTTCAGACCATCAGGACCGTGCAGATTGAAACGCTCAACCCAATCGCGGATGATCTGCAAACCCACCCCGCCAATCGACGCCGCCTGGCTCCGCGAACCGCCCTCGTAAATGACCGACAAGGCAAGCAACCGGCGGGACCAATCTGCATCCCGGCTCTGCCTCGCCAGCCGACGCAATTCATCAGCCGTATAGTCCTCGCGGATCTTCAGTGCTGTTCCCATGGCGAAATCTCCTTCCGCCATGTTGAATCATGATTTGACCAAAAACGGAATCCGTTGAGTCAACATCATTGAGCCTCGGTATTACATCCCAGATGCCAGGCGGCCCATTCCTCAAAAATTGATCTGCGACGCAACTGCTTATTTCAAGGCGGTCGGCTCCGGTCTAAGATATCATTTTGAGGGATTGAAAGAGACGGCGCAGAAATGGGTACTGTCGTGCAATTCAGACTTAAGAAGACAGATGGTCGTCCCGATTGCGCACGGCTCGAAGAGGAGTTGACGTTTTCCTTGCCTCGAACATCGACACCGTTCAGTGCAAGACCTCTTCCCATCGTCGATGATCAGTCCATGGCGCGAAAAGTTGACCATGACGCGAAATTCCCTTCTGCCGGAATTGCCATCATAGCCTGCGCCATTATCGCATCAGTATTCATCGCATTTCATTTGGCTGGACAGAGCCATTATTCGGCGCGCGCCAATCTGTTGCCACCTGTATTTGCCGTGAATTGATCAAAGCTCAAATCTACTGCACCAGGCTATCGAGCCACGCAGGGTCGAGGACAGCTTCCAGCTCTGTCGCGACCTCGTCCAGAGCGGCCTCGACGCCGGCGCGGTAGTCCGTCCGCTCGCCGGTCAGGCCGAAGCTTGCCAGCAGCTTTGCCCGATAAGCATCGCTGGTGAAAAGCCCGTGCAGATAGGTGCCCATGATCAAGCCATCGCTGGAGAGCGCGCCATCGGGCCGGCCGTCGATCATGGTCGAGGGCCGGTCGCAATCGACGCCGCGCGTCACGCCGAGATGGATCTCATAGCCCGAGAGCGGCGCGTCGTATTCTCTGGAAAAAGCTACGCTGTTGCGCAGGGTCTTTTCCGGCGCCATCTCGGTCTCGACATCCAGCAGGCCGAGCCCCGGCGTCGCCGTTACCGATCCCTCTATGCCGAGCGGATCGTGCACCATGCGGCCGAGCATCTGGTAGCCGCCGCAAATGCCGATGACGCGGCCGCCACGGCGGACATGATCAGCTATATCCCGATCCCAGCCCTGCGCCCGCAGGTCCATGAGATCGCCGATGGTCGACTTCGAGCCTGGCAGGACCACGAGCCCCGCATCCGCGGGCAACCGCTCACCGGAGCGAACGAAGACCAGATCGACATCCGGCTCGGCGCGCAGCGGATCCAGATCGTCGAAATTGGCGATGCGCGACAGGACCGGCACGGCGACCTTCAATGCGCCGTCAGAGCCTCGCGCAAGCCGTTCCAACACGACCGAATCCTCCGCCGGCAACCGGCCTGCTGCCTTCAGCCAGGGCACGACGCCGTAACAGGGCCAGCCGGTAAAGCCTCCGATGGCATCCACACCTTCGCCGAACAGCGAGATATCGCCGCGAAACTTGTTGATCAGATAGCCGCGGATCATCCGCCGGTCTTCCTCGGGCAGGATATGATGGGTGCCCACCAGCGACGCGATCACGCCACCCCGGTCGATATCGCCGACCAGCACGACGGGGACATTGGCGCGGGTGGCAAAACCCATATTGGCGATATCGCCCTGCCTGAGGTTGATCTCGGCCGGCGAACCGGCACCCTCGACGATCACCAGATCGGTTCCGGCGCGCATAGTCGCAAAGCTTTCCAGGACAGCGCCGAGCAGTTGCGGTTTGAGCGCTTGATAATCCCGGCCCTTCGCCTGTCCCCAGACCTTGCCCTGGACGATGATCTGGCTGCCGGTTTCCGATTGCGGCTTCAACAGCACCGGATTCATATGCACCGACGACGGCACGCGCGCGGCCAACGATTGCAGCCACTGCGCCCGGCCGATCTCGCCGCCGTCTTCGGCCACCGCAGCGTTGTTCGACATGTTCTGAGGCTTGAACGGACGCACCCGGACGCCCCTGTTGGCAAACAGCCGGCAGAGTCCGGCGACCAATACCGTTTTTCCGACATCGGAGCCGGTCCCCTGCAGCATGATTGCCTTCGTCATCCCTCATTGCTCCGATATGGCACTACGCCTGAAAACCTTGGATTTTGCCTTGAATCCGCCGCGAAGATTAACAGCGAAACGCCGGGTATCTGAGGCAAAAACGCACCACTCCCAAAAATGCTCTATTTGCGACAACGCATGACGACTTCATCCATTGTTCCCGATGCCGAAGAGGATTATCTCCATCGCCAATTCGAACAACGAAAGCCGGTCGATCCGGCACGAGGAAACCCCGATGCTCTTCATCTTCAAAAACAAGAATTCCATTCAGATCGCCTGGAACTCCAAGCTGCCGTCGCGCCGCCCCGACAATCGCCTGCAGCAGCTCGATACCCGCTTCGGCCTGATTGGCCTCATCCGCACCTATAGCGCCGGCTGATTGGCCGTCAAGGCAGCCAGCCCGCCACACATCAAGCCGCCATGCGACCGCATAGGCGGCTTTGTTGTTTCCGCCATTCAAATGCGTGCAAATGATCGCATTCGTCCGCTTACGAGCGACATCTTATATCGATTCCAGCAAATTCCGTTAGCTGAAGCCCAAAACGCGAAAACCGCGCGATCTCGGGGATCGACGCGGTTTGCCAAAAACGCCGGCTCGCTTGCATCTCACACTGCAAGGCTCGCTTCCTCCGGTACGCACTACCTGATCCGGAGAGGCAGGAATGTCCCCCGCCGCGTTCTGATTGATAGCCGGACATCGTTACTGGAGGGTTATTAAGGGCTTAAATAAGAGTGAATCCGGAAATTTTTCGAATTTTTTTCGGCTTGTCTCAAGGAGCCTGAAAAGGCGCGAATGGAATAAAAAAGGTCTTTGCCGGACGCGGATTTCAGCGATCATCAATCTTCACCAGCTTACAGCGCGTGATCCTGCATCTTCCATGCCCATTTTACAGCCATGCATAGCAGAAAATAGGCTAAAGCAAGCGCTTATATAAGCTTTTCGACAAGGTGTGGTAAGTCCATAGAACCGGCTGCAGGTTGATTTCTTCCTTCAAACCCTTAGGCTGCATCCTGTCGATGCAAAAAGCGCGGCTGCGAGAGGTTCCGTAGCCGCATAAAGAGAAAACGCACGGCAGCAAAACAGGGGACCGGGCAGACGTCGTCAGCGGCGGGTGAACGGTGTGGTGCGACCACGCTGACGGGGATCGGCAAGGCATCCTATCTGCTGGTGTCGATTCCGGTAACTTAACAAGAACTGGGAGACATTATCCAATGAAGAAGCTCATCGCTTCCGCCATCTTCGCATTTGGTGCCTATGCCTTGGCTGGCTCGGCACAGGCTGCGGAATGCGGCGACGTATCGATCGCCGAAATGAACTGGGCATCCGCCGGCGTCGCCGCACAGGTCGATAAGATCATCCTGCAGAACGGCTATGGCTGCAACGTGACGCTGGTCACCGGCGATACGCAGCCAACATTCGCTTCCATGGACGAAAAGGGCGAGCCCGACGTCGCGCCCGAACTCTGGGTCAATGCCGTGCGCACCGCGCTCGACAAGGCCGTTTCCGAGGGCCGCCTGATCGAGGCAGCCCCCCTGCTCAGCGACGGCGGCGTCGAAGGCTGGTGGATTCCGAAATTTCTCGCCGACGCTCACCCGGATATCAAGACCGTTCAGGACGCGCTGAAGCATCCAGAGCTTTTCCCCGCTCCGGAGGATTCTTCGAAGGGCGCGGTCTACAATTGCCCATCGGGCTGGAACTGCCAGATTTCCACGGCCAACCTCTATAAGGCGCTCGGCGCCGAGAAGCTCGGCTTCACGCTGGTGGACACGGGTTCGGCTGCCGGGCTCGACGGCTCGATTGCCAATGCCTTCGAAAAGAAGATTGGCTGGCTCGGCTACTATTGGGCTCCGACCGCCATCCTCGGCAAATACGACATGGTTCGCCTGAGCTTCAACGTGCCGCATGACAAGAAGGAATGGGACGCGTGCACCTCGCAGCAGGATTGCGCCAATCCGAAAGTCAATTCCTATCCGATTTCTGACGTCTATACCGTCGTAACCAAGTCTTTCGCCTCCAAGGCGAGCGTTGCCATGGACTACGTCAAGACGCGCAAATGGGACAACGGCACGGTCGGCAAGGTTCTGGCCTGGATGACCGAAAATCAGGGTACGAACGAAGACGGCGCAAAATACTTCCTGAAGACCTACCCCGACATGTGGACCAAGTGGGTTTCTCCGGACGTAGCCGCCAAGGTCAAGGCCTCACTTTGATATGAGGCGACGGAACTGACGGCGGGCAAGCCGCCAGTTCCGCATTCGCAGCCGCTGTCTTGACGCCCATACCGACGAAGCACCGCGGCCTTAGGTCGCAACAAGCGAAGAATGGCGCCTGCAAATGGTTTAAAACAAAGCAGCCTGACGAACCGGTCGCAGTGCTGCCTACCAGCCACGCGTGAGGGCCACACGCATAGTCTGGCAAAAACCGGACAAAAAGGGGAAATTCATGGCTATTCAATGCAGTTTTTTGCCGGATGTTCTGTGTAATTTTCCGGCGATCGACGACAGCCTCATTCGCGCCGCGCGCAAGAACATCGATGATGGCTTCAGGGGAATAGTGCGTGCCTACGGCAATGTCATCGACGCCGTGGTTCAGCCGCTGCAATGGTTTCTGAACTATCTGGAATGGCTTTTCACCAATACGCCCTGGTTCATCATACTCCTCGTCATGATGGCCGTCGTCTATGCCGCCAGCCGCAATCTCAAGATCGTAGCCGGTACCGCCATTTCCATGATCCTGATTGGTGTCTGCGGCCTGTGGGGCGATACGATGGTG
This sequence comes from Rhizobium sp. CB3090, assembly GCF_029714285.1. Taxonomy (NCBI): domain Bacteria; kingdom Pseudomonadati; phylum Pseudomonadota; class Alphaproteobacteria; order Hyphomicrobiales; family Rhizobiaceae; genus Rhizobium; species Rhizobium sp. CB3090. The sequence continues at coordinate 1,750,254 of NZ_CP121662.1, forward strand.
ACGCTCGCCATGGTGACCGTCTGCACCCTCATCGCCATCGTCATCGGCCTCCCGATCGGCATACTGATGGCGCGTTCCGACCGGCTGCAATCGATCATCAATCCCATTCTCGACGTGATGCAGACGATGCCGAGCTTCGTCTATCTCATTCCCGTCGTCGTGATTTTCGGCATCGGCAAAGTCCCTGGCCTTATCGCCGTTGTGATTTATGCCATTCCGCCGATGATCCGGCTCACCAATCTCGGCATCCGCCTCGTTGACAAGGAAGTGCTGGAGGCGGCCGACGCCTTCGGCTCGTCGCATAGCCAGAAGCTGTTCAATGTGCAGATCCCGCTGGCGCTGCCCACCATCATGGCCGGCATCAATCAGACCATCATGATGTCGCTCGCCATGGTCGTCGTCGCCTCGATGGTCGGCGTCGGTGGGCTCGGCAAGAACACGCTGCAGGCGATCAACAACCAGTTCTTTACTGTCGGTTTCCTCAACGGCTTCGCCCTGGTCGCGATCGCCATTATTTTCGACCGCACGAGCCAGGCCTATGGCAGACGGCTCCAGAAGCACTCGGAGGTCATCCATGGCTAGTCACGCGATCCAGATCAAAAATCTCTACAAGATCTTCGGCCAGCGCGGGCGCGACTATGTTGATGCCGTGAAAAACGGCATCGGCAAGGCCGAGCTCAACGAGACGCATGGCCATGTCCTCGGCCTGCAGGATATCAACATCGACATGCCGGCCGGCGCCATCACTGTGGTCATGGGTCTATCGGGTTCAGGCAAGTCGACACTGATCCGCCACATCAACAGGCTCATCGAGCCGACCGCCGGCGAAGTGCTGTATGACGGGGTCGATATCTGCAATATGGGCGAAAACGCGCTGCGCGAGTTTCGTCGCCACAAGACGGCGATGGTGTTCCAGAAATTCGCTCTGCTGCCACACCGTACGGTGATGGAAAACACCGTCTACGGCCTGGACATCCAGGGCGTGGCCCGGACCGAAAGCCAGAAGAAAGGCCGATACTGGATCGAGCGTGTCGGCCTGAAGGGGTTCGAGAACCACTATCCGAACCAGCTTTCCGGCGGCATGCAGCAGCGCGTCGGCCTTGCGCGCGCGCTCACCAACGATGCCGATATTCTGCTGATGGACGAGGCCTATTCGGCGCTCGACCCGTTGATCCGGGTCGACATGCAGACCGTGCTTCTCGATCTGCAAAAGGAGTTGAAGAAAACCGTCGTCTTCATCACCCACGATCTCGACGAAGCACTGCGTCTCGGCGATAAAATTGCCATCCTGCGCGACGGCAAGGTCGTGCAGCAGGGCAGCGGCCAGGAAATCGTGTTGAAACCCGCCGACGACTACATCACCGCCTTCGTCAAGGAAGTGAACCGCGGCCGCGTCATTCAGGCTCAGACGATCATGAAGCCGATTGCCGGCGAGCCGCACGGAATGCGCATATCCGGCGACATGACGCTGGAAATCGCGGCAAAACAGATGACCGACGGCGGACAGACCGCTGCCGTCATCACCGATGCCGCCGGCCGGCCGATCGGCGCGATCGACCTGCAAGGTATCATTGCCGCAATGGTGACGCCGACGACGCATGAAACGGCGGAGATGGCGGCCGCCTAAAACACACCCCACCGCAATACAGAAAGCGCCCTGCCCGCCACCCCCTAACTGAAATGTGGAATGCTTTCTGTAACAAATATCTGTCGCGAAACCCCAACTTTTGCGAGTGAGTTTCGCGACAATCCATCCTCATAAATAGGCGACACCGGCCTACAGTGGCTTTCGGAAGAACACGACGCGCTGTGTCTCCTCAAATCCTAAAGCCGTATGGAGCGCATGGCTGGTTGAATTCTCAAGCAGCGCGTCTGAGCCAAACTCAACACACCCAAGCGACTTCCCCCAATCGGCAACGGCATTGCAAAGCGATCGAACGATACCCTTTCGCCTGTCAACGGGCCGGACATAAATCCCTTCGAGGAATAGAACGGGCGAGCTGCTGCATCCATTTACATAATCATGTCGCAAACTGGCTTCAGCAAAACCGACAGCTTCGTTCGCAGCATTTCGAGCGATGAACGCGATGGCTTCTCCACTTTCTGAAAGAAACGCGCGGCCCAACTCAGCGCGATGATCTTCAAGAGAGTGATGTGGCCATAGCGCAACGCGAAGCTGCGCCCATGGTTCAACATCTTTTATAGTCCCAATCTCAATAATCAATTCCATATTGCAGTTCCCTTCTTGTCGCAAAAACACCAAGCGACAGGTGAGTGCGCAGAATGTTTCACGAAGATTCGGCGCCAGTATCTGGTTGAATTCCACATTTCGGTTAGGGGTTGACCCACCCTACCCTGGGCGCTTTTTTTCTTTTATCGAGCAACCTCTGCCTTTATGCGGGATTGTACTCATATAAAGAAATGTTTATATCTGCATTTCAATCCGGTTTATCTGACATTTGAGGAGACGCCATGACCGTCACAGCCAATCCCTTGACCGATCTTCTTGCCGAAAAGGGCGTGCTGCTCGCTGATGGCGCGACCGGTACCAATCTTTTCGCCATGGGCCTGGAGGCCGGCGAAGCGCCGGAACTCTGGATCGAACAGCATCCCGATCGCATCATCAAGCTGCATCAGGATTTCGTCGATGCCGGCGCCGACATCATTCTCACCAACACCTTCGGCGGCACCCGCCACCGGCTGAAGCTGCACCACGCGCAGGACCGCGTTCACAGCTTGAACAAGCAAGCTGCCGAGATTGCCCGCGCCGTCGCCGACAAGGCTGGCCGCAAAGTGATTGTCGCCGGCTCCGTCGGCCCGACCGGCGAATTGCTGATGCCGCTTGGCGCGCTGACCTATGAGGACGCTGTTGCCGCTTTCGCCGAGCAGATCGAAGGCCTGAAAGCCGGCGGCGTCGATGTCGCCTGGATCGAGACCATGTCGTCGCCGGAAGAAATCCGCGCTGCCGCGGAAGCCGCCGTCAAGGTTGGCCTGCCCTACACCTATACCGGTTCCTTCGATACCGCCGGCAAGACGATGATGGGCCTGCATCCGAGAGACATTCACGGTGTTGCCAAGGATGTCGGCGAAGGTCCGCTTGCCGTTGGCGCCAATTGCGGCGTCGGCGCATCGGATATCCTCTCGAGCCTGCTCGACATGACTGATGCCGATCCGGCTTCGATCGTGATCGTCAAGGGCAACTGTGGCATTCCGGAATATCGCGGTGCCGAGATTCATTATTCCGGCACGCCGCCGCTGATGGCCGACTACGCCCGCCTTGCCCGCGACGCCGGCGCCAAGATCATCGGCGGCTGCTGCGGCACCTCCTGCGGCCACCTCGCCGCCATGCGCGAAGCGCTCGACACTTACACGCCTGGCCCGCGCCCGACGCTGGAAACGATCATCGATCGGATCGGCCCGCTGCGCAACAAGACTGCCAATGAAGGCGGGGCCGCTCCGGTGCGCGAGCGCCGTCGCCGAGGATAAAAGCAATCGGGCGGGATGTCCTTTGAATGGTCATCCCGCCCACATCTCGAATGACGGCATCGTCCGAAGACGATGCGCATCCCGATCTTCCGACCTCAGCAAAGCTTATTTCTCACCACCAATGGCTTGTCCCTCGGTGAAATGCGGCACGACGCGGCTCTCGAACGCCTTCAGGGCCGCACCGATTGCCTGGTGCATGTCGAGATATCGGTAGGTACCGAGCCGTCCTCCGAAATGGACGTTGACTTCCGCTTCCGCGCGCGCCCGATACCGCAGGAAGACATCCTTGTCCTGCCGGGTGTCGATCGGATAATAGGGCTCGTCCTTCCGCTGCGCTGAGCGCGAATATTCCCTTACGATGACGGTCTTTTCGCTCTGATAGCTTCTTTCGGGATTGAAGTGGCGGAACTCCAGGATGCGCGTATAGGGGACCGCCTCGTCGGCATAGTTCATGACGGCCATGCCCTGGAAATCGCCGGTATTGATGGTCTCCTTTTCGAAATCGATCGTGCGCCAGCCCAATTCCCCTTCCGAATAGTCGAAATACCGATCGATCGGACCCGTATAGATAATCGGCAGGCCCGGCGGCAGCGAGGATTTCAGCGAAAAGAAATCGACGCCGAGGGCGATATTGATCTTGGGGTGCTTCAGCATCCGCTCGAAGATCGCCGTATATCCGTCGACCGGCAAACCCTCATATTTGTCATTAAAATATCGGTTATCGAACGTGTAGCGGACGGGGAGCCGGGTGATGATATGCTCGGGCAGATCGCGGGGGTCTGTCTGCCACTGCTTTGCGGTATAGCCGCGGATGAACGCCTCGTATAAGGGCCGGCCGATCAGGGAAATCGCCTTTTCTTCCAGGTTGGCTGGATTGCGCCCGGCCATCTCGGCAGCCTGGTCCGCGATCAGCGTCCGCGCTTCCGCCGGAGAAAGACGCCGGTTGAAAAACTGCGAGATAGTGCCGAGATTGATCGGCATCGAATAGACCTGATCCCGATAGGTCGAATAGACCCGGTGCTTGTAGTCGGTAAATCCCGTGAACCTGTTCAGATAGGTCCAGACCGTTTCGTTCGGCGTGTGGAAAAGATGCGCGCCATAACGGTGGACCTCAATTCCGGTCTCCCCGTCGAATTCGCTATAGGCATTGCCGCCGATATGACTGCGGCGATCGATCAGCAGGACATTCTTTTGCAGTTCGTTTGCAACCCGCTCGGCAATCGTCGCGCCATAAAAACCTGCGCCGACGATCAGCAGGTCAACGTTGGAAAAATCGATCATGAAACTTTCAGGTCCTCGGGATTGGGAGAGTGATCAGCTTGCTGGCCTGGCAGTGCCTACGACATGGGGCCATGCAAGCAGGCCCATCAGTTCACGCCTGGAATTCTCGTGTAGGTAAACCCATAGCTGTTCCAAAGCGCCGCTTGCTCGGCAATTGCGGAGCGCACGTCATAGCTCGCGCCGATAGGCCTCGTGTGAACAATGCCGACTCCGTCGATGACGCCCATGCGCGCAGCAGGCCGGCCGAGGAATGAAGGCCACAAATGGTCCAGGCCATAGCCCGAAACCGCATCCTTGATGCTGCCGATGCAGATGCGGAGCGCGCGTCGCGAAAAGAGCGGGCACATGATCTCGACGAAGGGTTCGAAACGAACCTCTCCGCCTTGGCGCTGCGCGGTTATCGGATGATTGATGTGGCAGCCAGGCTCCTGGCGAAGCGATGGCTGAGCCAGATCGAGCCCGTATTTGCGCGACAGATGGAACATCTTGTTCAAATCCGGTCCGCTGCACAACAGATCGTCGTCGGGCAACCAGATGCGATCGTAGTTCCAAAGCGGACTATCGTCATAAAACAGATCGAAGATCGGCTTGAACTTCCGCTGGTTCGGAGCATGGGTCAGATATTCCGGCGACACCGAGGTCTCGGGAATTTCGTTTCCGTACCAGCTTACGCAGAGATCCCAGGTGCGTGTATTGTCGTCGAGCCCTTCGAACCAGCGCGGGTGTAACGATGAACCGTTGGCGCGAACGACAACGAGATTTGCCCGACGTTCGCCCGCTGGCGGCTGTTTGATGAATCTCGCCCGACGTTCCATGTAAGGTGGCGTCGGCGCGACCGGATGCGGCGGATGATCGACAAGGTTCAGAATGTAGATGGCCTCGACGCCGGCAAGGACGGCATGACCGGCAAGCGCCACAACCGCTGAATTCACGACGCGAGCCGCGGTGAATACGATCGTTGGCATTCCTTGACTATCGAGGATACAAAGTTTTCCGTTGGCCACGTACCAATGGTCGAGTGATCCGTGAGGGGCATTCCCGACTAGTCCCTCGGGGGCAAGCACAAGGAACGGCAACAACTGCCGCCCGTCCAGATCGCTCAATTGCCAGGATGTGCCGGAAAGCATCTCTGCCTGCAAATGCGGAGCATCGGACCACTGTGCGGCAATTGCCACACGCTCCGCCTGCGTAAGAGTTTGCAGGTTACTCGCTGCGAATGATGTCATGAATTGCCCCTATTACTCGGCCTGTCTGATTTTGTCCGGCTGCGCTGGCGGGACGACATTCAATTGACGCGACGTACCTCGTAGGCTTCACCGTTCAGATTGTTGATCTGCATAACCTGGCCATCCTGAGCCGGCCGCAGCAAATCGATCATCTTCGAGTTGGTCCAGTTCATGGCGGCGGATCCGTCCGCCATCGGGAACCAGGTGGCGACGACGCGCCCGCCGAGACGGACAGTGAAATCGTTCAAAAATGTCACTTGCTGACCCGTATTGGTCGCCCAGGTACCCACTATGCGACCGAGGTTCGGAAAACGGTCCAGGGCCGGTTTCAGGTTTGTGATGACGCAAGCCATACGATCGGGACGAGAGGGCCGTGTTACCACAGCGGCAAGCTCATAGGCCGGATCGATGCTTTTAAACAGACCGAGCCATTGTCCGGGGTGGAGAACTGCGCAATGGCTGTGTCCGTCATCGTAGCAGGCAATGACGTGATAGTTGATTCGCGCACTGTCGTGCATTTTGCGCAGGAGTTGCGGCAGCACGCGAGGTTCGAAATGTTCAAGAACGTCGGCCGAGCAGCAGATGTCGCCCTGTGGGAGGTTGTCGACGAGAACATTGATCGTCCGGAACATGACGTTGGCCGGAAGTTCTCCCATCTGCGGCGAGCGCGCCCAATCGAGCCCGATGACGGTCTCTACACGGCGCGCGATCTCGTGCAGAAACCGGCCATTGCCGCAACCAACCTCTACGACCACTCTCGGAGAAGCCATGCTGATGATATCGGAGTGATCCACCAGCCAATTGTTTTCCTGATATCCTCTGTCGGTGTCATGCAGGCGCTGATAGTCATTCGCGGTGATGTTCCGGCTAGCGAGGTTCGGATCCAAACCCGATGCGTAACCACTTTGCAGCAATTCGGCATCAATAGCCGCCGCGGCCTGCGGATTCTGACGCATTTTCACGGCAAGCTCCGCATAGCGTATGAACGCCTCGCGCGAGGTATTTCCGCGGACCATTTCGCCGATGCTTGCCACAAGAGCAGCCTGATGCAGGATCATCGCAGCCTGGGTTGCAGTTTCCAGCATGACGTCGGCGTTCGCGGCCTGTCCGGCCGGGCGGACAACTTCATTCTTTTCAGCGGCCAGACGGTCGGCAAGCTCGACTGCCTGGCGAGCGATTCTCTGCACGTTGGCAAGTTCCGCCTGAGACTGGTTGAACATGCGCCGCATGTCCTCGACCTGGCCGTATGCGCGGAAGAGCTCTCTGCGGTCGTCGCGGGGCATGATTCCCGTCGGGAGGGAAATCTTCGAAATCGCATGATCCACGCACCGCTCGATGGTTGACATATCGTAGATCGAGAAGCAGCAGCGATCGAGATAATATGCGAGAAACCTTGCCGCGCGACCGTCATCAACCGGCAAGGCGGCTGAGAATGCCTGGTTGAGTTCGTCGAGGGATGAGATCGCGGTCGTTGCCAACTCATATTCGCTCGCCGCGAAGGAAAAAACTGGCTTTCCATAGAGGAGCGCTTCCATTCCAACGCCCGAATTGGCGACGATAACGCAATTGCAGCCTTCAAGATGGCGATGAATCGAGGCGTTGGAGATGATAACGTTTTTGAACTTCCGACGCAGATCATCGAGCGTTTGCCCAACGACATTGCTGTCGCAAAGAGGGTGACGCTTCACGACCAGCAAAATACCCGTCTGATCCGCCAGTTCGGCCGCGCGGTAAAGAACCTCAAGCGTATTCAGCCGGCAGAATTCCGAGACCGGGTCGTCGACCTTCTGCAACGGAAAATAGACGTAAGGGCGGGAGACGTCGAAACCTTCCGAGGACTGGTTGTATTTGGACAAATTGCGTTTGCGGAGTTCGTCGCGCAATGCCCCGATACGCTGACGCGCAACGTTAGTGTCCATGCTATCGATCGCGGCGGCATGGTTCTGCGGAAAGCGCGCAAGCGAACTCCAGCCTGAGAAACCATTGGCATCGAAGGAATACCATCCGGCAATAGGGGTCTCCTTGATGCGCCACACATTCGGTTCGTCGCCCACTGAATGGTACGAAATCACAATGCCGCCTGGGCGGGCGTTGCGTGGCATATGATGGACGCCAAACATGACAGGCGACATGTTCACCGACACCGGACGCTGTGCAAGAACGGAACACAGACGCACAAACATCCAGCGATGGCGGTCCCCGTCCTGATCGATTGGAAACCATGTCACCGGAACTTCGAGATCAACGGCGATACGAGCCTGATCTGCAGCAACCGATCCTTCCGTCGCTCCAAAAGGCATCAGTTGTTCGCCGGACACAGCGAGATTCCAGCCCGAGTTGATTTGCATAAAAAGTCCTTCCTTGACCCCACCCTATTGCGCACAGGATTCCAGCCATGGCTTGCGTCAAGCTGTCTGAGATATGTTTTGATCGTTTGTTCTGATTGGATCGAAGCCGCTCCGCACGGTCAAAGAGGATCAAAGGCGGACAAGGACAGCCTCGCGAAAGCAATCTCTCCTATCGAACGGCAAAGCTTGCGCTCCGAATCGCGCCGATGCCCTGGAGAAGTCGATGTCCTCTATTGAATCCCCCGTCCTTTCGATCTGCGTTCCGACCTACAATCGTCAGTTCATGCTTGAGCGCAACGTAAGCTTCCACCTGGATTCTTTTCGCCGGCTAAACATTCCCTTCGAGATCGTGATCGTCGATGACTGCTCGACGGACAACACCGCGGCCTATGTCCAATCCATCTCGCATCACCCGGAAATCAGCGCCTACCGCCGCGCAAGCAATTCCGGTTTTCTCAGCAATTATGCCTTCGCCATGCAGCGTGCCCGCGGTCAATACGCGGTCTTCCTCGGAGATGACGACTTGCTCATTCCGGAAAAGGTCGTCGAGTATATCCGCTTGATGGCGGACGACCAGAGGATCGGCATGGTGCAGGCGCCGTGGATGCTCGTTGATGGAAGGCCCGGCGGCGGAGACATGCAGCCCTTTTATCACCTGTCCTATCCGACGCGTCATGCGAAGGGCGATTTCCATTCGATGCTGGAATTCATTCTGGAGCGGCACGTCTTTCCCGAGTTCATGATCATCCGACGTGATGTTCTGGCCAAGTCGATCTCCAGCCCGACGCCCTTCATCTTCTGGGCGTTTCTCTATACGACCCGTGCGCTCGACAAGGCCGACATCCTCTTCATGCCGGAGCCCTTCGCACGCGTAACGGCTGTTTCCGACGACCCGCGCCTGCAGCAGGGCAACAAGGAATGCATGTTCCAATGGGACACCTACAGAGGCGGCCTGGAATATCTTGCCTCGCAAGCCCTTCGCGACGGCCGGCTTCCTGCCGATTACCGGACATCCCTGGTGCACCGCATCACGCAATTCATGTTGCAACGCCAGGCGGTCGCCATGCGCCTGCACGTCAACGCGCAGAATTGGGTCGAGGCCTACATCATGTATCATCGCATGGCGGCCTATCACCCTTCGCCGCTGCCGCCGGAATCCTACGACCAGATTCGCAAGCTCGCCGGCATCGCGACCGCCGCAACGGAAGCGATCGCATTCAACGGCGAACCCGTCATTCTCGAGCCGATCGTCGACGACACGACGATCAATCTTCTGCCGCCATCGATCCGGGAACGTCTGAGCCGGGAAGCTCCCGAACTCGATAGGTCCGACAAGCCACGGGCTTTCCTTCGCTTCACGCAGAACTTTCCGCCCAATCCTGGTCCGAAGGACGGTTTGTTTGATATTCTCACCTATATCGAACAGTTCGTCTAAGACTCCTCAGCCCGGCAGCAGTTCCGTCACCGCGATGATCGGGCCGAGCGGGAATAGCTCATCCCGCCTCTGCCATTCCGGTATATCGAGGCTGGAGATGCTGCCGTCGAGGAAGAGTGCATTAGCACAGCGCAGATCGTCACGGAACAGAGTCGCAAAATCGTGGAAGCGGACGGCGCCGTCCGACACGGCAAAGATGACCTTGCCGTCTGCGGAGACGCCGACGCCATTGCGAATCTTGAAACTGGTGCTGTCGGCAAGGAACGACGGATGCAGCTTGCCGTCGATCACCAGCATCGGGCCGGATTGCGTCGCGTAGATCGGCTTGATGCCGGAGGCCACGAAGGCCTTGCTCTCCATGATGCCGGCACGGCCCTGCTCAATATAGAAGACGCCATTCGGCAGCAGATGAAAATTGCCCCAGCCCTTGTTGGTGTTGATCGCTCTCTGCTGTTTGCCTTCTTCGATGTAGAGGCCGACCGGCGACTGATCATCCCTGTACATGCCGCCGTTCATCGCAAATCGGATTTGGATGCGGTCCTGGCGGAGATCGTTTTCCAGCGCCCGGAACGAACCGTAGGGCTTGCCGCTACGGTCGTTCTCATAAAGCCGGATACCGTCTTTGGCGGGATCGAAGGTGCAGACCGTATAGCTGTCGCCGAGATGCTGAACCTTGCGGCAGGCCTCATCAGCAAACGCCGTGGTGGCGCAGATGAGGATGGCAAGCATGGTCAGCAACCGAATCAAACGCTTGGGCTCCGCAGCGAATTTCGCAAGCTTTAAGGGCGCAACGAAAATGCGGCAAAAGAAGGAAATTCCTCTCCTTCTCAGGATCGAAGTGCCGCCATGTGAAAAGCAAGCTGCGCCGGCGAGTAGCGATAAGCCGATCCCACTGGACAGGCATTGCGCGCCAGACAGCCACCGATCATGCAGCCGGTTTTCCCTGCATCCGTCTGAAGATGCGACCGACAGGCGGCAACATCAAAACCGACCGATGTGATAGCGTCGACGGGACAGGCGGTCAGGCAGGGCTTTTCGGCGCAATGATCGCAGGGATGCGCAGCGATCCTACCTGGACCATCCTCTTCGATCGTGCCGGCAAACCCGAGTGCCCCGCGATAGCCGTGCCATAAGCCATAATCCGGATGGATCAGGATGCCGAGCGGCGATGCCTTCAAACCTTCCGCCTGCATTGCCCATCGCTGGAACGGCTGCCACGGCGGATCAGAGGGGAAATAGGCTGTCGCTTCGAATGCCGAGGCAAGAGGCTTTATAATCGCCTTCGACCACTCATCTAACGGATCGGTATGGCCGGAATTTTCGGACGCTTGTCGCCACCGGGAAAACGGCTCCCAGATGGAGCCGCCGATATTGCCGAGCAGGATCACGCTCCGCGCCGGCATCCCGTCGGCCAGTAGCGGTCCCTCGCCTTCATCGAAGGAAATGATCCCGCGAATAAAAACTCCGTGCGGCGCAAGCGCCGCACGGAGTTCGCTGACAATCACGGAGCCGCCGCTCATCGCGGCCCCTTATATTGATAGTGCGGCCGCCAGACCTCTTTCTGAATTAGATCGGCGACGCGTACTGCGCCGCCTTGCTCCCTGGCGGCTTCGGGCTCTCTTCAGGTGAAAGCGTCCGGCATCGAATCCTTGCGCTTCTGGATGTAGGCCAGCAGCGCTTCATCGATCGCGGGATCGAGCGGCGGTGCTTCGTAATGGTCGAGCCAGGAGCGGCAAAGCGCATTGGCGCGTTCCTCAATGCGCTTCTGACCTTCGATTTCCCACTGCTCGAAGGAATTGTTGTCGGCCAGCGCCGAGCGGTAGAAGGCGGTCTGGAAGTTGGCCTGCGTATGGCCGCAGCCGAGATAGTGACTGCCGGGACCAACTTCGCGGATAGCGTCCAGCGCCTGGCCGTTTTCTGAGAGATCGACGCCCTCGGCCATCTTCTGCATCATGCCGAGCTGATCCTGATCAATCATGAACTTCTCGTAGGAGCTGACGAGACCGCCTTCGAGCCAGCCAGCGGCATGCAGCACGAAATTCGTGCCGGCAAGCAGCGTCATGTTCAGCGTGCTGGCCGATTCGTGCGCCGCCTGCGCATCCGGCACCTTGGAGGCGCAGAGCGAACCGCCGGTACGGAACGGTAGGCCGAGACGACGGGCGAGCTGAGCTGAGCCGTAGGATACCAACGACGGTTCCGGCGTGCCGAAGGTCGGTGCGCCCGACTGCATGGAGATGGAGGCGGCGAAGGTGCCGTAAAGCACCGGCGATCCCTTGCGAATCAACTGCGTGAAGGAAGCGCCAGCCAGAACTTCGGCCAGGATCTGCGTCAGCGTGCCGGCAACCGTCACCGGGCTCATCGCGCCGGAGAGAATGAAGGGCGAGACGACGGAGGCCTGGTTGTGCCGTGCGTAGACCTTCAATGCACCGAGCATGGTCTCGTCGAACACCATCGGCGAATTGGCATTGATCAGGTTCAGCGTAACGCAATTGTTTTCGACGAACTGGTCACCGAAAACGATCTTCGCCATGGCAATCGTATCTTCGGCGCGTTCCGGCGCGGTCACCGAACCCATGAACGGTTTGTCCGAATACTTGATATGGCTGTAGACCATATCGAGATGGCGCTTGTTGACGGGGATGTCCACCGGCTCGCAGACCGTGCCACCGGACGAGTGGATCGACGGCGCCATATAGGCGAGCTTCACGAAATTGCGGAAGTCCTCGATCGTCGCGTAACGGCGATTGCCTTCGAGATCGCGAACGAAGGGCGGGCCATAGACCGGCGCGAAGATCGTTGCCTTGCCGCCGACCTGAGCGTTGCGGGCGCTGTTGCGTGCATGCCAGGTGAATTCCTTTGGCGCTGTCTTCAGGAGTTCGCGGCAGAGCCCTTTCGGGAAATGCACCCGCTGACCCTTAACATCGGCGCCGGCTTCCTTCCAGAGTTCCAGTGCTTCCGCATCGTCGCGAAACTCGATGCCGATTTCTTCGAGTACGGTATCGGCATTGCGCTCGATGAGCTGCAGGCCTTCCTCGTCCAGCACTTCGTAGACGCCGATCTTGCGCTGAATATACGGAAGCGACGGACCTGGTCCGCCACCGCTACGTGATGCGCGTCGCGCCGCCGCCCCCCTGCCCTCGCCGCGCGAACGCCGTCCGCCACCATCACCTGCGGCCGGTTGCTCAATCATATCGTCCATGATGCTTCCTCACTCTTGCGCATGAATGCGTCTGTACACTTGCCCCATGCTACTCGATTCCGTCGCACGGACATTCCTTTATGCGCCAGTGACTAGCATAGGACAGACATGGCCGGGGCGAAATTGCTTCATATCCATCCATTCCATCCGTCGCGATTTATCTGCGCTACGTCGCTTTCGAAAAGGGTTTTGTTAGGCTTCCGGTCTATCGGTAGTAACAGCATTGTTTTATAGAAGCCCCTGATGCATCGCACGAAAACGGGATGGAGCGCATGTCTGACGAAGAAATCATTCTCTCGGAACTTTCAGATGAGGAACTTGTGCAGCAAATGCACGACGACCTCTATGACGGACTGAAGGAGGAAATCGAGGAAGCGACCAATATCCTCCTCGAACGCGGCTGGGCACCTTACGACGTCCTGACCCAGGCGCTTGTCGAAGGCATGCGCATCGTCGGCATCGACTTCCGCGACGGCATTCTCTTCGTTCCCGAAGTTCTGCTTTCCGCCAACGCGATGAAGGCCGGCATGTCGATCCTGCGTCCGCTGCTGGCGCAGACCGGTGCGCCGAAGCTCGGCAAGATGGTGATCGGCACCGTCAAGGGCGACATTCACGACATCGGCAAGAACCTCGTCGGCATGATGATGGAAGGCGCCGGCTTCGATGTCATCGACCTCGGCATCAACAACCCGGTCGAAAACTATCTCGACGCCATCGAGCGCGAACAGCCCGATATTCTCGGCATGTCGGCGCTGCTGACGACGACTATGCCCTACATGAAGGTCGTCATCGACACGCTCAAGGAAAAGGGCATGCGGGATGACTATGTCGTCCTCGTCGGCGGCGCGCCGTTGAACGAAGAGTTCGGCAAAGCTGTCGGTGCCGATGCCTACTGCCGTGACGCGGCCGTGGCCGTCGAAACCGCCAAGGACTTCATGAAGCGCAAGCACAACAGCCACGCTGCCAGCGCCTGATCGCGACGAATGCCAAGACGGCGGCATCCATAGGGTTGCCGCCGTCCGATCGGCACCCCAAATCAGTTGGTAGCCGCTTTCTTGACCTTGTGGCCGGCATCCTCGGTCGCGTTGACGGCATTGGCGGTATCCCTGCCGATGCCGCGAATCGTGTTGGCGCATGAAGCGAGTACCATGAGGACTGCGCAGGCGGTGGCGATTTTGGTAAGTGTCGGTGCGGTCATGATCGGAAGCCCTCTCGGAAATGGATATTGATCGACAAAAGGCGGAGACAACAACTCCGCGAGACAAACGCACAAGCGTGCAAAAGGTTTATGTGATCGCGTGCGGCGCAATCGCGCGCGAAATACTCGCGATCGTCAGAATTAATAACCTCGATCACATCGACCTGCACTGTCTTCCCGCGATCTACCATTCCTATCCACAGAAGATTGCCCCTGCCCTCAGGGAGGCGATTGCGGATGCCCGCTCACGCGGATTCGAGAAGATTTTCATCGGCTACGCCGATTGCGGCACCGGCGGCGATATCGACAAGATCTGCGAGCAAGAAGGCATCGAGCGTCTTTCCGGCCCGCACTGCTATTCCTTCTTCAGCGGCAACGAAGCCTTTGCCGCTCGCGACGATGACATCACCTCGTTTTTCCTAACCGATTTCCTGGCCCGCCAGTTCGAATCCTTCGTCATCGTGCCGCTCGGCCTCGACCGGCATCCGGAGTTGAAGGAAATGTATTTCGGCAATTATCGCAAGGTCGTCTATCTCTCACAGGAAGAGGATCCGGCGCTGCAGGAAAAGGCAAAAGCAGCAGCAGCCTATCTCGGCCTGGACTACGAATACCGCTTCACCGGCTATGGCGATCTTGCCCGTGAGTTGCCGGCCGTCTGATTACGACATTGTCCGTTGCCGCCCCACTTGCGGCGGCCGCTGGACATCGCCATGCTGAAAGCCCCGAATCTCAGCGAAAAACAAGACGATGTCACTCAGAGGTGACGAGAGGTGTCGGTTGTGTGAAGACAGTTTCGACGCCGCGTCGTTTTTTGGCATGGGCCGCGTCGCCGCAAGCGCAGTCTCCGGATCGGCGGACGTGCATTCTTGTTCAAAGAGGAGAATTTGCATGGCAGATCGCATTGTCGTCTACTGGCGGGACATTCCTGCCCAGATCATCATTAAGAAAGGACGGCAATCGGCCAAGCGTGAATTGTCGCTGCGCTTCACGGAAGCGATCGACATGTGCGCCATGCGCACCGGCGCCGCCGAAACCGACGACTATCTGGCCGAATGGCGCAAGGCCGATCCCGTGCCGGTCTCCGATGATCTGGAAGCAGAGGCCGACAAGGCCGCAAGCGAACTCGAAGCAGCCTATGATCGCGAGCGCCTCGTGGCATTGGTAAAAGCCGGAGGACGTGACAATGGCTGATGCAGTCCAAAAGCCGGGCAACGCCGCAGCGGGTGCAAAGGCGGCCAGCGGCGCCTATACGCCATCAGGTGTTTCGCCGAACCGCCGTGCACGGCGCAAATACACTGTCCGTCTCTGGGCCGTGCGTCATTCGCGTTTCCTCGAGTGGTTTTATCATCGCTTTGCCGACGCCTTCCTCCTGCTGCATCCGCTCTGGAACTCCATCGGTTATGCCCGCGTCGAACGGCCGATCACCTTCGTCGAGCGCAATGTGAAGGGCTTTCTCTTCGATTGCCGCATGTGCGGCCAGTGCGCCTTGTCGTCGACCGGCATGTCCTGTCCGATGAACTGTCCGAAGCAGTTGCGCAACGGCCCCTGCGGCGGCGTGCGCGCCAACGGCAATTGCGAAGTCGAGCCCGACATGCCCTGCGTCTGGGTTCAGGCCTGGAAGGGCTCGCGCAATATGAACGGTGGCGATGCGATCTTGAACGTGCAGAAGCCGGTAAACCAGTCGCTGCGGGAAACCTCCTCCTGGCTGCGCGTGACGGCGGAAGCTGCGGCAGCGCGCGAAGCGAAGAAGAAGGAAGCCTGATCGAATGGCGCATATTGATGAAAATCCGCTTGGCGCGCATTTGCCGCTCGATCCCCTGCCGGGCCACTCGTCGCTTGGGCGGCTGGAGCGCGTGCTGCGCCGCGGCGAGTTCGCCGTCACGGCCGAGCTGAACCCGCCCGACAGCGCCAATGCCGAAGATGTCTACGAGCGCGCCTCCATTTTCGACGGCTGGGTGGACGGCATCAACGCCGTCGATGCCTCCGGCGCCAATTGCCATATGTCCTCGGTCGGCATCTGTGCGCTGCTGACGCGCATGGGCTATGCGCCGATTATGCAGATCGCCTGCCGCGACAAGAACCGCATCGCTATCCAGGGCGATGTGCTGGGCGCGGCCGCCATGGGCGTCTGCAACATCATGTGCCTGACCGGTGACGGCGTGCAGGCCGGCGACCAGCCGGGCGCCAAGCCGGTTTTCGACCTCGACTGCATGTCGCTGCTCGAAACCGTGCGGATGATGCGCGACAATGCAAAGTTCCTCTCCGGCCGCAAACTGACCTCGCCGCCGAAGGTTTTTCTGGGCGCCGCCATCAACCCTTTTGCGCCGCCTTACGACTTCAGGCCGCATCGCCTGGCAAAGAAAATCGAAGCCGGCGCGCAATTTGTCCAAAGCCAATATTGCTACGACGTGCCGATGTTTCGCGAATACATGAAGAAGGTCAGGGATCTCGGCCTGGATGAGAAATGCTTCATCATGGTCGGTGTCGGACCGTTGGCTTCTGCCAAAACCGCGCGCTGGATGCGCTCGAACGTTCCGGGCGTGCATATTCCGGACGCAGTGATCAAGCGCATCGAAGGCGCTCAGGATCAGAAGAAGGAAGGCAAGCAGCTCTGCATCGACATCATCAACGAGGTGAAGGAGATCGAGGGCGTTTCCGGCATCCATGTCATGGCCTACCGCCAGGAAGAATATGTCGCCGAGATGGTGCACGATTCGGGCGTCTTGAAAGGTCGCCAGCCGTGGAAGCATGAATCGAGCCGCACCGATGCGCTCGTCGCCGAGCGACTGGAGCATATTCGCGGCGGCATGGAGGAAAACCAACAGCAAATGGCCGAAGCCGCCGCCCATCATCCGCCGCACCTGGCGCATTGAACCAGAATGTTTTTAACAGGCCCGCAGAGGAGCCGGCCTGGCTTGTAACCGAAATCATCGCACGATAGACCACCTTTATCGGGCCAACTGACCAGAGGATCAGACATGACGCGCACCATCGTTGCTTCAGCCACTCGCGAAATCATCATCGGTTTCGACCAACCCTTTTGCGTGATCGGCGAACGCATCAACCCGACGGGGCGCAAAAAGCTGGCCGCCGAGATGATCGAGGGCAATTTCGAGACGGTCATCAAGGACGCGCTGGAACAGGTAGCCGCTGGCGCCACCATGCTCGACGTCAACGCCGGCGTCACCTCGGTCAACCCGAACGAGACCGAGCCGGGCCTGCTGGTGAAGACGCTGGAAATCGTTCAGGGTCTCGTCGATGTGCCGCTCTCGATCGACAGCTCGGTAACGGCCGCCATCGAGGCTGGCTTGAAGGTCGCCAAGGGCCGGCCGCTGGTCAATTCCGTGACCGGCGAAGAAGAGAAGCTTGAAGCCATCCTGCCGCTGGTGAAGAAATACGACGTACCCGTGGTCGCCATCTCCAATGACGAGACCGGCATTTCCATGGACCCCGACGTGCGTTTCGCCGTCGCCAAGAAGATCGTCGAACGCGCCATGGACCACGGCATCAAGCCGCATGATATCGTCGTCGATCCGCTCGTCATGCCGATCGGCGCGCTGGGCGATGCCGGCCGTCAGGTTTTTGCACTGCTGCACCGCCTGCGCAACGAGCTGAAGGTCAACACCACCTGCGGCCTCTCCAACATTTCCTTCGGCCTGCCGCACCGCCATGGCATCAATGCCGGCTTCATCCCCATGGTGATCGGCGCCGGCATGACCTCGGCGATCATGAACCCCTGCCGCCCGCAGGAAATGGAAGCCGTTCGCGCCGCCAACGTGCTGAACGGCACCGACGCGAATTGCACCAATTGGATCATGACCTATCGCGATTACAAGCCAGCCGAAGGCGGCGCTTTAGCTGCTGCCTCCACGGCAGCGCCGGCAGCAGGCGGCGGTCGACGTGGGGGACGCGCGGCGCGTGCGGGCGCGGGCGCTTCGAGAGAATAACGATGTATCCGAGCAGCCGCCTTTCCAACCATCTTGCGACGTTGTGGCTTCAAGCGCCCATCGTCATTGCGATGCGTACGCAGCAGATGTGGATGGCGGCGATAACCGGCGGTACCTTGAACATCGCGGAATTCAACCGGATGATCTCGGAAAAAATGATGGCTGCGGCGGAAAGCGCCGTCGCAGTCAACATAGCCATTATCAAACAGAACGTCATGGCGATGACGGCGATGGCAACGGGCAGCAGCTCCTCATCGCGTCGCGCAGCCGATGCGATCGCTCAAGCCGCCGTCAAGCCTTACAGCAAGCGCGTCCGATCGAACGTGCGCCGCCTCACCAGACAGAAAGGCTGATCCGTGGCCCAAGCCAGCGACAGCACGAATCCCCTCGTCCTTTTCATGCCCTCCGGCAAGCGTGGCCGTTTTGCGGTCGGCACACCGGTGCTGGAGGCAGCACGGCAGCTTGGCGTCTATGTCGAGAGCGTCTGCGGCGGCCGCGCGACATGCGGGCGCTGCCAAGTGTCGGTGCAGGAAGGCAATTTCGCCAAGCACAAGATCGTCTCCGCCAACGACCACCTCTCGCCGATCGGCCCCAAGGAAAAGCGTTACGCCGAAGTCCGCGACTTACCCGACGGGCGTCGCCTCTCCTGTTCGGCCTTGATCCAGGGCGATCTGGTCATCGACGTGCCGCAGGATACGGTGATCAATGCGCAGGTGGTCCGCAAGGCCGCCGACGAGCGCGTCATCGCCCGCGATACGGCCGTGCACATGTGCTACGTCGAGGTCGAAGAGCCGGATATGCACAAGCCATCGGGCGATCTCGACCGGCTGAAAGCCGCATTGGCCGCCGACTGGAAATACGACAACCTCGAAATCGATTTTCATATCATCCCGCAGGTACAATCGATCCTGCGCAAGGGCGAGTGGAAGGTTACGGCCGCGATTCATAGGGATAGTGAGGGCGACCGTCCGCGCTTGATCGCACTTTATCCCGGCCTGAAGAACGAGGCCTATGGCATTGCCTGCGATATCGGCTCGACGACAATCGCCATGCATCTCTCTTCGCTGCTGTCGGGTCGCACGGTGGCGTCCGCAGGCGCTTCCAATCCGCAGATCCGCTTCGGCGAAGACCTGATGAGCCGCGTCTCCTATGTGATGATGAATCCGGATGGCCGCGGCGCCATGACGAATGCCGTGCGCGAGGCGCTGAACGGGCTGATCGACAAGGTCTGCGCCGAGGGCGGCGCATCTCGCGAGGATATTCTGGACGCCGTCTTCGTCGGCAACCCGATCATGCACCACCTCTTCCTCGGCATCGATCCGACCGAACTCGGCGGTGCCCCCTTCGCACTTGCCGTCTCCGGCGCCGTGCATCTGACAGCGGCCGAAATCGGCCTGCCGATGAATGCCGGCACGCGCATCTATATGCTGCCTTGCATTGCGGGCCATGTCGGCGCCGATGCTGCCGCCGCGACGCTGGCCGAAGGGCCGCACAGGCAGGACGAAATGATGCTGCTGGTCGATATCGGCACCAATGCCGAGATCGTGCTCGGCAACAGCAATCGTGTTGTCGCAGCCTCCTCGCCGACCGGTCCAGCCTTCGAAGGCGCCGAGATTTCCAGCGGCCAACGCGCCGCTCCCGGTGCCATCGAGCGTGTGCGCATCGATCCCGTCACACTGGAGCCGCGCTATCGCGTGATCGGCGTTGAGCCGTGGTCGGATGAGCCTGGCTTCGAAGAAGCCGCAGCCAAGGTCGGCGTTACCGGCATCTGCGGCTCGGCCATCATCGAAGTGGTCGCCGAGATGTTCCTGACCGGCATCATCTCTGAAGACGGCGTCGTCGACGGCAACATGACGGCGCGCTCGCCGCGCATCCTGCAGAACGGCCGTACCTTCTCCTATCTGCTGCGCCACGGCGAACCCCGTATCACGGTGACGCAGAATGATATCCGCGCCATTCAGCTCGCCAAGGCCGCGCTTTATGCCGGCGTCAAGCTGCTGATGGACAAGCAGGGCATCACCCATGTCGACCGCATCGGCCTTGCAGGTGCCTTCGGTTCCTTCATCGATCCGAAATATGCCATGGTGCTGGGTCTGATACCGGATTGTACCCTCGACAAGGTCAAGGCGGTCGGTAATGCCGCCGGCACCGGCGCACGCATGGCGCTCCTCAATCGCGGCCACCGCCGCGAAATCGAGGAAACCGTCAGCAAAATCGAGAAAATAGAGACGGCGCTTGAATCAAAGTTTCAGGAGCATTTCGTCTACGCCATGGCCCTGCCGAACAAGGTCGATGCCTTCCCCGAACTGTCGAAGGTCGTGACATTGCCGGAGCGCAAGCAGCTTGCCGACGATACCGCTGGCGAAGGCGGCGGACGCAGACGTCGCCGCAGCCGCGAGTAATACGCGACTGACGGCGGCTCATGCGGCCATTTTCCGCCCAATCTCTATGAATGCCTGACGGATGCTGTCGGCGACCGCCTTCATTGGACCGGTCATCTGCGAGGCGGTCAGCAAGCGAATGTCGAAGGGTGTGAGTTCCGGCAGCCCCTCATTCGGCCCAAGGATTTCCATATCCTCCGTGACGTAAGAGCGCGGAAACGGCGCAACCGCCAGGTCCGAGACGACGGCGGCGCGCTGTGCCATCGTATGAGCGCTGAGATAAGAAACGCGGTAAGGCCGCTTTTGCCGATCGAGCTGCGCCAAAGCCTCCGATCGCCAGATACAGCCATCTTCCCAAATCGAGATCGGCAACGGATCACGGCGATAGGCCGTACCGCACTTTGCGCCGGCCCAGACCAAGCGTTCGGTATAGATAACCTCGCCCTCGGTCGGGAAAGGCCGCGTTGCGCAGTTGATCAACGCCAGATCCAGTCGCTGCTCTACGATACGCCTCTTCAACTGAAGACTCATGTCGACGGTAACGTCGACCATGATGCCGGGATAACTTTCCGAAAAACTCCTCAGAATGCTCGGCAGCAGGCGCTCGCCGATATCGTCGGGGGCGCCGAGCCGCACGACGCCGCTGAGCTCAGGCATGATGAAGCGTGACACGGCCTCGTTGGAGAGCGCCAGGATGTTGCGAGCATAGGAGAGCAGCATTTCACCATGCTGCGTCAGGCTGACGGAGCGCGCATCGCGCAGGAATAACGTCACGCCAAGTTGCTCTTCCAGCTTCTTGATCTGCATCGAGACAGCAGACGGCGTGCGATAGACCGCATCGGCAGCAGTCGAGAAATTGCCGGTTTCGGCAATGGCGACGAAAGTGCGCAGAACTTCATTGTCGAGCAACGGTATGGGCCGGCGAAGCGGTACGGTCATAACGGCGTCCTTCAATTTTTCTGATTTTAAACACCATATCATTTCATTTGTCTGAATGTCAACGAAGCACCATATTAGACCTAACGAAATTGATGAGACAGCCGAAAGGAGCTACGAACCATGGCTGACACAGCACTTCACGAAGCATCTCGCCTGTTCAATCTCATGCGCGCCCGCGAGATTCGGCGCACCGCACAGCACACACTCGATGAAATCGCCGCGCGTTTCCCGGCGCATCTGATTGACGACGTCAATGCCCGCGGCCTGCCGCCGGATCGTGTGATTTGAAGAACTCGGCTTAAAGAGAATCAACTAACTAATTAATTTAAAAGGGCTTAGATGCCTCTATAGCGAATCTTTAAAGGGCTTATCCCGTTCGTACAGGTGTCAAGTACATCTAGCGTTCACGCATAACATGTCTCTCCTGCTCGGCTATACAAGCAGCACGAGCGAAAGCCTGTTTTCAACGCGTAGGGCGGAGGATCGTTCGCCGTCTCGGGATTCGCCGATGACAGCGCGTGTGCCGTACCTAGCGAAGAAGCGGTGGCGGAACGGCTTCAGATGCCCGAGGTGCGGCAGGGAACCGCGCCTAGCGGCTGTGGGCGCTTCGGTGGGTCTGGGAGTGCCAAGACGTTAGGGTGAACGGCAATGCGAGACGAGTGACATCTCCGCCATATCCCGCCGGAACCGAGAACTTGGTAAGCCTTAAGCCGGATCGATGATGCCAACCACTCTGCCCACGATTTCATCGACCGTATCTGCATCAAGCGTGTCAACAAAACGTGCGGTTTTTTGCTGAACACGGGACACGATGTCGAAGCTCCTGACGTGGTTGCAGAGCGCAACTCCGTTGGTTTCATGCCCCGTGATATTCACGGCCATCCCGATTCCGGGCGCTCGCCGCGCGCCGCTCGACGAGCGGTACGCCTTGCAGATCGTCGCGTCCACCATCACGACGCCGTCGGCCGCGGCCGCCGGGCGCAGCGCATCGAAGACGCGCCGCCTCACGCCCTTGAGTGCCCAGCGGCGATAGCGGCGGCGGATCGCGTCGGTGTCGGCGCGGGATAGGCCTTAGCTTTAATTCAAAAAAACAGCCTTGTTCGTAGTGAAATGCGAAGGAAATCAATGGCGACCGTTCATTCGATGCAGGGGATTAACGCTGCCCCAAAGTATCGCTCAACGTCCGACCGGCGCCACACTCGACACCCATTGGAGTAAGTCATTACGGGCTCAACTCCCGCACTGAGCATTGGGATAAGAATGCTTCGCGTCAGTCTTCCCCCAGTGCAACTCGGCACGCGCACGCCTAACAGGCTGCTCAATTCGAACTCCGACCGAAACTTCATAATCGACTCTGCAGTAAAAGGCGGCGTGACAAGGCCGGCCGTCGTCGCATTTTGGAACCCAAACGTGTTAAGTCCAGTGCTCGTATAGAATTCACGCTTGGAGAGTGGAAGCTTGTGCCAGGAGTCTGTCTCTTCATTTTGTTCGGCCAAGAGGAGAGAGAGCCCGTCCAGGTCCTGGATATAGAGCCTCTCCAATGCGGAGAAGCTGACGCTTCTCGTCCA
The DNA here is from genome assembly GCF_029714285.1 of Rhizobium sp. CB3090. Lineage (NCBI taxonomy): Bacteria > Pseudomonadati > Pseudomonadota > Alphaproteobacteria > Hyphomicrobiales > Rhizobiaceae > Rhizobium > Rhizobium sp. CB3090. The sequence goes on from NZ_CP121662.1 coordinate 1,773,262, forward strand.
CCAGTACCGGACACGCCCGGAAAGCAGCCAATTGAAAATGCGCCCCCATGGATCGTCAGTTCGATTGAAGAGTGCGGAAACCACTCGTCGCAACTGTATTGCGTCGATTGGCAAATGCGTTTTCGATGAATTTGAGGCTAGTCGGTGAACAAAATCCCTAGCTGCGATGGCGAACGTCGATTTCGTTGACTCTTCGGAGTCGGGGAGAGGGAGCAATCCGCCGCTGGCCATCGCCATAAGGCTCGGCACCGAAACCCCAATGTGCTTTGTAAATTGACGGACGTCCGCCCGTGACCGAAGCACGACAGCCTCCGCAAGTAGCTTTGGGTTACAATCGGCAACCCTTCGAGCTATCCACTTTCTGAAAGGTGGATACTCCACATCAAATGCAGTTAATTTCGAAACCTGGAACGAAATCTCGCTCAGGCCGGATCGAATTTTCGCGGTGCGAACCAACTGCTTCATGCTGCTCCGAATCCTGGCATCTAATCGGGTATTGAAAAACAAGGACTTTGCTGAAGGGAAAGTCGCTTTTTCAGTTTGATAAAGAAGCTTCTCTTCGAATGCTGCGGGCCACCCACGTACGATTTCCGCGGCGACCGCAAGATCGCAAGCCGAAATCTGCAAGCGAGGACCGGTTGGCTTTTTGTCTGAGATTATTTTTGATAGCGCGACCATGAGGCCGAACACTTCGCCGTCGCGTAAATTGTCGAAGTCAGCATGAAGCTCTGATCTAAAACCAGCACGTTTGTTCCGCGAGCCTGGATCCACAAAACTGGTAGCAAAATCAAGGTTTTCCCAGTAGCATTCTTCAACAAGATCCTGGGGATGCTCTCTCAGGTCGACAGCTAGGAGTTTCCCCTCTGGAGTGATTCTGCTGCACTGGTCACAACACCAGATATCTCCCATGAATTTATATCCCAATTGCCGCCGGCAAATCGGACAGTCCTGCAAAAGAATTTCCTTAGTTTCCGGATCGAACCCGATCGGCCAAACACGCCATATGCTCCTCAGATACGGAGCTTCCCTCAAAGCCAGAGGAGATACGCGTCGGATCGGCGAAAAAAACTTCTTGTCCAGCCACACGTCGAAGAACGGCCGTAAATATTTGGCGGGTGGCGAGTATGTGTGCAGAAGAGGTCTCAATTCGTCAGGTCCTTTTGCATTGCCGAGCAATACTGAAAGTGCTTCTGCCGTGATACCGTATCTGTCTATTCCGGGCGTCGACCTCTTAGTTATCCCTTTGGACAGCGCCAAGAGTTTACACGACATCGCGGGATGAAAGCCGTTTTCACATGCCGCCCTGATAAGTAGGTCTTCCAGGCATTCCCCCGGATACGGATTGACCGGGACACAATAGGAACTCCCCTTTGTCCGGTGGCGGCGAAGGTAGTAGTCCGGCTCGAATTCCGAAGATGGATCGACACTATGCATGCGCGAACTCCTCCGCCTCGTCACGCAAATATTCCTTCATGGAAGGAATATGGACAGGACCTTCGATGAAAGGATTGTAAGAGCAGAGACCGATTCGAAGAGGCAGCTTTTGAACGGCTCCGGCCAGATGTTCAACTGTGAGAACGCTCTCACTCTTCAAAACCATAAGTTCTAGCGCGTCGCGAACGATAATCGCCACTAGGCCGAGGCGTCCCTTTGAAGCGATGTTAAGACAAAGCGGTGTGTCGCCCTGGACCAGCAGCGTCGGTCTCTCCGGCAAGATGCCATGCTCTACGATCTTCAAGACAAGCCTGCCGCAGAATTCGTTGAATATCTCCATATCCCTTTTTATGGACGGATGAAGCGGTCCGAACTTGATCGGCTCTTCGGATCGAGTAAGAACCTGATGCTCGAAGATCACCCTTTCCGCATGCTGGGTTCCGACGAAGACGATGGGCCATCTCTTCACCCAGTTCTTCAAAGTGTTTTGCAGTTCCGAAGCGTCGTCCCGCCGGTTGATCGGTCCGGAAGACCCCTGTCGTTTGATATGCTGCGTCTCGTCCAAGAATATGATTTGATATCCTTTCTGCGCTAGAATCTTTGTAACCGCCCGATTGTGGCCGCCTGTCGGAGATCGGCTTACTTGTTTATGACCCGTCTATAACGACGTCGTTAGCGACGTGCTTTAGGCGAGACCTGCGATGCGCGTGGAAATTCTCGGCGATGAACGTCGCCGACGTTGGAGTGATGAGAGCAAGCTGGAGGTCGTGCTGTCGGTAGGCGTCGACGGCGCGTCGGTGACAGAGGTGGCGCGCCGGTATTCGGTCACGCGGCAGCAGGTTTACACCTGGCGGCGTGAATTGCGGAAGAAGGGCCTGCTGTCGCCGCCGTCGACGACGGTGTTTCTGCCGCTGGACATGCCGCCGGCAGGGGACAGCAAAGAGGCTCGGGCTTTTGATGGCATGCAGGTTTTGCCTGCAATGATGGAATTGCAACTGCGCTGCGGACGAAGCCTTCGCTTCAGTGGCGATGTTGATGTGGTTGCACTGAAGCGCCTGATCCGGGCAATCGAGGCGGCATGATCGGGCCTGGGACAGGTGTTCGGGTTTATATCGCCTGCGGTGTCACGGACATGCGCAAGGGGATAGAGGGGCTGGCTGCTCTTGCCCAGGATGTGCTGCGCCAGAAGCCGACGGGAGGTGCGGTCTTCGCGTTTCGGGGCAAGCGGGGCGACCGTTTGAAGCTATTGTATTTTGACGGCCAGGGGTTCTGCCTTTATTACAAAATCTTGCAGAAAGGGCGGTTTCCATGGCCCTTGGCAGCAGATGGAGCAGCCCGGTTGACGTCTGCTCAACTGGCAATGCTGTGGGAAGGGATTGATTGGCGACGGCCCGACTGGGGCGTTCCTCCGGCCCGTGTCGGTTGACTTTATCTCACTGAATTTGCGTGTTTTTATGGATATTGACCCTGACCTGTGGTAGTCAGGTTCATGTCAAACGCGAGCCAAAATCTTCCCGATGATCCGGCCTTCCTGAAGGCGATGATCGCCTCGCTTGAGGCGAAGAACGCGAAGATGTCTGCGACCTTGCAGGCGCATGATCAGTTGATCCAGTCCCTGCGGCTGCGCATCGCCAGGCTGAAGAAACATGGCTTCGGCAAGTCGTCGGAAAAGATCGAGCGGGAAATCCAGCAGTTGGAACTGGCGCTCGAGGACCTGATGATTGCCGCTTCGGAAGGCAGCAGCGAGCCACTCGCCGAGGACGAAGAAACGGAGCCTGCCGCGCCTGAGGAAAGCATGCCTGAAAAGACCATGCGCCGCCGTCCGCGCGTGTCGGACAAGGCCGCTCGCGAGCGCAGGGAACTTGATCCCGGAACGTGCTGCCCCGCTTGTGGTGGCGAACTGCGGCTTGTCGGCGAAGACGTCAGCAAAATCCTCGACATGATCGCCGCACAGATGAAGGTCATCGAGATCGCCCGGCTGAAGAAGTCCTGCCGCTGCTGCGAGAAGATGGTGCAGTTGCCCGCGCCCAGCCGTCCGATATCGGGCAGCATGGCGGGCGCTGGTCTTCTGGCCTATATCCTGGTCTCGAAGTTCGACGACCACTTGCCGCTCTATCGCCTGAACGAAATCTTCGCCCGCATGGGCGTTGATATCCCCGACAGCACGTTGGTCGATTGGTGTGGCCGCGCCATGCAGGTGCTCCTGCCGCTGATCGAGTTGATCGAAGCCGCGATCATGAGCAGCGACCTTCTCCACGCCGACGACACGCCGATCCGGGTTCTGGATCGTTCTCTACGCGACAAGGGGCTGGGGAAAGGGGTGAAGAAGGGCAGGCTCTGGACCTATGTCCGGGACCAGCGCCCATGGGCGGGCATAGCTCCGCCCGGTGCGGTCTATTATTTTGCTCCCGACTGGAAGGAAGAGCACGTTCACCGTCACCTCAAGGAGGCGAGCGGCATCCTTCAGGCCGATGGCTACAAAGGCTATGCGAAGTTATATGAGGCCGGAACGGACGGGAAACGCCGCTTCCGGGAGGCTTCATGTTGGGCGCATTGGCGGCGCGACTTCCACGATATCTGGACCTCGAACAAATCCGAGATTGCCCGCGAGGCTCTCGACCGTATCGGCGCGCTTTACGACATCGAGCGCGGCATTGCAGGCAAGTCTGCCGATATCCGTCTTGCCGCGCGCCAGAAGCACAGCAAGGCAAAGGTCGAAGCATTCCGCGTCTGGGCCGAAGCGCAACTGACCCGTATCCCCGGCAAGAGCGATCTGGCGGGCGCTTTCCGGTACGGCTTGAGCAGGTGGTCTTCATTCTGCCTGTTCCTGGAAGATGGCCGTGTCGCAATCGATAACAACGCCGCCGAGCGGGCGTTGCGTCCTATCGGCGTTGGAAGACGAAACTGGCTCTTCGCGGGTGCCGACACTGGAGCAGAAACCCTGGCGCGGGCCATGACGATTATCGAAACCGCCAAGATGAATGGCCTTGATCCGCAGGCCTATCTGGCTGATGTGCTCGACCGCATTCAGGATCACAAGATCAATCGCCTCGCGGAGCTGCTTCCATGGAACTGGAAGCCGACAGCGGCAATCATCTGCGCCGAGGCCGCTTGATGGCAACGGTCAGCTTCGTCTTCACCATCGACTATGTCGCCGAAATCCTCGATGAGGACGTCGACCTCCTCAGGGAGATCATCAGCAATGATGACAACCTGACCTATGGGAATATCATCAGCGTCGTGACCGGAGATGACGAGAGCACACCCGCTCTGACAGACGATGGCATCGACGAACTTAGGCAGATGCTGACTGAGGCGCGTCGGTCAGCCGAAAAATGGCAGGAGTTCCTCGATTGCTTTGTCCTCGACGAAGAGATCGCCGCACGCGTCAAGCCATATTCCCCGCGGTAGCAATCGGGCCGTTACGAATCTTTTCCACACGAAAGCGTTTGCTCATGGTGGTTCCGCCAAACGGGTCCGGATCACCGAGCGCTTTCAGGAAGTCTGACATCAATCCGGTAGTTGTAGTCGAACCGCTCAACTCGACGTGCAGCGCCAGGGTCTGCAACTCCCTCAAGACCTTCCGGGGAGCGTTGTCCTTCAACAAACCCTGCCTGATACACTCCTCGACGATGATCGTCTCAATGTACCACAGGACAGTGGTGCTTTTCCCGGAACCCGAGCCCGCGAACAGGCTCGTCGCCGTCTGCTGGGCGTCCGGGGCTTCGACTTTCCGCCTTCTCAGCTTTTCGAACATGGCGACGGCGGCCTCCTGGTGCGGATGCTTGATGCGCATCGTGCTGAATTCCCTGAAGATGTCGTATTCCGAAATCACAAGCGGGGGGTGGACCGGCATGGCTTCTCCTTTGGTCGGGAGTCGGAACTCAGTCGAGATCGTCTGCAAGCGCATCGAGGAAGCTTGAAGCGTCATCGATGATAGGAAGTGCGTGAGGCCTGGCGTTGGCGGGTCTCTCGACACGTACGGAAGCGCTGGCCGCTTTCCTGAGCTCGTCTATTAGCTTGTTTTTCTGGCGCGTTTCCTGCGCCTTCCGGGCGCCGCGCTGTTGATCCTTGTGGGAGACCAGGGGGGACTTGCGGACAATTGCCGGCATCTCCTGGGGGATGTCGTATGGAGCATCGCCGTTGATGGTCGGATCGACGGTTCCCATTTCGATGTCGTCGCCCTCGGCCAAGGTATAGACGACGAGCTCCCCTTCCGCGGCCACCTTCTTGTTCGCCTTTCTAGCCTGAAGGATCGCACGTTCCGCTCGGGCCAGGTCCCGCGCCCTGTCGCGGAGCCTTAGAAATTCGCATTTTGCGAGGATCAACTCCTCCTCGCTCACGAAGTGCCTGTCGAGCCTGCGGTCCGCCTCCCTGATGAGTCTGGCTTCATTGTAGCTTAGGCCCTCGGCGAACCTCGGCTTGCTGTTGGGCAGCCGCACAAATCTGTTCCTTACATGATCTACGATATAGATGTGTGAGCAGTCATGCGGATAGATGATCGCCTCGACAGCCACCTTTCCGCCCTTCCTCCGGCTGGACCGCATTTCCGCGGGCAGCGTCGCGCGAAGAAAATCTTCAGTCACATCCTTATGGTGGAACACGTGGGTGTCATAGGCGACTCCCGCCCCATTGAACCACAGCCGCTTGCGGATTCCGCAAAGGATGTCGAAAAGGTCTAACCGCTTCGGCACGGAGCGCCCCACCATTGCGTCGTTCACCTTTTCGGACCACAACCTGGCCGGAATACCCTCCAGCGTCCGATTCCTACCGAGATGGTGGACGTTGACGATCCAATGCCACATTACCCCAGTAGCGAAATCGAGGGCCCACTGCGCCTTCTCCTCGGGCTTCAGCCTTCGTGCCGCCAGAGCTTGGGGCTTGTATGGTATGCCGCCCGGAGCGTTGTGCCAGAGGGAATGGTTGTAAGTGTTGAATCCCCTCTCCACGATGGCCTTCGCCTTCGGGGTTCCTTTGGGCGCCAGCTCCATGTCAATGCCTGAGTCCGCGAGCAGCGTCCGTGAGGAGAATCCGATATTCTCGACGCCATTGTCGAAGGTCATCTCCTTTGGCATGCCACTGCCATCGGTCGCCCCCTTCTTCTTGCCGAAGCGCTCTATCAGGAAGAGCTTCGGTCGTAGCATCTGCTTGATCGCCAGTTGGACCGTCAATGCCGATGGCTTTTCGAAGGTCAGGATCGCGGCAAGTATCATGCGAGAGTAGACGTCGAAGATCGAGACGAGCCACGGCCGCCTGCGGTCTTCTATATTGCCGTCCTCGTCGTAGATGTTGATCCAGGTGTCGACGAGGGTCTGATCGATCTGGACGCGCTGGAGCGGGAAGTCCGCCGACGCGCCCTTGGCCCTTCCGCCGTATTCCTGCAGGGCTCGACGGGGTTCCCGTTTGGCGAGTCGCTCCTCGGTCTCCTGTCCCCGGATATGGTCTTCGACGGCCGTGCGTCTCGGATATTTCAGCGATGATTCGCCGCGCTGCTGTCGAGCCCGGTCCTCCAATATCGCGTCGCCAAGGAACTTGTCCACGACATCCTTGAGCGTCGGAGGTTTCGGAATCCCCTCGCTGTAGAACTCATCGACGGCGTTCTTGAGCCTCCGCAGGACCCATGGATCGGTCCACTTGCGCTTGCTGTGTGCTCCCCTTTGGCTGATATAATCCGCCAGGCAGCGGTTATGAGGGACGCCCTTCTCCAATGCGCGACGGAGGGCCGAATAGGACGGCTTGTGAAAGTGGCCCGCCGCCTCCGCGGCGGGGTAGGTTCGGTCAATGAACGCCGTGTAGCCAGCATTGGATCTGGACACTTCGTCGGGCGCGGCGTCGAAGCGCTTCACGTAGAATAGGAGCATGGCCGCTTCCGCGACCTTCACCTGAGCAGCGTGGATTTTCTTGCGGGTCTCAAGCGGCGTTTTCGGCAGCGAAGGATCCATTAGCGCGTGGATGTCGATGCGATCCACCCAGTTCGACGAGAGCTGCCGGACCGCAGCCCTGTCTTTGATCATTTTCGAGAGCTTGCCCTCGTCGAACGGCACGGGTCTTCCCGTAGTCCCGTCGACAAATATCATCTGCCCGCCGGCGACCTGCTTCACGAAGGTGTACTCCCTCGTGACGCCCTCGAACGGGATACGGTAGCAATCACCTCTCGCGAGCTTTAGTGTCATGGCCGTGGTCAGGAGTTCGTGAGAATCTTCAGGGAGTTATTCTGCGGAAGCATGACCATTGTCTCGGACGACACCACATCGGTCAGGTCCATCGCCAGGATCCGCCTGACGTGAAGCGCCCTGAGCTTGGCCCATCCAACAGGTCCGTCCCCCAATGCTGCAACGATCTCCGCGGCGGGTTTGCCCCCGTGCCGAAGTGCCAGCTCGACTGCCCAGACGTCCGTCTGGTTTACGTCGGTGTGTCGCCATGAGACAACGCTAGCCGCGATGCCAAGATCGCCCTCGAACAGATCTTCCGCCCTCTGGATGACAGCGAACTCGAAGCCCAGTCTTCGGTACACCTCCTTGGCCAGTTCCAGCTTGCGAATGTATTTCGGGTCCCACTGACGGGTATCTCGCTCATCCTTGATCTCGACGATGACTATCTTGAGTAGGTCATCCGGCTCGTCCTGCGAAGGGGCAAGGGCCGCGGTCGAGAACGGAATGCCGTTTCGGAGATCGTCCAGGAACGAAGGATGGACCTTGAGCAGAAGATCTGGAAAATACCGAAGTGGAGATTTCTGCTCCCGGACGTTGATCTCCAGCCGGTGAGGCTGAGCAAGCAATTTCACCACTCTGCTGGACGCCTCGGCCAACACCATTGCGGCCTTTTCCCCATGTCGCGACTCCCAGGGCATCTGTGCAAAATCCGCCTTCACCGAGATGAAGAAGCCCGTATATTTCGTCTGACGGCCGTTCACGATCCGTCGGACTGGCCCTCCGTCGACCGACGTCAGTATCCGCGCGACGGGCTTGGCCTCTCCCAAACGCCGATCCGATCGCAGTTTGACGCCAGTCGAAGACAGCAGCCTTGCGACCGCCTTCCTGTCGGCTCGGCGAATGCGCTTTGCTTCGGGTTCCACGAGCATCTTACGATCCTTTTCCATGTTGATGCCCTTGCACGCGGGCGCACGTGTTCGAACACGCAATACTCGGACCGCCGCAGTCTGACGGATTCAATTTGACCCAAGCGGAGGGCGCAAGCAGACGCTCCCGGCGGGGCACGCCGGGGAACTATGCCCTCGAAATCGAGGTGCTTGTTTTCAAGCGAGCGACATCCACCAGCAACTTGATCCGGCCGGCTGACTAAAGCTCCAAATTACTGTAGTGTTACTGCCAAGGTGATTTTCTCAACGCGACTCACCTTCCTTTAGATAATAAAAGTGAACCCCATAAGAGTCCAATGGCATTCCGATATGCAACAAAATCGTTCGCTTTTGACTGATATAATTGCGCTGACTAAACCAGGAAGAGCCGGCGCGCGGGAGGACGAGACTGCATTGGTTTCTGCGTCCCGCGAGAATGTTCGGGAAGCGATCCAGATCGTCAGGTCCGAAATCGATGACCTCACCTCGATCCTCGTCAGCGTGCAGACACTTCTGGGGCAACGAAAAGAGCGCGAAGAACAGCTCATTAGAGCCCAAGCGCTTCTTGACGAGACGGACGATGGCCAGACCCGCATCCCGGACAACTTCGCCTCGAGACGACGAGAAAGGCGTTCCAGTCTGGCCTGGGCGGTTCGACGCGAAGCGTATCTTGCTCTAAAGAGGATCGGCAGACCGCTCAGTCGAAGGGAAATCCATCAAGAGCTGGTACTGGCCGGCGTGGAATTCAAAACCGAACCAGGTGAGCCGACGCTCCAAGCGATCACAAAAATCATGTGGAAGGCTTCCGAATTCGTATCGACCGATGACGGGTACTGGCTCGCGGACGAGACCGCAACGCCACGCAGACAGGACGCATAAGCTGTCTTTCTTTGATCGTTTCGGGCCTGAGCAATCTTCTGTCTCGCTTCCATGGCATTGGCGGCGGACCGCGACTCCTACGCTTGCACGAGCACATTCCAAGGCTCAATTTCAGACATTCCTTTAAACGAAAGGATTCAATCCCTGTTTTTCGGAAATAGATTCTCCCTGTGGCGAAGGATTCGTCTCTTTTGTTTGGGAAGGACTCGTCATCATTTTTGGTAAAAGGCTCCATTGTCCAGCAAGGATTCGCGACCGATCGCGAAAAAGACATAGGAGAGCCTCGCCCGCGAAAGCCCATATGATAACGCTGTGTTCCGGCGTGCAAATTTGGCCTTGGCTATCAAACACCGACGCCCTATGCGGCTCAGGTCACCCCGATCGACTAACGGTCCGCGCAATGGCAGCGCTGCGCATCTTGCCCATCGCTTCAAGTTAACCTCCGGCCTCCAGCCGCGAAGGGGCGAGCATCTACGTTCACGGAAAGACCATCTGGCCGTCGCCGCGGCTCATACCTTTGTAAGGACCAATCCGTAGAACAGGCCCTTGCCGGAGGCACTAAGCTCCTGATTGCTCTGGATCGAGCCGCCGAACGCCGCCAGCAGCGCCTTGAGCACCAGTCCCTTCGCTTCCGCCGACGCGCCCATCTTCATCTGTATCGAATACGTCACGTCGGCGCGAATGGCCTGTTGAGTCTGGTACGCCAGTGACCTCGACGAGAAATCCGCCAGGATCGCCTGGCAGTCGGGGCCGAGCGTGCTTCGAATATGGTGGAGATCATCGAGGGCCAGTTGTTCGACGGTCACATCCGTCAGCTCCAGCGTGACCGAGTCGACGTAGTTCAGGCTAGCCCCGAGGCCCATCTTCGTCAGCGTTCCCGGATCGAGTGACAGGGAGGTGCTCAGCGAGCGCGAGGCGGTCTGCGTCGCGGCGGGGTCCACGATCGGTGGAGGCGCGTGTGTGAAGTCGGGGCGGCACAGATAGGTGAGCTTCAGGGGCGGAGAAAACCCCGTTCCCTTAGCGGACGTCACTAGCGAGCCCGGACCGAACGCCGTGGACGGGAGTGCAACCGCGTCGTAGCCCAAGGCCGTGAGGGTCGAGTTAAGATCTGCCGTCTCTTTGGCCTGCTGCTGCCCGATGGTGTTGCAGGACGTCGCCATCAGGCAGAGCAACAGAAGCATAGCGTGACGTTTCATCGGTGAATGTCCCTGGTCATTTAAGGTCGACGGCGAGATATTTCGGTTCAGCTGTTTCGGGGACGGGTGTGCATTGTCCTTCAGCCAAATTCAGTTTTCGATTGATCGCGCGGACACTCAGTTTCCCGGCTGGATGCTGTCGTAGGCCGCGCCGAGACGCTGCATCATCTGATGTCGGCGTTCGTGGCCGTAGCTTACGAGCTCACGGGCGATACGTTTTCGTGGGTCTGCTTGGGCGCCAGCCGTCTTGACTGCGGCATCCGCCGCGCCTTTCGAGGTGCTCCAGATTCGCGCGACGACAAACGCCTCGTCGGTCGGGTCCACGTTTTTCTCGAAGGCAAGGCGTTCGAGCGTCGGGTGCCACACTTTCCGCAGCCAGTAATCCACAATCCACTGCTGGACCTCTCTGTCTCGAAGTCCCGCGCGGGCCCAAGTGCGAAGGACCTGCCACCGTTCTGGATCGAGTTCGTTGGTCGGGTTGTGGTCATGGCAGTACTTCTGGCCACCCCACATAACGGCATCGTGCCGGAAGGGCTCCCCATTCAAATCGGCCATGATCACGGCAGAATGTCCTGAGCATGGTCCGCCTCTGGCTCTAACTGAGTCGTATCGGAAGCCCTGTCGAAACTGCTTCAGGTCATTTGCGGAGGCGGGAATGCGCTGCGCTATCTCGTCGAAAAGGTCTTGTGCCATGCCCGTGTCGAGGTGCGGCAGTCCGAGTCCGCCAAGCGCGTAGCTCATCACATGCTTGCCGACAGTGATGTCTTTCGGCCCCGCCCAGTCCCGCCCAGCAGGATCCTTCGGTGCCGGGCCGTCCCATGCGACACCCCACTCGGCGACAGATACCGCTAATGTCAGCTCGCCTAAGGCATCAGTCGCGTCGGCGATGGCCGCATCCGCCTTGTTGCACTCGGGCGGGCGGTCCGACACGGCGCACTTGGCGGCCATGTCGTGAGCGGTGCGGCGCGCCAACTTGTATGCCTGTATCACCTCGACAATTGTTGCGCCGGGTAGACGCTCATTCTTTCCGTTGTCGTCGGCATTGTCAGACCAGCCCTGCTCGAGCACTGTCTCGAAAACTTGATTCTTCAAAGGCGAGTCCGCGAGCGCTGGTACCGACGACGGAGAAACGAGGACAAACGAAAGAAGACATCGCGACGCAACCCTGGCGTTCCGCAGTGGACCGCACCAGATGGACGACCCAGTTTCGCGAGACAAATGCATGGATTCCCTCCCGGTCCGCTTTCGAGATGTGTGGCATGTGCGAATTTGGGCGCGACGGGCGGAGGACGCCAAGCGACGCAGCATATACAACAACGGCGTCCAATCCACGTCGACCGCGGCTTGCAGATCGCCATTTCTCGCTTCTACCACGAACGCAATTCGCTCGAGCTGCTTGTTAGGATCCTCGCAGCGGCACCCAGTCGTCTGACTTTGCCTCTCAAGCGGCCAAAGTAGCAAGTAGAATAGCAAGCAATAGCAACCGTCCCATGCGTGTCCCCTTCGAGGACATGTTGGATAACTATACTTTCTGTATGCTTTACACGAAAGAGTTACACGTTTGCATGCATCTGTAAATAGGCATTATTCTGCACGTTGCGATATCAATACTTTGAATTCGTTAAAGCGTTCGTACCCACACCTTATCCACCGGTGTACCAATCGGGCGTCGAATACCATATCGATAGTGAGGCTTACATATCCGCTGCCCGTGAACTGTAGCCGGGCGAGAGCAGTTGCCGTAGAGCAGTCAAGTGTCTCCACCGACGTAGCGGGATCCTTGCCGTCGACATGGGCGAGTCAAACATCTTCGTCATTAAGGAATAGGCTGTGGTAAGGAGCTGAGATTGGCGGAGACACTTTGAGGTTCCTGATCTTTTTTGGGGGGTGACACAAAGCATGCGTCGATGTTCGGCTGAACGTTGCCCTCAGGTTTTCGACGGGCCTTCAAATCCTCAACGTCCAGGAATAAACGCTGCTCGACGGCGAATGTAGCACATCGACGAGCGACGCGATTCGACAACTCATCGAGCCATCTTAGCTTAGCTCCAACACCGGGCCCCAGGTGACCTGAAACGAACCCAATGACAAAGTAAGGGGTCGGAATTGATTGGGCTTTGGAAGCTACTTGCAGGCCTTCTCCCCGGCCGGAGCGCTCTTGCAGACTGTGATTTTCGCCCCTGAGAGGTTCTCGACCAATTCCTTGCCCTTGCTATATGGAATTTTATTGGCAGCCGAAAGGGCCAGGTCGAATTCCTTAGCGGAGATTGCCGCATCTTCTGCAGGCATCGTAAGAGACTGCCCGGCGAGAGCCACACCTAGCCCGAGCTGATAGCGATATGTCTTCCGGGAGAGCTGGTGTGAGAGAAGCGTAACGATTCGGCCGCGCGTACTCTCCTGTTCCGAGAGCAGCGCTTGTCGGAGGTCTAGTCTCGACTGGTGGCGTGTAGGCGCATCTTCGGACAAGAGGAGGTCGGTTAGATTTCTGTAACGGTCTAACGCGTCTGGATCCACCGTAACCGAAGTTTCCGGCTGGTCGGTCGGTTTAAGAGTCAAATCAGAATACTGCTGATAGGCGTCAATCTTGGCCTTGAATTGCGTCGTCGCCTCCCGGACGCTCTGCGCGCCGGGATCGTTATCCTTGCCTGCAATGGCCAGAATCGCGTCAGCTTGTTTGACTTGGCTGTTAGCGTCATTTCCGAGAGGGGTGACGTGCCGTGCAAAAACGGAGGACCATTGAGAAGGATCGCCAGGCAAGTTTCTCACGCTGGTCGTCGTCATGTCGGCACTCAATTCGCTGAGCTGACGGCTATTAAGCGACGTCTTGTAATTCAGGAGGACATCGGCATAGGTGGCCTTGTCCTTTTGCAAGCCTACTGCCGTGACATCAAACGTAGATGCCTCAACTTGTTTCCAAGCTTCGACAAACCGATCATCTTCGACCAGCGACTGTAAGGCCGTGTCGTCGCGAAAGAAAACCATGCTCCCTTCTTGATAGTAGATATCATCGGGAAGATATCTGAACACTGGGAAGGCAACTTTGTCAGGGCCTAGCTTTCTCGAGATTCGTGGCGGTGTCTGACTCTCAAGGTAGGGACCGATTTCCCCGAAAGTCGTCCAGCGTGAGAAGTCGGTAAATTCGGTATTTCGACCGAGCAGGATGTCCGACAGCAGATCTGTCATCACGGAGGACGTCGGAGCGACGTCGGTGCCTGTTCCTGCGGCGAGGAAAATACGCGCGGGCTTGCCCGAATGCACCAAGGCGAAGAATGGCAAATCAATACCTTCCTTGTCGCTCGGCTTGTAGATCCAGTTGCCCTGCGCGTCCATCGGGAATACATCGGTCTGTTCTTTTGCCTTCGCGGAGAAGGGTTCAGAAAACTGAGCGTCGGATGGGTTCCCTTCGAATCCGAAGAACGAACCGGAAAAGCACGAGTCAAAAATGAAAAGTACGTGCCGGGGATCCGGCATCTCGGCCCAACTGGCAAACATCGAAAGCGGAATCGCACGCTGTGCCACCTCCGTTTCCTCGGCATTCTGCGGATCCTTTGCGTCAACGGGAACGAAATATCCAACTTTGTATCTGATCATCTGTCGTGTGTAGCCATGCCCACTGAGGTACACGATCAGCCTTGAGTTGTGAATTGTCCCGTACTTTCGCATGAACTGATCGATGACGCTGATCAGATCAGCCGATTTCAAATCAAAGTGGACCTCCACCTTGAAATGCTGATGTTCAAGTCCCTTAGTCAGCTTCTTAATTTCTGGCGGGATCAAGGTTAAGCTGTCCCATCCCTCTGTATAGTTGACTTCTCCGACAACGAGAGCGTGGCTTTCGGAGTAATAGATTTCAGGCTGACCATTGTTATCAGCAATCGTCATAGCCGTAGCGGCGTCTTCAATCGCAGTTTCGTAATATGGCTTCGGCAGCGCATCTTGCGCCAGCACCGTTCCGGAGGCGCCAAGGCTTAACGCAAAGAGGAGACCGATCACCCCACGCATCATTTTGTCGGTCTCCGGATTGCGACAAGCCGTTTGGGGCCGGCGTAGAGCCTGAACTGCTGACGCGAGAGCTGATCATGTTGGTTGCCGCCAACGCACCAGGCTACCGTCTTTTCATCATCTGCCCAGCCGTCGAAGAATGCGACATGTCCATGGGCGGTATCCCCCACATCCCTAAACACGATAATATCTCCCGTCTTTTCAGGCACAGTGTCTGCCGCAGCCGGATGTTTCTGATCTCCCAGTGCAACGGGGAATTTATCGAAGTCTCGATATGAGGCCGACGCCGCACTGCCCGAGCTCGGATAATTGCAGCGGCGCAAGACCCATCCCATGAAGGCCGCGCACCAAGGCGTGACATCTCCCTCGGGTTTTGTGCTAGTCGCGGCAAAGAACGCCACGATTAGCGGGTTGGCCGGAGACATATTATTCTCGCTCGGCCATTCCCATACCCCGCCATATGTGGGATCTTTCATCATTATCTTGGCAAGCTCGACAGGAGCCTTATCCTTCGGGAGCCCGATGAGGTATTTTGCCGCGTCGATTACACGCTGATCGCTTGGCGCGAGTATTCTAGATCCTTTTCCGGGCTCGCTTTCAACGGAGATCCATTCCGCATTGCCAGCGATCCACTCTCTCATTACGCCGATGAGTTCATCCTGCTCCTGCGCGAGCGCTCGGCCCGGCAGAAATGCCGCCGTCGCGAGGATCGATGCGGTCCCTAAGTTGAACTGTCTTCTTAGCACATCCCCCTCCATTTGCTAATTTAGATAATAATGCATTACCTTCGATTGTGTAGTAAATCGAAAAACGCGCAATCTGCTCGCGTGATTTATCAAAAAATTTGAGAGAAGCCGAGGAATGCAACTTCTTTCGCGACAAAGTAAAATTGGACCGACGGCTTGCGATTACCCATCTTTGGAGGACCCACCAACGCGGCAGATTTAAGTTACTTAGAGATCGTCGCTCGGCGTTACTTTGTGTGCTGCGCATGATTTTTTAGGTTTCTTACAACCATTCCTAGGCAAACTTCTGCATTTGTCTAGGCAGTTTCCCGCGCTTCGCAATGAAATCCTACCATCGATAGATCCGGTGTCGATTGGCCCTCGCCTGCCAACGGTCCGCACCTCTATCCCTGCCGTTGCTCTCCGATGCGATTTTGCATTCGTCGCCCCGGCAGCATGACACTTCGGAGCCATCGCGCCTCCCCAGATCGACAATGTCGTCATCGATGGCCGAGATCCATCCATCCCGAGCACGAACTCAGCCACACCTTGTAGTAGTACGATCTTTGCGGAAGATGAAGTTCCGTAACCACATCTTCAATTTCAGCAAAAAGATGGACGCCCGCGTGAGCCCGCCGAAGAGGGCCGGAAGCAAAGCGGAGCCGCCGCAGGAGATCAACGCGACGACAAG
Organism: Rhizobium sp. CB3090; assembly: GCF_029714285.1. NCBI lineage: Bacteria > Pseudomonadati > Pseudomonadota > Alphaproteobacteria > Hyphomicrobiales > Rhizobiaceae > Rhizobium > Rhizobium sp. CB3090. The sequence continues at coordinate 1,789,267 of NZ_CP121662.1, forward strand.
ATCGTCTTCGCGCAGCACATGGGCCATGTCCTGGATTCGCTGGACGGCTCTCAGACCCGCATCGTCGGGAACCGGATGAGACACCTCGATGATCTGGATCCACTTGTCTCTGCCGCATGTCCATATCGCATGACCACAAGCCCCGTAACCGGGTTTAGTCTTATGTCTAACGAGTTTCGACAGGTTGATTTGATGATCGGTGCCGTTTGTTGGGATTTTGGAGGTGCGCCTTGAGGTCTCAACGATCGAAACTTCGTCTTCCGTATCCCAGTCATAAGACTGCGAACAGGTTCGAAATCCGCGTGCGATGAACGCTGCATTGCTGTCTTGCGATCCTTTTATTGGCGCGCGTAATCCAGAATTGCATAATTATTTACCTAATTTGGCTGCCTTTTTTTCCGCCAAACTTCCGCTACCATGACGCGAGCTGAGGGTCATGAGCTGAGGAGTAGACGAGTATTCTCCGGCAGCGCGGGAAGGCAAAACAAACCACTATTTCAGGAGGACGAGATGAATAGGCGTGAGATTTTGCGAGGTTTGGCATGCATTTCCTTCTTGTCATCAAATATTAAATATGCCTTGTCTGAAGACCAAACGCTAGCTTCTTCGATTGATAGCAGGCTGGACGCCCTATCGAATAATCCAAGACTTATAGACTTGTTGCGCCAAGTCGGGCCTTCAGAGGGAGTTACATTCCTACGAGGTATATTGACTCATGGTATTGCAGGGCGGCACAGATCAGATAGGCCGATTTCTGAGCGAGCTAAAAAATTAATCGTCACATTCGAAGTATCCAACGAGAAACACTACACTGCCTCCTTACAGAAGCTAACCTGGCCTTACGGTAGCTCCGGCCCGACGCTGGGAATTGGATACGACATCGGTTACGTTAACAAAAAGATATTCGACGAGGACTGGACGGACTATATCGACAAAAATCGGATTGATGTCATTTCGGCCGGTTGTGGCCTTACCGCTGCCAATGGTAGGGACTTTGTCAAGAAGAATCAGCAAGTGTCGATATCTTGGGATGAAGCGAACAAGCAATTCCGCGATCAGATGTCGCCGTTTCTTGTTGGAGAGACTTTAGCTGCCCTCCCCAAAAACGCCGAGCAGCTATCGCCAGACAGTTTAGGCGCCCTGTGTTCGCTCGTCTACAACCGCGGCGCCAGTTTTCAAGTCGCGGATGATCGGCACACCGAAATGCGGAACATCCGCCGGCTAATTGCTCAAGGTCGGTTTAAAGACGTTCCAAACGAAATAACCAATATGAAACGCATATGGCGGGGCGTCCCCAACATGGAAGGACTTCTGATCCGTCGTGACCTGGAAGCTAAGCTTTTCCGGGCTGGCTTATGATCAACAGGATGTCTGTGGGAGGACTCACACCATGCGCTTGCTTCAAATTGCGTTATTGTTGTTGGCGTATCTATGCACATTCTCATCCGCGTATGCTGAGCGAAGAGCGGTAGTAATCGGGATCAAAGACTACCAAAACAATGGTATACCGCATCTAGTAAACAGCTTAACCGATGCTGATCTGATTTCCCAAAAACTATCGTCCGTAGGTTTTAACGTCAGCGTTCTAAAAAACGAAGATGCAACGGCTCCAAAGTTCGCCACCTTTTGGCAGGGTTTTAAAGAAAATACAAATCCTGGCGACGAAGTCGTCATTTATTTTTCTGGACATGGTTTCTCCAAGGACGGCTCGAACTTCATTGCGCTGCAGGACATGCCATCGCCCACAAGTGATATGCCATTTTCAAAGTTGAGAACGAAGCTGATTAACATCACCGATTTGTCCAGAGAATTAGAAGAACTTGATGTACAAATCGGAGTGATAATACTTGAAGCATGTCGCGAGAATATCTTTGATCCTTCGACCCACGCCCCCATAGGTTCTGGAGGGCTCGTTGTCAAAACGGAAAATAGAGGTACGGTGATTTGGTATGCCGCATCAAACGGAGAGGTAGCAAAAGATTCTGACGCGACGGATTCCGTTTCGAAGGGATCAACATTCACAAGAGTGATTGTCGATAATTTCGATCAATACAAAACTACCGACATCGAGCGCTTCGGAAAAGAGATGCGCAAACCCGTGTATGATGCCGCGCAACCCATTGCCCAACATTCTGAAATGGCGTCTAACATATTTTTTGACTGGTGCTTCACCAGTTGCGGTACAACTACGCAAGCTTTGTCTGTTAAAGTGTTTAACGCCGATAGACCTAGCTTAGCGAGCTATAGCGCCGTTTCCGAGGAAAAACTCACGAATTTCATCGCATCCCAAGATTTGGTCAGTAATAATACCATTCACGTCGTGCCGATCGACCCAAAATTTGCAAACGTGCGGTTGTACCCCAAATACTCCGGCAATAATCAACTTCAGGCAGCGACGGGGATTATTGCTAAGCTTCAGGAGTCTGGAATTTATGCGGCGACACCGGATCAAGATGATATTGGCCTGTGCAAAAAGTACTCGGTCCCAACCGTCATCTATCACGCGGATCAGGAGAAAGATGCAGCGCAGGCATCCGCGGATCTAGTAACCGCTGCAATCTCCGCGGTTGAAAACCAGTCCCACATCACAGCCGCTACCGAGCAGCATCCAGAATCGACCGGCAAATTTACACCTTTTAGATTTGCCTTATGCATGTCGGGCCTTCGCTGAACTAATGAACAGTGCCATTGGCTCGGGGACGATGGCGACCGAACGAACGGCGGGCGTGTAAAGCCATCCGATCCGCTACGAAACGAGCCGCTGTGACCACCATGGCCATGGGATGCGGCACAGATAGGATTCGTACGAGCATTTCCGCCCTTAGCAGATGGTGCTGGGAGGCTGGTCGTAACATTGGTCAATCACCATGACAGAAGAAGGCGGCGGAGCCGGCGATGATCCTAACCAATAGATTCCGGTCAAGAAAGACATTTCGTTGCTCGCAACTTGTTTCCGCGATGAGAAGGCAGCCGTGGCACGCCGCGCCATGGAGCGCTCTGTCCTCTGATGCCTTGGTTGGGTCGTGATCAGCACAGATGGGATCACCAGAACATAGCCCGAGACGGCTGAGAGCAGACGCAATGACGTTCGGTAAGCGGCGGGTGACCTCAACCAGGCCACCGAGCGTTCCCTGATTGCCGGCGCTTGCGGTGTAGATGAGGATACCGCATTCCTTCGGCTGGCCTGGTACACCAGGAATGAGATAAAGGCGCTCCTTCAACGAGCTTGCGGGATAGCCGCAGTCGATCGCCACCTCATTGATCAGAGCATGAGAAAGGCTGTGCGTATCCATACGAGGTGAGCCGCCTTTTAAATTCTAGCGAAGCGTTTCAAACCTGTCCTTATTCCCAGGCATAAGGACAGTTGCGCACATGGAGATTTTTGAAGGGGACAGCGGCTCTCGGGTGTCCCGTCTTGAGGTCATCCATACCGGTCGGCGGCGTCGGTTTACGGAAGACGAGAAGCTGAGGATTGTGGCAGAAAGCTTCGCAGGGAGAGGCCGGGCGTCGGCCATAGCCCGTCAGTACGGCATTAGCCGATCTCTTTTGAACCGTTGGCGCAAATCTGTTCGACAGGGTTTGCATGGCAAGAAACAAAGCGATGGTTTTGTGCCCGCCTACCTCGTGGGGGAAACTTTTGCGGCGGTGACGTGTGGCCCTGGACCGGTTGCGGTGGAACCGGCGTTATCGGCCGCTGACGAGCGCATGGAAGTTGTGAGTTCAAACGGTCGTCGGGTGATTGTGGGTAGCGGTGTCGATATTGAAGCGCTGCTTCGGATCGTGCGCGGACTGGAGACGTTGCGATGATCCCGCTTCCTTCGGGCCAAGGTGTGCGGGTATGGATTGCGACGGGCCATACGGACATGCGGTGTGGGTTCGCATCGCTGGCATTGCGGGTGCAGGAAATTTTGAAGCTGAACCCTCTGGACGGCAATCTTTTTGTGTTTCGCGGTCGCAGCGGATCGCTGTTAAAAGTGATCTGGAGTGACGGCCAAGGGAGCTGCCTTTTTACAAAAAGATTAGACCGTGGCCGGTTCGTCTGGCCTTCTGCCGAAGGCGGAGCGATCGCGATATCACCCGCGCAGCTCAGTTATCTTCTGTCCGGGATCGACTGGAGGCATCCTCAAGAAACCTGGCGGCCGACGAAGGTCGGCTAGCATTATTCAATTGAAAATACAGGGGAAATCTGATCGAATGGCTTGATGATCTCAAAGCCTGTCGATCTTCCTGCGGATGTTGTTGGCGCTTATCTGGCGCTGCGTGGCGAGCATGAAGCCTTGCAGGTTAAACACGCTATCGCCGTCGCGGAAGCCGCCAATGCGCAGGCGATGCTCTCTGACAACGAGGCGCTGATCGTTGCTCTGGAATTGAAGATCGAGAAGCTCAGGCGCGAGTTGCGGGGCCAGCGCTCTGAGCGCACGGCGCGCCTGCTCGACCAGTTGGAACTGCAACTCGAGGAACTCGTGGCGGCGGCGACGGAGGATGAGGTCGCGGCACAAGCAGCAAGCGCCAGAACCTCGAGCGTACGTTCGTTCACGCGCAAACGGCCGGTGCGCAAACCATGGCCGGACGATATCGAGCGCGAACGTATCGTCATCGAGCCGCCGACGACTTGCGCCTGCTGTGGTGGTTCGCGCCTGTCGAAGCTGGGCGAGGACGTCACCGAGACGCTGGAGGAGATCCCACGCCGGTTCAAAGTGATCGAGACGGTGCGGGAAAAATTTACCTGCCGTGACTGTGAGGCGATCAGTCAGCCGCCGGCACCCTTCCATGCCACGCCGCGCGGCTTTATCGGACCGAACCTGCTGGCGACGATCCTCTTCGACAAGTTCGGCATGCACAGCCCGCTCAACCGGCAGAGTGCCCGGTTCAAATGCGAGGGCATCGATCTTTCGACCTCGACGCTGGCCGACCAGGTCGGGTACGCAACAGCCGCTCTCATGCCTGTCTTCGATCTGATCGAGGCGCATGTCTTCGCGGCCGAGCGTCTTCACGGTGATGACACCACCATTCCCATTCAGGCCAAGGACAAATGCGTGACCGGGCGCATATGGACTTACGTCCGGGCCGATCAGCCGTTCGGGGGAACGGATGCGCCGGCGGCGATCTATTATGCGTCGAGTGACCGGCGCGGCGAACATCCGCAGAAACACCTGGCCGGATACGGCGGCATTCTGCAGAGCGATTGCTACAATGGCTTCGAGCCGATCGCTGTTGCCGCAACGAAAGAGGTCCCGATCACATTCGCCTTTTGCCACGCGCATGCGCGGCGGAAGTTCTTTGAGCTGGCCGATATCCAGAAAAATGCTCGGGATCACAAGCGGAGGGGCAAGCCGATCTCGCCGATCGCATTGGAAGCCGTCAAGCGCTATGACGAGTTGTTCGAAATCGAGCGCCAGATCAACGGATTGAGCGCCGAAGAACGACTGGCTGTGCGGCAGGAGAAGAGCAAGCCACTGTTCGATGACATGCACGAGTGGTTGACGAAGGAGCGCGCCACGCTCAGCAGATCGTCCGAGGTCATCGAGCCGATCGATTACATGCTCAAGCGCTGGGAGGGCTTTGCTCTCTTCCTCGAAGATGGAAGGGTCTGTCTTACGAACAATGCAGCGGAAAGAGCGTTGCGCGGTGTGGCGTTAGGAAGGAAAAACTGGACCTTCGCCGGTTCTCAGCGCGGGGCCGATCGTGCCGCTGTCATGCTGACCGTCATCACCACCTGCCGCCTCAACGACGTCGACCCAAAGGCGTGGCTTGCAGACGTGCTGGCTCGCATCGCCGACCATCCTGTCACGCGCCTGTACGAACTGCTGCCCTGGGAGTGGAAACGTGCATCGGCGGCAACCGTCATGCTGGCGGCCTGACGATGGTGGCTTCTGTCGTCCGCCTGAAGGTCACCCTCGATCATGTCGAGCCGATAGTGATGCGGCGCGTTGTCGTGCCATTCAGCATCAGGCTCAGTCGGCTGCACGAGGTGTTGCAGGCGGCGATCGGCTGGACCAACAGCCACCTTTACGAATTCCGCATGCGTGACGTCGGCTTTGGTTTGCCTGACGAGGAATGGGGCGATGGTCCGATCGATGCCCGCAGGGTCTCGCTGCTGTCGGCAGTCCAGGACACCGGCGCGAAATCGTTCAAATACCTTTACGACTTTGGCGACGGCTGGGAACACAGCATCAAGATCGAGCGCACCTTTCCTGCAGTCGGCACGGAAGGACCGATGCTCCTCGAAGCAACGGGGCACTGCCCGCCCGAAGACGTTGGTGGTCCATGGGGTTATCAGGAGTTCTGCGAGGCGCTTGCAGACCCGGCGCACGAGCGACATGCCGAAACCCTCGAATGGTGGGGCAGCAGCGATTATGATTCCGCCGCCGCCAACTTCTCGCAGCTCAACAAAGCCGTCGATGACCTGGCTGCAAAATGGGCCCGAAAAGCGCGCCGTAAGACCTGAGCGCCGGGGCTGTGGCCGAAGGCCGAAAGTGGATTTTAGCGTGTAAACAACCGGCGGAACAGTTCTTCCGAGCGCCGTAGACCTTCGTCCGTCAGGACCAGCGACTTCGACTTGTTCACCGGATCACAGATCAGTCCCTTCTCATGCAACCGGTCCGTCGTCGCCCAGTCAAATCCCTTCCAGGCGCAACGCTCGTTGTGGAGCGTCAGCCATAACAGTGCCAGGACCGCGTCATCGATTTTGTCCTCGTCGATCTCCATTCTGCTATCCTACCACGCGCGAGCCCCCCAAGTCCCGCGGCCCACCTCGGATGGATACGGCTGTGCGCCATCGTGTACTCGATGTGCTCTCCTTCCCACGCCATCTTGTCCGAAGCGCCACGGTCGCGACGCGATTTCTTCCAGGCTCTGAGACCTCCATCCAAGATGGATCTGCGATCTCGTACCGCCGATCGCGATGCCCATGTCATCAGCGCAACAGGATCGAAGCGTATGAAGAAACCTTCACCGTACTGCTCGATCGCCGGCAACCATTCCGGAACCTCGCCTAGCGGCGCGCCGTTCACAGCGAGACCAACATCCTCCACCCCATCGTCAGCCAATGGGGCCGGTTCGAAGCGCGTGAAACCATAGAGGCAGGACACCTCCCGAAGCCGGTGGACCGCCACGAGGTCCTTGATCCCGGCAAGCATAGGTTCACGTTTCGGATCCCAGAGGTTTCGATTGAGCGTTTCTGCGTGGAGTCTGGCGTCGGGGCGGTTTTCGCCGATTAGCGCGCGCCCACTCGCTAGCAACTGGAACTCGGCGATCCGAGGATTCATCTGGTCAGTCTGATCCGCATTCTTTCCGGCCGCCCTACGAGCTTCTATTCGAGCGAAAACGTCGGGATCTGCGAATGGTCCCAGGTTCGCTGCGACGACAGGGTTGAACCTTTTCGCCATGGCTACCTCAATGGCGGACGAGCAGGTGCTTACGTTCGACCACACTGCGTCGAGCGCCTTGTCGAGCGCGTCGTTCGCTTCCGGCAGCGAGATCACGCGTACAATCTGAGGGAAGTATGTATTGGTTGCGCTGCGGGTGAGGAGCCGCAGGGAGTTGTCGCAGCCGTCAGGATCGTCCGGGCCGATCCAAGGTCGCTTAGCCGTAGTAGAGTTTCTCCGCGTTCCCGCGGCGGTCGTCGGCGATCCGTCGCCAGGTGTCGAGCAACCCCTCCACGATCATCTTCAGCGCGGCGTGCCCTCCGACAACTGCGTCCGGAGGTGCGCGGGAGAGGATCACGTCGACGATCTCCTGCGCCCTCACATGGTCGGGCATCTCCACAGCGTTGCGCTCGTCAGTCAGCTCCGAATGCAGATGCCGAACACAGGCCACGACGACGGCGGCAAGTGCTCGGTCGATCGCTCGTGCCGCCCAAGGCGTTACGCTGGTCGGTTCGACGACGCGGTAGAAGGCTGCATGGAATTGGCGGAAGTGCTCGAAGTGTAGGCGATCGCGCGGCTTTTGTGCGTTGAGGAGTGTCACCACCAGTCCTGGCTTGTCTGGCAATCGCCCGACGCGGCTCGATGCCTGAATACCGCCCAATGCAGCCGTCGAAGGTTCGTATCCGACGATGAAAAAACTGTCGCTCTGAACGCATTTGATCTTAAGCCAATCGCCGCGCCGATCGGAATGATGGGGAACGTCCAGCTTTTTGGCGATGATGCCCTCGAGGCCATGTTCGCACGCCGCCGCAAACAGCTCGTCGCCATCGCCCTCGATCGCTTCGGAAAACCGGATGGCACCGAAAGCCTCTGTCGGAACGATGCTCTCGAGTATTTGCCGACGCTCGGAAAGAGCCATTCTCCGAAGATCGTGCCCGTCAAGATACAGGATATCGAAGGCGAAGAAGACCGCTTCGTCGGCACTTCGCTTGCCGCCGCGACCACCCAGTGCCTGTTGCAGAGCACCGAAGTCGGAGCGCCCTTGATCGTCCAACACCACGGCCTCGCCGTCGAGGATCATCGTGCCGCCGAGCCAGGCTGCCGCTTTCGCGATCGACGGAAAGCGATGGGTCCAATCGTGGCCACCACGCGTGATGATGCGGACGCGTGCTGGCTCGACGTGGATCGCCAGACGATAGCCGTCCCATTTCACTTCGTATGCCCATTGCGGCCCCTTTGGCGGCTTGGAAGCCGACAGCGCGAGGCACGGCTCGATGCGCTGCGGCATTGGATCGAACGGAAGTCTTGGCTGGCCTGGATCACGCGGCTTGCGCGGGCGGGTGCGGAGCGGCGGCTCTGCCCCTTGCAGCAGTGGAAGAGATGACTTACGAGGAACCTTTGTCACGACAGCAGTGCAGCAGACAAAGCGTGAAGAGTCGAGTCTATTGACGTCGCCATGTCATCCAGCGACATTTCAGCGATGAGCGATATTCCATCACCCCCGATTTCTGATGATCATCCCGACCGGCACGTCTGGTGCCAGTTCGCGTTATCGTCGGCATTTAGCCAAGTGGCTGCCGCTGCCGCGGCGGCCGGATGGAAAGAGCGAGAGATCGCAGCCGCTCTTGTCGACCTGGCCGACAATCACATGCTTGGGTTGATCGCTGCTGGCGAATTCGAAAATCTGCTCAGCGCGATCAAAAAGCGTTCTTGACTCTCCGTCAAACGAGAACATAATGAGAACAAATTGACGGCGGATTGATCTGCCGTTCAGCCTGCCAATCTATTTTTGTGATGAAACTCCCTGGCGACAGCGGAGAAGGAAGATGTTTGCTCAATGAATACCGCAGTCGCCCAAACCGAAGAACGAGAAATTGATCCTGTCGAGGCCGCCCTTGCCCTTTGCGGCGGTGACGCCCGTGCAACAATCGTCACGCTGCTGGAGGAGCTGCACTTCGTCCGCAAGCAATTGGCACTCACCCAGGCTGGAATGTCGGTTGGCTTTACGCGGGGCTGGAAGCCGTCCTTTGAAATCGAAGGAGAGTAGTCATGTTTGACGTTAAATATAATCCTGAGTGGCATCCGACGCCAAAGGAAGGCGTCTTAACGGTCAGCCAGGCAGACATCGATGCCATCGATGCTCTGATCAAATACGTCAGCGACGACGCATTTGATCATGTCCATGGAAGCCGGCTTGAATTCCGCGAAAAGTCCGAGGCGTTTTTGGGTAATATTCAGCGTGTCGGCGCTATTGTCGCCGGCCTGACGCCTGACTCGGTCATCAGCCAAGACGATGTCATCGCCATCTACGTCATGACGACATTCATCGGCTTCAACGTCTTCGATGTTTTCGGAGATCCGCCTGGTCATCGCGGCAAGTCGTTAAAGCTTCAGGATCTGGAGCGTCAGGTAGATGCGATGCTTGCGAAGCTCATGAACCCCGTGCCACCGGATTTCGAAGGTTTTTTCTGGATGGATCCTTTGCCGCTCACCGACGATGAAGCGCACCCAAAGCTCCTCGATGAGATCGGCAATCGTGACCTGGGGATGCTGCAGGTTGAATTGTCTTATCAAAGCGAAGAGTTTCGCCTTGGCTCTCTCCAACTTGCCTTCGACGACGAGGCCGGCAAGGTGTGCGGGCTATTCTGGTTCAATTGCAAAGATGACGACATTATAGCCGGCCCCACATGGATAGAGGCCAAGGCTGATATAAACGACGTCATCCAGACATTCGCCAATGGAATACCGGTCGATAGATTTACTGCTTTAATGTGCGGGGAAGACGGACCGGCGCATGAGGCCGCCTGATTGTGCCGGAGACTCGCAGACCTTCCTATATGTCGCCCACCAAGCTTGCACAACTGCCGAAACTGTCGAGCTTCGCGGGCAGTCAATATGTCAAGATCACCTGCACGTGGTGCAGAATAACCCACCTATACGAGCCAGAGGATCTGATTAAACTCTTCGGAGACGTGCCACTACTCGACATTGAACGGCAGTTTCGCTGCGAAGGATGCGGCCGAAAAGATTATCTGGATGCCAGGCTGCACAGTCCTTTGGGCGCGGATGCGATCGGATTGACGATCCGCCAACTCGTGGAGATCAGGATGGTTCGCCGGCCGGTCTGGAAAGATGTGAAGCGGTAACAGGAAACGGCAATGGCTTCCCGAAGGGACAATCCGCTTGCACGATGGAAGATCAATTCGGAACTGCCTCACCATATCATCCTTTGGTGGAGCAATTATCGAAGCGGCGAATCCCGCTTCACCTTATCCGAGAGGTATACGTGATACGGTCTGCCTCGGAAATCGACGCCGCCTCAAAAAGCTATCGGGCAAATATCGACTGGGACGAGTACGTCGTTTTTTGCTTCGGAAGCCTCCAAGCTGCAGATGAATTCCGGTCGCGCTGGCATGGCCATGAAATCGAGATCGACGAGGTATCGAAACGCGGTGAGTGGACACCAAGGGAGAAGGACGTGTGTAATCTGTACAATGTCACGACGAACCAGGAAGCCATCCGACAGATTTCTCGGGCGATGATCGACAGCATTGGCAACCTGGAGCCGGAGCTCGACCTTTACCCTAACCATATGGCACCGATCGTACGCAACACGCCCGCGGGGCGCGAGCTGGTCAAAGTACAATGGGGAATGCCAGGCTTCCCGCATATTCAGCGTGCTGCCGTGAAGAAGCGAGCGGAACGTCTGACCAAGCAGGGGAAGACGTTCGACCTCAAGCAACTGCTGAAGGAAGAGCCCGATCGCGGTCTGACCAACATCAGAAATATCGACCTGGCTCATTGGAAGCAGTGGTTCGGCATCGAGAACCGCTGCGTCGTTCCATTTACGCGGTTTGCCGAACCGGACCATGAAAGCAAAGTCGACGGTGGTCGCGTACCGAATGCCTGGTTCGGCTTTGCCGATGGCCGTCCGCTGGCCTTCTTTGCAGGGGTCTGGGTGCCGCAGTGGACGCGCGTAAGGACGATCAAGAACGGACTGGAAACCGCTGACCTTTTTGGCTTTCTGACGACCGACGCCAACTCCGTTGTCGGCGCCACGCACGAAAATGCAATGCCCGCGATCTTGCGGACTCAGGAAGAAATCGACCTATGGCTGACGGCGCCGTGGGAGCAAGCGAAAGCGTTGCAGCGTCCCCTACCCGATGAAGATTTGATCCGACTGCCAGCACGAGAGAGAGAGTCGTTGCATGAGCGACTGGCAACGGAAAGAAGAACGCGTGCCAAGTGATATGGCGGGGCAGCTTGAGTATGCGGCCGATCGGATCGGCGACACATCTCGCGCCGACCTACAAGTGATGATGCGACGTGCGGCGCTTGTTATTAGGAACGCCGGTTCGATTGCGCTCGATGCGCAAGTCGAAGATGCAATCGACAGCATTGCCGACGAGCTCGGCAAGACCCGAAACGACATGATCCGACACATTATCAAAGAGTGGCTGGAGACGAATGCCTATTTGCCGGTGCGGGAACTGGACGAGGATGGCGACGTGGATGGAAATGCCTGACGATTGGGCTTTGAGAAAATCGGGCTATTCGGTCGTAACTGCCACCGCAATAAATGACCGTTATGGCATCCACAGACGCCCTTCATGATTGCAGAATTAGGTAGCTACTGCCACCATTTTCGGGGCGCAAAATTTTGTCATTGCTAAATCAAAGGCGAAGTTTGGAAAAGCCTAATGAGGCTTCTCCAAGCTCATTCAAAGAGCTCGGCATGCGTCCCAGTCGCGACAAATACGATCAGGTTCTTCTTTTCCTCAAGGGTATATATGAGAAGAAAATCCCCTCCTATATGGCACTCCCGGTGATCGTCCACTTGCCGTTGAGTTCGTGATCTTTGTATTCCGGCGGAAGCGGGGCATCATTTGCCATCAAAAGAAGCATGGCGGTTTTCAACGCTCCCATGTCGTATCGTCCGGACCGTGACAACCGCTCCCAGTCTTTCAGAAGCTGCTTTGAGTAGCTGAATATCCGTGGAAGCGAAGCCCGCTTTGTTGAAGCGGGCTTCGCCCGTTTGTCATTACTTGGCAACCTTACGGCCCTCAAGTGAATCGAACAACTCGTCGGCGGTATCAAATACCTTGCCATGGCCAGCCTTGATGGCTCTCGCCTCTTCCATCGCGGCAATCGTTCTCGCGTTGGGACGGGTCAATTCCACCGGGAGAGCCTTATCACGGGCAATCCGCGTCATTACCATACGGATAATATCCGAGGGTGTGAGGCCCAGGCTATCGAGTACCAAGGTGGCGCTCTCTTTGACCGAAGGATCGATGCGGGCGCGCACATATGCGTTTGCAGCCATTTGACGACTCCTTCTTAAAATCTTACCCGCGTTTATGTAGCCCAATTGAGCATCATTTTCAAGTCCGCGGCGGCACCGAATGTCACGACGAAGAACTCGGTAGATCGACACCCTTATATCAACGCGCTGTTACCGCTCAATGTAGAGGGACGGAAAGAGGCTCATTTCTCGACCTTAACAACGCGACGACAAGGCAAAGCTCGCGACTGGTGGCAGTTGCTACATAACTGCGCATGATTGCCATAACAGTCATTTCTTGCATTCTGGGAAATTATTATCCGAAGGACAAAAGCATACGTGGCGTTTCGTATGCCCGCGCGAACCGAAGACATGCAATCCGGAAACGATCTCGTCCCAGGCTTAACCATCGTCGATCGATCCTTGACAGCAAACAGATCGCGTTGGGCGCCGCACGCGATGACGCGGAGCATTTCCGGCATTTTCGTCTCGTAGCGTTGATCGACCGCACTTATCTCATCATTGAAAATCTGAGATTGCAGACAATTTGAACGAATCGATTGCCGGTCCCGCAACGGGTGTCCCGATATGACACGTGCTATTTTCACATGCGGAACAATGCAGATGCCCGATTTGAGGAACGAAGCCCTTAGTAAGGCGAAGAAGGCGATCCGAAACCTTCAGAAGCAAATTTCCGACCGCCATTTTAAGATGGCGGACGAAGTCGCCAGCTTAACCGATCATCTCACCCACAAGGAAATCATCCACTTCCTCCACGCTGGATGCGAAATGGACACTGCAGAAGCTGGCACCTATCTGAACGTCTCGAAGACCCTTAAGGAATCGGAAGGCCTACTGCGCAACGCACGCGCGCAGTTCTCCGCCCTCAAGGCGCTCGCGACCACCGACGACCAGACCCGCAAGGAAGCCCTTTCGCGGATGCGAGCCGGCGCCACGCTGGGATCAAAGGACATCTCCGCCATTCGTGCCCGGTTCAGGGAGAACAAGCTGTCGAACGCCGAGCGGTCGACAAGGGCGGCATTCAAGAAGTCGGCCAACGCTGCCCGTCGTCGTGCGACAGAGGCCGTCGGCGACGTTGACAAGAAGGTTGCTGAACTACTGACTCTCCTCGAGCGATATCAACCGAAGCGGATGAACGACGCCCAGCGTTCCGCGAGTCATGCCGAGATTCGGTGCAAGGCGAGCGCTATCCTGCCAATCTTTACGGCCGCATATGGCAAGCACGACCAGCCACTGTCCGATATTCTTAAACTGCCGCGTTCGGGCGACGCGCGCTATCTAGGTCTTGCATACACTGCAATTTGCGCCCTAGCGGATGGCCGCTTCGATGGCGAGTACAGATTCGCGCTGGACAACAGCAGCCTCGGTATGCAGTGGGAGACGCATTTCCAAGAATGCATCCAACCGGTAACGTCAACCGTCGCGCCGCTGACCAATGACATTCTTCCAGAAGCCAAAGCGCCTCTGACGAAGCTTCCGAAGCAAAAGCTGACCGTCGTCGAACTCTGCGCCGGTGCCGGCGGCATGTCTCTGGGTCTGGAGAATGCCGGCTTCCATCCCCTCGCCCTTTTCGAGTTCGACAAGCACGCAGCCGCAACGCTGCGGCTTAATCGGCCTCTATGGAACGTGGTCGAAGGAGACATCCGCAGGGTGGATTTCACGACGTATCGATCGGCGGGCATCGATCTTGTGGTAGGTGGTCTGCCCTGCCAGCCGTACTCCGTCGATGGAAAGGGTCTCGGCAAGGACGATCCGAGAGACTTGCTTCTTGAAGGTGCGCGCGCGGTCCGCGAAATCCAGCCGCGGGCATTCGTCTTCGAAAACGTGGCGGGTCTCCTGAACGCGAGACATGCCGATCATCTCGGAAACTTCCTGAAGCAGTTGAAGTACTCTGGCTATGCGGTTCAGGTCATTCGCATGGAAGCAGAAGAATATGGCGTCCCGCAGGAACGGACCCGCATGCTGTTCGTCGGTATGCGCCGAAACTCGATGGCTGCGTTCCGCGCGCCGCCAACGTTCCCCGAGTGGCGTTCCAACCTGGGCGACATTCTGGAAGACTTGATGGCTGCGAACGGTTGGACCGGCGCCAGGGCCTGGGCGGAAGCGCGCCGTAACCAACTGGTGGTTCACAATGGCGTCGAGAAGCGGGGGGCTCTGGCTTCGACGATCGTCGGGCGCAAGGGCGGCTCGCGCGAGAAGGAGGCAGCGCGCTGGGCGGCGAAGGGCATCGACATTGCCACCGTCGCGGATGCCGCTCCCACACAGGAGCAGGCTGACAAGGCGGCGACCGGCTTCCTTCCCCAGCTCACTCTTCGCATGCGCGCGAGGCTGCAAGGTTTCCCGGACTGGTGGGATTTCGTCGGCGGCAGGGATTCGAGCGCCCGTCAGGTTGGCAATGCGGTGCCGCCGGTTATTGGGCAGGCGATCGGGCTTGCGGTTCGGGCCGCTCTGACCGATAAGCGCTTCGACTATGAATCCCTTCTGATGCGGTGGGTACGGCCGGACGAACGCGTTCTCGTCCGTGAGGCTCCGCCTCTCCAGCCAAGTGACATAGGCGACGATAGTACCGTGATGAAAGATTCGGCACATCGAGAGTCCGCCTGGAAAACAAATGCATAGCTTTACTTATGATGAAATTCTAAGAGGTAAGCGCGCTTTTCAGTGCACGTGGTAAATCGCTTTAAAGGGCGTCGGGTTATGCTGGCTGGCTTTTGAAGTTAAAGGGCAGCAGGTCGTCGATATCGGTGTCGTTTGGACGCTGCGGCAGTTCGGTGAGAACATGCCGCAACCACGCGAAGGGTTCGACGCCACAGGCCCGGCAGGTCAGCATCAAGCTGTAGATGACGGCACTGGCTTTGGCCCCCTGGACTGTATCGCTAAAGAGCCAACTCTTTCTTCCAGTGGCAAAAATTCTGATGTCTCGCTCGAGTAAATTGTTGTCGATCGGCATCCTGCCGTCGTCGGTATAGCGGGTCAAATAGTCCCATTGGTTGAGCGTATAGGAGACGGCATCGCCAAGCTTGGTGTCGGGCACGACCTTTGGCGCGATTTTGTCGAGCCATTCCTTGAGGGCGGAAAGGACCGGGATGCTGTGTTTCTGGCGAAAGCGGCGCATGTAATCGGTCTGTGTTTCGCTTTCATCGGGCTTTTCGTCCCGCACCTGCCTTTCAATCCGGTAGAGCTGGTCGAAGAACTTATACCGAGGCTCAATGATGTTGACTCAACGGATTCCGTTTTTGGTCAAATCATGATTCAACATGGCGGAAGGAGATTTCGCCATGGGAACAGCACTGAAGATCCGCGAGGACTATACGGCTGATGAATTGCGTCGGCTGGCGAGGCAGAGCCGGGATGCAGATTGGTCCCGCCGGTTGCTTGCCTTGTCGGTCATTTACGAGGGCGGTTCGCGGAGCCAGGCGGCGTCGATTGGCGGGGTGGGTTTGCAGATCATCCGCGATTGGGTTGAGCGTTTCAATCTGCACGGTCCTGATGGTCTGAAGACAGGCAAGGCGACGGGGCGGGAGCCCTTGCTCGATGACAAGCAGCGCAAGGCGCTTGCCGAGGCGGTCGAGAAAGGTCCTGTTCCCTATCTCGATGGCGTCGTGCGCTGGAGGCTCGTTGATCTGGTGCAATGGCTTTGGCAGGAGCATCGTGTCTTGGTGAGCCGCCAGACGCTGGGGCGCGAGTTGAATGCCATGGGCTATCGCAAACTCACCGCACGTCCCAAGCACCATGCACAAGACCCGCAAGCGATCGAGGAATTTAAAAAAACTTCCCCGCCGCAGTGGCGGAAATCGCTGCCGGAGCCGCTAAAGGAAAACGAATAGAAATCTGGTTCCAGGACGAAGCCCGCATCGGCCAGAAGAACAAGATCACCCGTCGCTGGGCCAAGCGCGGAACACGGCCCTCAGCGCCGCACGACCAGCGCACGAGATCGGCCTATATCTTCGGTGCGATTTGCCCGAAGCTCGGCAAGGCCGCCGCACTCGTCATGCCGTGGTGCGACACCTATGCCATGAACCAGCATCTGATGGAAATCTCCCGCCATGTCGCCGAAGACGCCCACGCTATCCTCATCATGGATCAGGCGGGCTGGCACATGTCCAACAATCTCACCGTGCCCGAAAACGTCACCATCTTGCCGCTGCCGCCAAAGTCGCCCGAACTCAACCCGGTTGAAAACCTCTGGCAGTTCATGCGCGAAAACTGGCTCTCCAACCGCGTCTTCAAATCTTACGAGGACATCGTCGATCACTGCTGCGATGCTTGGCACAAGCTCCAACGCCAGCCTTGGCGCGTCATGTCAATCGGCCACAGAAAATGGGCCGATGAGTTCTAATCATTGAGCGTTGGTATTAATGGCCTGCGCCGTTGGCCCACCGGGTTTCTTGCGCGCCTTGAGGGCATCGACAAACTTCCGCCTGGCATGGGCCATGCACCCGACATGCGTGGCCCCTTTCAACGTGCGCCAGGCCTGATAGCCGTCACTCATCAAGATGCCGCGATAATCGCCAAGGAAGGCCTGCGGGTGTTCCTGTCCGCGACCAGGCTGATAATCGAACAACACGATCGGCTGTTTACTGTCTTCACCACTGCGATACGCCCACATGTATGAGGTGCTGGTGGGATCCTTGCCCTCTTCCTTCAGCACCTGGACTGTGGTCTCGTCACCATGGATGATCGTCTGCGATTGGAGCCGCAGTTTCAGCGCGTCGTAGATGCGAGCGAGGTGTTTCTCGCTCGAACCGATCACCCAGTGGCCGAGAGCACCACGGCTGACAGGGACGCCTGCACGCTCAAAGGCCTGCCTCAAGCGATAGAGCGGCGTGCCGTCGACATATTTATGGACGAGCGCGAAGGCCAGCGTCGAGGCCGTGGCGATGCTGCCGGGCAAGGGCTGCTTCGGCATCGGCGCGATGACAACAGGCGTGCTTATCCCGGTCCGGTCGCAGTTGCGGCATGCATATTTTGCCCGGACATTCTGCAGAACCGTGGCCTTCACCTCGATGTGAAGCTGCTCGGTCACCAACTCGCCCATACGATGCATCTGGTGGCTGCAGCACGGACAGACCTTCTCGTCATCGGCAAGGTCATATTCGACGCGCTGGCGCGGCAGGTTTGCCGGCAGAGGCCTACGGCCGCGCTTCTTCCCTTCCGGTTTTTCGACAGATGGCAATCCCGTGTCCGGCAAATCGGTGAGATCGATATCGTCGCCTTCGGCTTCATCCTCAAGGGCAACCTGTTCAGCTTCATTGAAGACGCGATCAACGTGCTTCTCACTGCGCGGCGCAAACCGATGCAACTGCGCCAGCGCCAGTTCTTCCTCAAGCTTGAAGACGCGCTGCGCAAGGATATCCTTCTCGGCCTTCAGCGCGGCAATTTCGGCAGCATTCGCCGCCAAAAGCGCCATCAATTCTTCAACATCAGGGGTGCCGGTTCGAGTCATCGCATTCTTGAATCTGAACCGGCACCCTCCGTCAACAGGCCTGCGACAAACGCTCTGCGTTTGCGCCGAATTCACCCGACAAATTCATATTGCCGCACCGGATGGCGCACCATCGCGTCAATATCAATGCCGTCGAGAAGCCAATGCAATTGCTCGGCATCAAGCGACACCACAGCCTCCTGTCGCCGAGGCCAGCGGAACTTGTCTTCGGTCAGCGCTTTCAAAATTAGCACAAAGCCCGATCGATCAAAAAAGAGCAATTTCATCCGGGTGCGGCGACGATTGCAGAAGGCAAACACCGCCCGCTCGAACGGATTGAGGCCCATAGACTGCTCGACCAAAATCGCGAGGCCGTTGATCCCGGCCCTAAAGTCGATCGGTTCCAGATAGACACGCACATTGTCAGCCAGCCGGAACATCACAACGCCCCCAGCGCTTCGATCATCGCCGACAGAACCTCAGCATCCGCGTCTTCAAGCTCAAGCCGCACGCCGTTCGGCAGCGTCGCCTTCAAACGCACCCGTAGCGATGTCGGTCGAGCCGACGGGGCCGGCAGCCGCGCAGTCGGCGCTGCCTCAACCACCGGAACGAAGGCCGACGGCGCGCAAGGCATAGCCGTCAACGCGTTCTCCGCCTGCTGGCGCTGACGCAGCCTGATCCAGTTGTGCAACTGATTGGCGTTGATCCCGTGTGCGAGCGCCAGGCCGGCAACCGATACCCCCGGCTCAAGGGCCGCATCAATCAAGCGATCCTTTTCAACAGGATCAAAACGCCGCTTCCCGTTGTGAAGAACTTTGATGACCCGAAGCTGCCCTGAAATTCCCGTGCCATCCAATGTCATGTCCACAGTCTCCGTTGTGGACACAGAATCCCTCAATGCTCCGTCAATGAACAGGTGCAGGGATTTGCGCGCTTACTGAGCTTCCAGCCGGCAATGCTTTCGCCGCAGAGGTTGCAGGTTACGACGGATGTGCGGTTGATACTGTCGAGGATGGACCGGCCGTATATCATGTCGAATTCCAGACGAAGGATGTCGATGAAACGCCCTGGCGTATGCTGGAGTACTATGGATCCTCTTCCGACGGTTCTCCCTCGATTTCAGAATGAAGCGGGAGATTGTTCAGATCCTGGTGTATGTATCCAGCGTTGCTGGCGTCCAAAGCCTGCCCATCAAAACTACGATCTAATCTCCAGCAAGTTTGTGCACCGCCTTGATTAGTTCAGGCTCCAAACCAACCGCAAACGTGTAGCAGCGCGTACGGTTAAACTTTCGGCATGAACTGGTACCCGACGTTGTGATGCCAATGGCTTCCAATCCTTCGGGCCCCTCACGAAGCAACGGGCTGCCCGACGATCCCTTGTCCGCGGAACAATCAGTACGAAGACCACTTGCAATCACACCGTCCGTATTTTCGACCGATCGGACATAACAATCGCCCAGAACACGCTCGTTCCAGTCATCGGGCAAGAAGTCGCCTTGGCGAATGGAAGCCGTCGTAATCTTGTCTCCCACTGAGACTGGCCTCGAAGGCAAGTAATACGGTTCGAATTCGGTGACAGGTTCAGATAGCCGCATCACCACCCAATCGAATGGATCGTCCCAGGATTCGCGGCTCTCGTCAGGATGAATGAAAGATTGGACATCGACTTTGTGCCAAGTCGATCCTTTGCCGTCGCTCACTTCGAAAGCACATCGCGTTATCGTCATCGCCCCGGCGTATTTGATCATGCTATTCTTGGGGTAGAGTGCATGGCGCGCGGTGACGACAATGTTCGCCTTGTAGAGAACGAAGGCGCTGGCCTCGTTGAAGGGGCACATAATCCGACCGCTCGCACCAAACTTCTTCCGAGCTTCGTCCGAGGACAATCCATGTAACGCTGCGTATTGGTCGATGGCATGCCGATTGTCGGCGCCAATCGTTCCAGCCTTTGCTTCAGAAGCGCAAAGAAGCAATGCAATCAGAACTGTGGTCAGAAACTGCTGCGACCATGCAGCTAACATCACAAATAACGTCATCGACAAACGTTGCATCTTACTCTCTATCTTTCCTGCATGGCCTCCGACGCCACTTCCGCCAGTGGCGAGAACAGATACTCGAGGATTCGCCTCCTCCCCGTCTTGATCTCGACCGTGGCGGCCATACCGGGTGATAGCGGCTGAAGCGCTCCATCGACATTGATCATTTCTGTGTCGGGCCTGACGGTCACAGGGAAAACCAGATTCTGGACCCGCTCGACATTGCCGATCGGAATGAGGCTCTGGAGCTGCTTCGCGGGCTCGCCCTCCATCTGCTGTGCGTCGGGCTCCGGAACAGCATCGGTCGCAACCGAGGTGACATGGCCGTGGACCACGCCATAGCGGGTGAACGGAAAGGCTTCGACCTTGATCACCGCCTCCTGTCCGGCCGAGACGAAGCCGATGTCGCTGTTCGGCAGGAAGGCTTCGATCTCGAGGGCGGTGTCACCCGGCACGATGCGCATCAATTCGGAACCGGGATTGACCACCTGGCCGATGGTGGTGATGGCCGAGGCGGCAACAACGCCATCGATCGGACTTACGATCGTCATCGACTGGCGGCGCTTGCGCGCCTTGATCAACTGCTTTTCCAACTCGTCAGCCTGCTTTGCAGCATCGCCGAGCTTCTCGGCATTGTCGGCAACGAAAGCATGCAAGGCCTTTTCGCCTTCGCTCGTCGCAACGGCCAACGCTGCTTTTGCTTCTGCAAGTTGCCCAACTTCTTCGGCGAGATCGGTTTCCTCCTTCTGCTGCGTCTCGAGCGCGTCGATCACACCAGATTTCGAGCCGGCCGCCTGATCGACCAGCGTCGATCGCATCGCAACCCGCTCGGCAAGCGTCGCGATCAATCTCTTGTGGGCATCGATCTTGGCGCTCAGCCGCTCGATCGTCGCCTGCTGCTGGTGGCGTTGGGCGGCGAGGTTGTCGAGGTTGGCATCGAGCTGGGCCAGATCGGCCGCGAAGATCGTCTGTTCCCGCGCACGAATATTGTCGGGCGTATCGGCAGGAAAGGACAACGGGGTTGCAGGCACCGTGCGGTCGCCAGTCCAAATGTCACCCGCGAGCCAGTTTCCCACCAGTACCAAGGCGGTGTCGCGTCGGGCAATCTCTGCGCGCAAGGCATGCAGATTGACGCTCAAGGCTTCTTCGTCGGATTTGAGTTCGGTCTCGTCGAGCTCGACGACGACGTCACCGGCCTTCACCTTCGAACCGTTTACCACCGGGATCGACCTGACTTTACCAATCTCGATGGACTGGACGACCTTGACGCGACCCGTCGGCTGGAGCTTGCCCTGTGCCGTCGAGACGATATCGAACGTGCCGAGATAGCTCCACAACAAAGTGCTGCCGACGACGACGGCGATGAACCAGATGAAGGCCGTGCGGATCGGGGACGCCGGCGTCTCGAGGATTTCCAGTGCAGCCGGCAGGAACTCGTTTTCGATCCTGGTGCGGCGTCCTGGCCTTCTCGGGCGTTTCGGCGGCTTGATGACCTGGTTCATGCCTGGTTGAGCCCTGTCTGCAATTGCCAGAGATGAGCGTAAAGACCATTCGGGCGCCCCAGGAGGCTGTCGTGACTGCCTTCCTCGACGATGCGGCCATCTTTCATGCCGATAATGCGGTCGCAATGGCGGACGGTCGCCAGGCGGTGGGCAATGATGATGACCGTCCTGCCTTTGACGATTTCGCGCATGTTGGCGAGGATGATCCGTTCGCTCTCATAGTCGAGCGCGCTCGTCGCTTCGTCGAGGATGAGGATCGGCGGGTTGGTCGCAAGCGCTCTGGCGATCGCCAGCCGCTGCCGCTGGCCGCCGGAGAGATTGGCGCCGCGCTCCTCGATCAAGGTGTCGTAGCCCTTCGGCAGCTTGGCGATGAACTCGTCGGCTCCAGAAAGCCGTGCCATTTGCATGGCGGCTGCCCGTGACATTGAAGGATTCACCAGACAGATGTTGTCGTGAATCGATCGGTTGAACAGCATGTTTTCCTGCAGGACGACGCCAATGTTCGAGCGCAGCCAGGCCGGATCGACCTGGGCAATATCCTGACCATCGACAAAGACCTGACCACGGTTCGGGATATAGAAGCGCTGGACAAGCTTGGTGAGCGTCGACTTGCCGGATCCGGATGGGCCGACGATCCCAATCACTTCACCGGGCCGCACCGAGAAGGTGATGTCCCTGAGCACGTCCTGGCCGTCGGCGGAATAGCGGAAATTCACGCCCTTGAAGGCGATCGCCCCTCTTGGCTTCGGCAGGCTGATCGAGACGGCTGGCCGCGGTTCCGGCGGCGCGTTGAGGATGTCGGCAAGCCGCGCCACCGATACCTGCACCTGTTGGAAATCCTGCCATAGCTGCGAAAGACGCAGGATCGGTTGCGACACCTGTCCGGCGATCATGTTGAACGCCACCAGTCCCCCGACCGTCAGCTCGCCATTGATGACCGCCTGGGCGCCGAACAGCAACAATGCCGCCGAGGTGATCTTGTTGACGTATTGGATGGCGTTCTGGCCCTTGGCGGCCAGCATGGTCGTCGCGAACGACGACTGAACATAGCCGGCGAGACGCTCTTCCCATTGCGCCGAGACCACCGGTTCGACGGCGGAGGCCTTCAAGGTCTGGACACCGACGACCGTCTCGACAAGAAGCTGCTGGCTGTAGGCGCCGCGCTCGAACTTCTCATCGATCTTTTCCTTCAGGAACGGCCGCACCAAGAAGCCAATTGCCAGATAGAAGGGGATTGAGGCGATCACGATCCAGGCTAGTTTGGCGGAATAGGAAAACAACACGAAGATGAAGACGATCGTGAAGATCAGGTCGAGACCGGAGAACAGCCCCTGCCCCGTCAGGAAGTTTCGGATCGTTTCCAGCTCACGAACACGCGCGATCGTCTGGCCGGTCGCCCGCGTCTCGAAATAGGAGAGCGGCAAGTTCAACAGGTGCCGGAACAGCCGACGCCCGAGTTCGACGTCGATGCGGTTCGTCGTGTGCGATAGCGCATAGGTTCGAAGATATTGCAGCGCCACATCGAAAAGCCCGACCGCCGCAAGCCCGACGACCAGCACGATCAGCGTCGAATAGCTGCGATGGGCAAGGACCTTGTCGACCACCACCTGGAAGAACAGCGGCGTCACCAGCGCGAAGATCTGCACGATCAACGAGGCCAGCAGGACATGGCCGAAGGCATGGCGATAGCGCCAGATCGACGGCAGAAACCAGCGGAACCCGAAATTCCCACGCGAGGATCCTGGCCCCGCCAGTCGGCGCTGCAGAAGGATGAAGTGCCCGGCCGTCTCTGCCAACACTTCGTGCGCTCCGAGATTGCGGATCGAGAAGTCGACGGGATCGATTATCCGGTAGGTGCCATCGGGCGTCACGCCACCAAATACGCCGAAGCGACCATCGGTCAAACAGACGATGGCGGGTGTCGGGAGCGTCCCGAGGCGGGTATCCGTGTGGATCTCGACATGCTTCGCTTTCAGGCCGACCAGTTTTGCCGCCCGCAGGAGATCGTTGCGCCCTGAAGCACTCGACAGAGCCAAGTCCCGTGCAAGGGCATTGGGATTGGAGGCGATACGATAGTAGCCGGCGATCGCAGCAATCGCCGCAAGGCCGCTGTCAGGGCCTTCTTTTTCCGCGGGGTTTGCCGACGCCTGCTCCGGCTCGGCAAGAGTTGGTTGCTCCACGGTCGTCATCCGCAGATTCCGTAGGCCGGATCGTGGCGCCCGCTCTTATCGGCTACCGGCATCCGGAACCTCTATGTGCGCTGGATCGTAATCGAATTTCTCCAGGGCAGTTGCAAATGGAAACATCCATCGGTTGTCTGGGAAACGCCTCTGGATTTTCTGGAGGCGGCCATCGTTTGCTGATATCCAGATGTCGGCAGCCGCCTCGTATGGAAAGCTGCGCCAGGTAGCAGTGTAGTGGAGCTCAGCCTGATCACCGGCATGGTCCGGCTTGACGAGTTTGCAAGCGTTCCAGAGCGGTCCACGCTGGCCCATGCTTCCAGGAACCCCGCGTCTAAATCTCCGCCACTTGGTCGAAAACGCGTACTTCTCGTATATCTCCGCACCGATCGCACGGCTCTCGAAATGAGGCTTCAAACTTCCGTCGGGTTTGGCATTATAGGTATTGACCGCGAGCTGCGGGCTGTCCCAGGTCTTTCTCACCGCCTCGTCTACTGCCCTACAAGACAGATCCTCTGCAAAGACATCGGCCTTGGGCTGGCCGTGAGAGCCCAGATGCTTCCCTCCATTAGGTCCATGTAAAGTGGCCTCTGTGACGTTTGGGAAGAGCAGCAGCGCCGCAAACAGCATTGCTATTCGGAGTTTCAAAAATTTGTCTCCATGTGCCGAGGCTCCGGTAGATACGGCAATCGACGTCCGCCTTGCCGATCAAGTTGATCGCAATCAAATGGCGGAATGCCGAACCCCGATTTGGCTCGGCATTCCGCTTGCTGTTGATCAAGCAGCATTCTGCTGCAGGATCGCCGCCTGGTAGGCGAGCGTTGCATCGCCGACCAGATAGCGCGACGTGCCATCGCTGGTCTGGTAGGAACTCGTGCCGGTGATCGCGGACCCGTCGGCGAACGACTGGCTGCCATCGGTCGTCGGCAGAAGATTGATGAGCTTGATGCCAGCGTTCGACATCGTCAGCAATTCGCCATCATCAGCCACACCGTTCTGGTTGGCGTCCCGCCAGACACGGAACTCGCTCCAACGGTCATCGTTGGCATCGAGCACGTTGTCGTGGTTGCTATCGAAGACCAAACGAAGGCCGTCGAGGTCGGAGACAGAGCCGCCGTTCGCGGCAACCTGATCGTCGGTGGCCCACATCGAGAAGGAGAGTTCTCTCGCCTGGTCGATGACACCGTCCGGGCCAGCCTGACCGTCTTCACCAAGGTCAATCGCCAGGAAGCCGTCCTGAGGTCCGACCCATGCGGTTCCATCACGTGCTCCGTCGGCATTCCAGTCGAAGGTGACGGACGAGCCGGTGGCAAGCGCGTTGGTATCGAGCGGCCGAAGATCGATGTGGCCGTCGCCGTTGAGGTCGAGAAGCACCGGCCGGTTGCCGCCGGAGCTTGGCTGCGGCCATTGGTCGACCATCTTCCACCCAGTGCTGCCGCCACCGCCACCACCGCTCACATAGGCATAACGCTGCCACCCGGTCAGCTTGTGAGAGGCATCGTATTGGTAGTTCGTGTAGCTACCGTCATCATTATACGTCGTAGCAGTGCGCTCCACGTTATTGATGAAATTTTGAACCAAACGCGTCCAGGGTTGATTGCCGTACACGTCGTAGTTTGTCGCGGTGAGCGAGCCTGGTGTGTCGCTGTAGACATTGTCAGTAATCAACTGACCATTCGGCACATAGACATCCGCGATATAGGACCAGCCTTGTGAGTTGGCCACGTCATAGGCGTATAGCACCTTGCTTCCGTCGTCATTGTTGACGTTCTGGTTCGTCATCTGCCCGGCAGCGTTAAACGCCTGATTGATCGTCGACCAGCCCTGAGTGTTGGCTACATCCCAATAGTTCACGGCTCGCGTACCATTGTCCCAATAGATCGTTTGGTTCAGGGTCTGACCACTTGGAGCATCGAGAGTATTGTCAACCCGACTCCACGTCTGCGAATTGGTCACGTCGAAGTCGATGGTGTTTGTGCGCTGCCCCGCCGCATTGAAATAATCGATATGCTGCTGAGCACCAGTTGGCGTATAGAAAAAGATAGTCGTCTTGGTTCCATCGTCATTGGTTTGGGCCTGCGAAACCATCCGCCCCTGCCCGTCAATATCCTGCACGATATTGTTCCAAGGCTGAGTGTTGGCTGGATCAAAGAGGGTTACTTTAGTGTGGTCGTAAGAATCCCAATGCACGGTTTCGCTTGTTCTTCTGCCCGCGCTGTCTACAGCGTTGTCAATCCTAGCCCAGTCACTTGAGTTCGTAACGTCGAAATCGGTGAATCCGGTGCGAACACCGGCACTATTGAAGTAGTCAACGTGCTGCTGCGCTCCGGTCGGCGTGTAGAAAGTGATCTCCGTCCGGGTACCATCATCGTTGAACTGCTTTTCGAGCGTCTTCTTGCCTGATGCGTCGAAGGATTGCTCGACGCGGGTCCAAGGATTGGCATTCAATGGATCGTAGAGGATGGCGGATGTCGGAATGCCCGCCTTGTTGGCGTTGATGACGCTGAGTACCTGTCCGCCGGCAGCATTGTAATTTGTTGTTACTGAGCTCCCATCAGCGGCGATCGCAAGTTGCGACGTCTTGCGCCCCTGACCATCACTGGTGACACGCAACGTCAGGCTGCCTAGAGCTGAGACTGTATCGACGATGGTCTGAGTGACAACGCTGCTGGCGTTCAGATCAACTTTCGTCAGCGTGATCGACCCGTCATTGTGGGTCACCGAGGTTTCCGTGTGATCGATGACGCCATCATTGTTGGAATCCTTGCTGAGGACCGTGATCAGGCCGTCGGTGCTGGTTGTGATCGTGCCCTTGGCGACAACGGCGCCGCTGGCATTGGTCTCGGTCACAGTTGCAACTGTCGAGCCATCCACCTGAAGCTGCGATTGCATGACGACCTCATAGGTGCCGTTGCCGTCATAGTCGTATTTGACAGTTTTCGTGTGGCCATCCGCGGAACCGTCGGTTTCCATCTTGGCTGCGATTGCTTGCTTCCAATAGACCTTGCCAGCCAGAAGATAGTTGGTCTTCTGCGCTGTCGCGTTGTTTGTCATGATCGAAACGGTCGCGCCTGTCGTGTCGGCTGTCAGTGTTTCCACCTGATCGACGGTACCGTCGCCATCGACATCCTTCGAGGTCGTCCGCACCGTACCGTCGGATGATTGCTGGATCGTGGTCTTCGTCGCCAACTTGCCGGTTGTCAGATCCGTGTCGGAGATGACCGTAGTCTTGCTGCCGTCGGCATTGTTCGTGTCGACTGCTATTCTCTGGCGATCGTTCGTGCCGTTGCCGTCGAGATCCCAATTGATGGTGGTCTGAAGGCCATTCGCCGTTGTCGTGCTGACCGAACTATCTGCTTTGACTCCAGCCTCCTTGTAGTCGGTGACCGTCAACGTCACAACGCCCGTATCCGCAGTTACCGATTGCTGATGCTGATCGATGGCGCCATCGCCATTGGCATCGCGGTCAATCGTTACCGTGTGTTTGTCGGCGCTGGTTAGCGTGGTCGTCTTGTCGATCAGTTTGCCGGACGCGTCGGTCGTCGCGACCGTCTCGCGGGTTGCACCGTCGGCAAGGATCTCGATCGTGTCGCTGACCGTCTGTGTCGCCAGTCCGGTGCGCTGCGCATTGGTCGATACGATCTCGCCATCAGCGTTCGTCGTCGTGACGAACTTGGAGATTAGCGAGCCGTCGGCCTTGCTGCTGGACACGGTACGTGTCCGGGTGCCATCGGCGTTGATCAGGGTCACATCGGTTGCGGTCTGGCCATAGGTACCGGAGCCCGTCAGATCCGATTGGGTCGTGACCGACAGGCCGTTGGCACTGGTCGTGGTCAGATAGCGGCTCGTCAACGTCGTACCGGTGAAGTAGCTGACCGTCTCCGTGCGTGATCCGTCGCCATTGAGGACGGTCACATCGGTGCGGCTCGTGGTGAAGGTTCCGGAACCGGTCTGATCCCATTTCGTGGTGACAGTCAGCCCGTCGGCAGACATATCGGTCTGGATGACCGCGCTCAGCACCAACGTGCCGCTGCTGTTGACCGTGTAGGTTTTTTCCGTGGTGGTCTTGCTGCCGTTCGTATTCAGCGTCGTCACATCGGTCACGGTCTTGTTGGCAACGCCATTGCCGTCCGTGTCGTAGCTGACCGTCTGGTTGAGACCATCGGCACTGGTCGTGATCGTCTTGGTATGCGACACGGCTCCCGTGGACGTCAGGTCGGACAGGGTCTGCGTGACGCTGCCATCGGCATTCTTCGTGGTCACGGACTTCTGGTCAACGACGCCATTGCCATCGATGTCATAAGTCACCGTGACTGTCTTCCCGTCGGCGCTTGTCGTGGTCGTCGTCTTGTTCGCAACAAGCCCGGTATTGGCGACCACCTCAGTCGTGGAACCGTCGGCGTTGAGCGTTGTGATGTCCGTTGTCGTCCGGACCGGGGAGAGAACGACCGACGGATTGTTGAGCGCCCAAGCCTGGGCGCCGGCCGCCATATGCGCTTGCCCTTCTGCTGAATCCGCGATTTGCTGGGCGACGGAAGCGCGTGAGGTTCCGGCGTTCAACGTGCCCACCCAGCCATTCAGGCCAGCCGCTTCGGGCACCCTCCCCAAGGCATTTTGATAAAGCAGCGTGACAAACTGCGTATTGTCGAGTGTGCCATATTTTTGCGCGAATTCGGCAGAGTTGATCATGACAGCAGCAAGCTGAACCGCCGTTGTGCCCGAATTAAACGCCACCGCAAAGTCGGATATGCCACCGACATCGGGGTCCCGACCCAGAGTGGCGTGATAAAGACGATACATCTCGTTACGCGCTGTCATTCCGACCACATCGTTCGCAACAACAGTTGTCTTGCTCAGCCCATTGGCGGAGGTGGTGACAGTTGTCAGTTCGACCGGCACCGTATTCGTCGAGCGACTGAAGGCCTCCGTGCGCGAACCATCGGCATTCAGCGTCGTGACGTCGCCGAGGACCCGCTCGAAGGTACCATCACCATCCAGGTCGGATTTGGTCGTGATCGAGAGGCCATTGGCGGAGGTCGTCGTGACCGCCCTGCTGGCGAGCGTCGTCGTGCCCGTCTTATAGGTCTCCACCGTCTTGGTGGTCAGGCCCGTAGCGTCGATGACGGACGTCGTCTTCACATCGATCTTGCCGTCGCCATCGAGGTCGACCTGGCTTGTAACCGTTTTGCCATCCGAGGTCGCGGTGTTGGTCGTTTTCGACAGGAGCGTGCCGCTCACGGTGGTAATAGCATCGACCAGGGAGGTCGAACCGTCGGCATTCAAGGTCTTCGTGGAAGTCTCAGTGCGGTCGACCGTGCCATTGCCATCGTAATTATAGTCGGTCTTTGTCACCAGGCCATTGGCGCTTATCGTCACCTTCGTCTGGTCGATCAACGAGGTGCCTGCATAATCCGAAGTCGTCGTCGACTTCGAGCCATCGCTGTTGAGCACAGTCGCAGCAACGCTTCTGGTGTCGATGACGCTGTCGCCATTGACATCCTTCTGGATAGTGATCGTCAGGCCGTTCCCGGAGGTAGTCGTCGTCACCTTGTCGAGGAGTGCCCCGGTGTTGCTCTTCTCAGACACTGTTTCGGTGCGGCTGCCATCGGCGTTAATGACCGTCTGATCAACTGTCGTTAGATCAATTGTGCCGTCACCGTTCGCATCCGTGACAGTGGTGATGGTCAGACCATCCGCGCTGACCGTTAGCGTGCTCTTGCCGTGAAGCGCACCATCGGCACTCGTAATGCTGGTTGTCGTCGTCTGGCTGCCATCGGTCGCGATAATGTGAGTCGAGGCGCTGTCGACATGACCGTCACCATCGACATCCTTGGAGACCGTGGTTGTCTTGCGGTCGGCGCTGACAGTCGTCACCGTCTGGCTCAGTAGTGTGCCATTGCCGCTCTTCGCCGCAACCGTTTCCGTGCGGGCGCCGGCATTCAAAACGATCACATCGGAAACCGTCTGGTCGAACGTGCCGTCGCCGTTGATATCTGACTGCATGGTTTGCGTCAGGCTGTCGGCCGACGTCGTCGTCACCGTTTTGCCGATGACGGTGCCGTTGCCGCTCTTCTTCGTCACGGTCTCCACCCGTGCACCGCCAGTGCCGGCAGCGATAACGTCGGTCGTCACGGCGTCGTAGGCACCGTCACCATTGGCATCAGTGCTGATGGTCTTCGAAAGACCGTCGGCACTTGTCGTCGTGAGCATCTTGCCGACAAGAGATCCGTTCGGATTGAGGGAACTGTCGGTTTCGGTGATCGTTCCATCGCTCGCAACCGTAATAACGCTCGTGCTATCTGCAGCTCCATCGCCATTGGCGTCGACCGAAATGTTCTTGCTCTTACCATCCACACTGGTCGTCGTGATGTTGCTCGATAGCAATACACCGCTGGCGCTTTTATCCTGGACGGTTTCCGTGCGCGAGCCATCGGAGGCAACAGTCGTCACGTCAGAATGAACGAGATCGGCAATGCCGTCTCCCGTAATATCAGTCGATACCGTGGAGGAAAGGCCATTTGCCGCCGCTACGGTCGTAGCCTTACTTCTGGCCGAATTGTCGCCATTCGTAATCGTCACCACTGTGGTCACGTCGCCATTCGAGGCGATTGTGGTCTGGGTCAGGTCGCGCTCATCAACCGTACCGTTGCCGTCGATATCACTGGTCACAGTCTTGGTATGCCGGTCGGCGCTGGTGACCGTCGTGACGCTCGACAACAACGTTCCGTTGGCACTGCTGTCCGTCACAGTCCGGGTGCGAGAGGCATCGCTGCCGACGACAGTAACATCGGATACGACATCGTCATAGGTACCGTCGCCGTTGACGTCAGTCTTCGTCGTCTCCGTCAGACCATCCGCGCTCGACTGCACCTGAACCTGACCCAATGTCGCTCCGGACGCGCTGAGCGTCTTGGTCGTGGTCGTACTCGAGCCATCAGCATTGGTGACAAACGTCTGGCTCTGGTCTGCCTTACCGTCGCCATCCTGATCGAGGGTCGTCGTTACCGACGTGTGATCGGCGCTGGTGACGGTCGTCGTGCTGTCGACGACAGAGCCGTCCGCGTTGAAGTCCGTTACGACCCGCGTGCGAACGCCGGAAGCAACCGTAGTGACATCGGTCTGCGAACGGTCATAGGTTCCATTGCCGTCATCATCGAACTTGGTCGACACGCTGTTGCCGTCGGCGCTGGTGGTCACCAGATCCTGGAAGGCTAAGCTGCCATCGGCGTTATAGGCCTGGATGGTGTTCGTCTTTGACTGGTCAGCATTGGTGACAACAGTCGACTTGACGATGTAGCCGTTGGAATCGCTGGCAAGAACGGCATCGCCCACCGTCCCGGTCGAACCGTCGGATTTGGTAAAGGTTGTTGTGCCAGTGATTGCCGAACCGTCGCTAAACGTCTGGCCGCTGCCCTTTGGCGTAAGGTCGATCGAGGTAATTCCGAGCGATGACAACGACACAAGCTGGCCGTTGACCATGACCTTGAACTTCGACCATTGCGTATCGCCGGCATCGAGCTTGCCATTGCCGTTTGTGTCGAACACGTCTTTGATCGCCTCGAGATCGCCGATTGCCGTCGGATCCCATTGGGTAAACTCGAATTCCTTCGAGCTGCTGATCTTGCCATCGCCGTCGGCGTCGAACACGAGTACGCCCGTGCCATTGCCCGCCCACGCCGTGCGATGCTGGTAGCCATCGCCATTCACATTCACAAACTGCGACGAGTTGGACAACGTGTCGAGGCTCAGGCCATTGCCCGATAGGTCGAGGAGAACAGGGTTACCTTCATCGCCGCCAGGTCCAGGGCCATGTTCTGAGGGAGAATCATCACCGCCGTACCCGGAATATCCACCAGTAGCCCTGCCACCCGGACCAGGTCCATGTTCGGAAGGAGAGTCATCGCCACCGTAACCGGAATACCCGCCAGTAGCTCTACCACCCGGACCGGGTCCATGTTCAGAGGGAGAATCCTGTCCCCAATCATCGCGGGAATAGCCTCTCCCGCTGCTGGCACCACCGCCTGGACCGGGTCCGTGCTCGGATGGCGAATCCTGTCCCCAATCATCGCGGGCATAGCTTCCGAGGTCGCCAAGAAGCCCCCCGAAAAACGGTTCAAAGCTCATCGAGGGCGGCGTTGGTGCCACCGGAACATTTGGAACGTTGGGCATGAAGCCAAAATTCCACGAAGTATTTTCAACAGGGGTAACCGGCGTCGGTACCACAGGATCAACGGGCGTATAAGTTGGAGCCGTGTATGCAAGCGAGGCGATCTCGTCTGGCGTCAGAGGGTGAAGCGCTAAGTCGAGGTTGAAGTTTTGGCCATACTGCACTGGGTTTACACCGGCAGGAGCGATGCTCGCCAAATTGGCTATGCTCGCGGCAAGGTCTTCCTTTGGAGTGTCAAGCCCCGTTTTTAATGCTGAGTAATCCGGGGTTTTCTGCCAGCCCGGCAGATCCATAGGTGTCGGCTTCACATAAACATGTGACGCGTTGTCGTACTGCCAACCGTACTCAAGGGTGTCGTAGTTTAGCGGGGCAGGTTGCTGGGCTGGAAGCCCGAGGGAGACACCAGCATTCACGCCAACGGGCCCGGCGACTTTGCCCGCAATACCCGCCGTGGCATAGTCACCTGGATTCTTACCAAACTTGTGGCCAAATCCTATGAAGCCTGAAGCACCTGCAATTGCACCAACAACAAATCCCAATCCTAAGTCGAATTGAAAACCTGTCGCGGTTGACGTAACCCTTGCCGTAAGAAGGCCCGCTGTGACCTGAACTCTCGCGTCCATCGAGGTTCCGTTCGTGTCGCGAAGAGAGTAGCTGCCACCAAACAGACCGACCCCAAAGTTCCCTTGATAGGAAACACCGACAGAACCTGACAAATTTCCGTTGCTCAT
This sequence comes from Rhizobium sp. CB3090, assembly GCF_029714285.1. Taxonomy (NCBI): domain Bacteria; kingdom Pseudomonadati; phylum Pseudomonadota; class Alphaproteobacteria; order Hyphomicrobiales; family Rhizobiaceae; genus Rhizobium; species Rhizobium sp. CB3090. The sequence goes on from NZ_CP121662.1 coordinate 1,821,979, forward strand.
CAATTCACCCCCATTAGAATTTCGTAACTAGATGTGCCGCGCCAACCAAAAAAGTAGAAATACCTTGAAATATATAGAAATTTAACTTCTGCTGCGCCACAACAAAGGAAAATCATAATGGAATTCTATAATATACTATATTATTGTTCTTTTGTTGTAATATTCCTAATACCAGTAACTATAAAGGTACGAAAAAATATAATAACGATCGAATTCGTTCCAGTAATTGCGCGAATTGTTAATTCAAGATCAGAGATTGTTTCTGAAGTTCAAAGCATATTTATCGACGTCGAATATGAATACAACGGGGAGTTATATTCAGCAGTTGACAAAAATACGCACTCAAGTCGCCAAGAAAACTACAGCGTCGGAATAAACGTCCAGATTATGGTAAATCCAAATGCTCCCTGGGAGTGTGAGGTGGTTGAATCTGGACACTTCATCATCGATTCCGTTGCCGAAATCATCACGAGCCTTCTATCCCGAAGTGCTCGTAGACGTAGAAATTTATGAATTAACTAGATGCCGCTGGAGAAAGAGCATCACGAACACAGCGCTGCAAATGGGAACGGGCGCCGCTTATTTCATCCGCTTCTAGTCCGCCCATAACCCCCAACTCATGCCCTCATCGTCTGCCCAAGTACTAACAATCAGCAATCGCGTACAAAAATTGTAGGGATTCGCTCAATGCCAATCCTCAACCATGCCGAGAGTATTATTTATGATCCACCTCCATGACAAGTAGGTGCGGCATATCGCCACAGAACCGGAATGTCGCATCGAATGAGGTCCATGATCAACCTTCAAAAGTCAGCTTAGAATCTGCTTTCGCCAAATCAGAGCGGCATACTCGTCAGGTGTGGCAGTGACCCAGGCTATTGCGCCGGATTTAAAAAAAAGGTTGAATACGTTTACCCAAGCGCAACTATAGGGGAAGTTACTTGCGTTACATGGCCGCCTTTTCAGTGACGTTTTTGATTTGCAGCACAGCCATGGGCGCTTCGGCGTCAAGGGCTGCACCTTTAGAATTTCCCCAGTTTGATAGCGGGGCGTTCTGTCAAGATTTAACATCGAAGATGTTGGATGCGGCAGAGCGAGATACCGAAACCAAAAAGTGCCTTTCCTTTGAGAAAATGGCGAGGGAGCGCCTCGGCAGAAAATGGACCCTCGTTTCCCCCGCAGGCCTTGCAGAGTGCATGAAATCGCGTGAGACCATAAAAGGGCGCAGTTATGCAAGTTTGGAGATTTGCATTTCGACGGATATAGGCATGCAGTGCTTGAGAGGCGATATTAAGTGCGACCTGAAGAATTAAGTTTAAGACGCGGCCGCCTCTAACCCTGGGGGAATTAGGGGACTCTACTGAATAGGCCCAGGACTGGCGGCGTGAGTTCAGAGCGCTCAGTCGGCTGGGTCGCATGGACAAGGGGCGACCGCAACTACCGCGTTCTCCACGGCGGTTATTTCGGCAGTCGTGCTGACCACGTCAGAAGCGCCGCGCGCGAGGCGATGCCGATGTCCGCTACTATGCGAACGGTTTCCGAGTGGCGCGGTAGAACTTTGGCCAGACCGTCACTGCGTCGCTCATTGCATGAGGGCTGCGCGCAGTCCGCTGCAAAATTCAGATGTCGGTCAAACTTCGATCCGATAGACCGCCGCATTATCCTGCTATTCACGCAGGCTTTTGTAAGACGGAGCCGGAGCTTTGCATCATCCGTTCCGGCACATCATCAAGGAACGACTGGAGACGAATGCCAATCTGCCGGTATGGGAACTGGACGAGGATGGCGACGTGGACGGAAATGCCTAACGATTGGACGTTGGGAAAATCGTCCGCTCTCGACTGCGATTGTTGATGTTGGACAATGCTCTGCATTGCCCAAGCAACCGGTTTCGCGAGGCATAGCTGCCAGGCCACGCGACGCGGCTAAAATGCAAGCGCTCACCGGCTGCTGCCACGGGAGCTGCGCGCAGACTTCGCGTTGAAGATCTGGAGCACCTGTTTCCGTTCCAGAGCAATCTGCTTGTCGACAACGAGAAGCCTCGCGAACTTCCTAATTTCTTCATCGACCATCAGCACCACGTCTCTGGCTGCTTGGTACTCTTTTCGCAGGATCAGACTCACGTCGCCGGCGATCTCGGGAGATGGTCTAAAGGATTCGTTGACCGCTTGCGATGGCGCATCGAATCGCAGCGAGCTGCCAAGTCCATATGACACTGCCATCGCAGTCGCGATTTTCGTTGCCTGTTCCAGGTCACTGCCTATGACACCGCCAGCTCCGATCGATCGCTCTCCAAACACCACTTCTTCCGCGGCCATGCCTGCCAGAAGCGTCCGAATCTTCGCCGTCAGAAAGTGCTCTCCCGGAAGAATTCGTTCATCGGTGCTGTAGTGGGTTCTCCCCAGATCGTCGACCTGGCCCATTACGGCCGTCGTTTCGAGCTCGATCGTCGCCGACTCGATGAATCCAGTATGGACAGCGACCATCGCGTGACCAACCTCGTGGACTGCTATGCGATAAGCGACGTCTTCCGGAATGGGAATTCTCTCCGGAAGCTCTGCGGCCAAGTCTTCCAGCGCGACCTCGGACTGGCGCATCCTTGCACGGCTCCGTGCCCGCTTGGCCAGGGATTCAAGGTCCGCTGCCGTGGCACGTTTGAAATGATCCGTCACCGTCCGCATGTCTTCAGGTCGAATCCTTCCGCCAAGGTGAAAAGAGGCGATCTCCGCTCTCTCCTGCGCGGTCGGAGGATCGAGAACAATATGTGTCTCAAACCGACCGGATCGTCTGAGTGCTGGATCTATTCGATCGGGATAGTTTGTTGCGCCCAGGAGGATCACGCCCTCCAATCGGCCAACGCCATCGGTCAACTCGAGGAGAGCGTTTACAACGGTTGTTTCGTAATACCGGTGCGCGTTACCGATGCGCCTGCGATCGCCGATCGAATCCAACTCGTCGATCAGAAGGACCGCGCCTTTGGCCGCCTTCGCCTCCGCGAAGGAGGCCTCCATCGCTTTCAGCGTGTCGCCCAAATAACCCTGTTTTGATCGCTGCCAGTCTCCCACTGATGTCGCCACAAGCTTGAAACCAAGCGTTCTTGCCAAGGCCTGGGCGAAATAGGTCTTGCCCACCCCCGGCGGACCGGAAAGGAGTGCAGCGGATTCGACGTGAGACCACGGAACGACGTGCGCCCTCCAATCCTTTACGCCGTGACGGATCCTGGCGACCCAGTCGCGCGCGCCGGCAAAGCCCGGAAGTTCGTCCAGCGTCGGTCCCAGAATGGATTCGGCCGCCTCGGATCTTCGGAGGACGCCGGCTATCCTCATGAGATCAGCTTCATCCAGAGACCGACGACCAACCGCCATTTCGATGACCTCCATGGACTGTGTCGCAACCTCAGCCGCCAGAGCCTCCGAAATCGGTCTCAGTCCGCCTAACCGGCGCGCCGCCATGATTTGGCGAGCGCTCGGTTTATGGAGTTCGACAACACGATCGGCCACGATCTCGACCAAGGGGTCGACACTGGAGGGATCCGAAGCGAGATAGATCATCTGACCAATGGGGCGCAAAGCCCTTCGATTGAGGGTCTTTGTCAACTCTGATTTTTTCATGTTGTCGAGGAGATGCACCCTCTTTTGCAGATCCTCGTACACGAAACGTTTATGCCGCCCCCGAAGCAGGACTTCTGCCGCGTGTTCGTAACTGCTCGTCTTCGCGCCCTTTGGCAAAATGCACACGACGGTGTTGTGTTGGTCCGTATGGATCTCGGGCGTGTGCCGGAGTGCTGAGCGAAAGCCAGCGTATGCGAGGAATACGATAGGGGATCGGGCAAGGTCAGCAAATGCCCTTTTTTCCAATCGCGTCCGCATTACCAGTTCCCCAGGTCGACAGTTCCGCCAAGCCGATACCAACGGCTTAGCGTGCGGGCATACAGCGTTCGTTCGCCGAAGACGCTGAAAAGTGCCGACGTCACAATGCGGCGGTTGTCGGGAATCAGCGGATGGCCTTCGACAAGCCCTTCAAGGCATGCAACTGGCCGCTGGCCGACGGTGACCTCGTGAAGGACTGGAAGGTCTCGCAAGGATTCAGGGTCGAACTCCCCACGCCTAATGGCTGATAAGTCGGCAACGACTGCGCTGAGGTTATCGAGTGCGGAATCAGGGATTCGATGTCGCATTTTGATGCTTCTCCATCTGAGCCGATTCGGGTGGATGGACGCAGAAAGGATTCACCTCACCGGCGAAGTTTCTCTAAAGCGATCCTTACTTTCTGACTTCCGATACATACTTGCTGATTCGCGATCTTATTGTCAACACTTTCGATTCCTGAAATCGATAACGCATGAGAACTCTGCGGCGGATGCTCCACGCGGCACGGGAGGCGGTCGGCCGGAGCCAGAAACAGGTCGCCGATGAAACCGGTATTTCCACACGCACCATCAACAAGGTGGAGCGTGGTGTCGATCCTGTGCGGTTCAACAACATTGTGGCGCTGCGCAATTATTACGAAACGCTGGGAGTAAGAGCCCTCGAGGCGGACGCACCGAAGTCTTGGGCGCTGGTGTTCGACGATTCAATCGCGCCCGCCCCCGATCCATTGCGCGCTAGAGAACGAGCCTTCGACGCGGCGCCAGGGCCTTTGCTGTGCGCCGCGCGCGTAATGCTAGATCTCAGCCAATCCGACATGGGCAAACAGATCGGATCCTCGCACACGACGATACGACGGCTCGAGCGCGCTGACGGGACGACTGCGCCCGAGCTAGCCTACAAGCTCCAGGCTTACCTTGAGATGCGGGGCTTCCAGTTCGTGAAGCCACACAAGGGAGTTGGCTGGATCCTGCACGTCCCAGCTTTCAGTTAAGACCTCTTGTCGTGAGCTTCTATCAACGACTCCAGCGTTCGTCCTGCTTATGGTCGAAGTCGCGAACAGTTCGCTGGAGAGACCGTCACCGCTGTCGTGCCACTAACTTTCTGTTTCTCCTGCTCGGGCGGAACGATATCGATTCCAAAGCCGCAATTGATGTCTGCGAAAATCACGAAGCTTAGGTTTTACAGTTCTAAATCGTTGATCCTGACAAGCGTGCAGCTAAACGACTGATAAGTTTATGGTCGATCTATTTCGCTTTCGTCGAATCTATTTCGCTTCACCCGAATCTGGGGCGCTTTAGACCAGGGTTTGGGGCGCTTTAAAGCGAGTTCGTCATGATTTCCGCCCTGGAGCGGAAGCCTCCAAGCGTGCGATCGTTCAAGAATGCTAATGGCAACTATAAGATCTATTCGTTTGATTGATGGACGAACCCGCCCCATATTAGCCCATAAAGGTCGCGACCTTTCGGGCATCTGAGAACCGAAGGAACCTTGAAATGACGACGATTACCTATAGACAGTCCGGCAGGATGCGGAGCCCGCTTCCGTCGACCGGTACTTTTGTGCAGCTGATCACGCGGATTGCCGATCGCTGGCAGCGGTGGCGCTCCGAGCGCGAACTCGAGTCCCTTTCCGACGACATGCGCAAGGACCTCGGCTGGCCGGCCATCGACGAAGCCAAGAATTCCAGGGCCTGGCGATGATCGTAATATACTATGAATTCTGAAGGCGACGCTCAACCACACCGGGCGTCGCCTTTCGAACATTTATGCACCTGAGCGCGTATTTGGTTTTATTTTGACTATTGCTGACACATATATTTGGTTGCTTCACGACATTGCTTACCCGCTTCGCCTGCTTTCTTTGTCGCGGTAATTTTAGTGGGTTTGCACAAATATCTCTTTGCGGCCGCTATTTTCCATGCCAATGTCGCTATTGGACCATCGAGCCGACGCATTTGACGCAAGGAATACAGGATGGTCCTGGAGGATGGATTTTCCTGATATGAGCAAGACACCGATTAAGACGCGTTCCCTGGTTTTCTTCCTCGTTCCCCATTTTACCATGCTGCCGTTTTCCGCTGCGATTGAGACGCTGCGGATTGCGAACCGCATGCTGGGTTATCCCGCCTATACGTGGCGACTTGCCTCGACTGACGGCCAGAAGGTTTACTCCTCCAGCGGCATCGGCCTCGAAGTCAATACGTCGCTTGCCGACGAACGCCGTAATCTCGGCGGCGAGAACCGGCCGAACATGGTGCTCGTCTGTTCAGGCATCTACGTCGAGGAGTTCCAGAACAAGTCGGTCAATGCCTGGCTGCGCGAGACCTATAATCGTGGCGTCGCCGTCGGCAGCCTCTGCACAGGCGCGCATGTGCTGGCGCAGGCAGGCCTTCTGAACGGCAAGCGCTGCGCCATTCACTGGGAAAATCTCCCTGGCTTTGCCGAAAACTTCCCCCAGGCTGAAGTCTATGCCGATCTCTACGAAGTAGACAGCAATCTTTATACCTGCGCCGGCGGCACCGCTTCGCTCGATATGATGCTCAACCTGATTGGCCAGGATTTCGGCGAAAACCTTGTCAACCGCGTTTGCGAGCAGCAGCTCACCGACCGCGTCCGCAGCCCGCATGACCGCCAGCGCCTGCCGCTGCGCGCGCGCCTCGGCGTTCAGAACGCCAAGGTGCTGTCGATCATCGAATTGATGGAAAGCAATCTCGCCGAGCCGCTGTCGCTGCTGGAGATCGCCGACGATGCCGGCCTCTCGCGCCGTCAGATCGAGCGCCTCTTCCGCCAGGAAATGGGCCGCTCGCCTGCGCGCTACTATCTCGAGATCCGCCTCGACCGCGCGCGTCACCTGCTGGTGCAGTCCTCGATGCCGGTCGTGGAGGTGGCGGTTGCCTGCGGATTCGTTTCCGCATCGCACTTCTCCAAGTGTTATCGCGAACTGTACAACCGCTCGCCACAGCAGGAGCGCGCCGAGCGCAAGCTCACCATGTCGAGCAACCGCAGCGGCGTCGTCGTCTGAGGCTGACCGATGGAGGCGGCTATTCCGCCGCTTCCTCCGTCATCTTGGCATCGGAATAGACCTGATTGCGGCCCTTGTGCTTGGCCATGTAAAGAAACTGGTCGGCGGCATTGAGATAGTTTTCGAATGCCTCGCGGCCGGCAATTTCGGCAACACCGATCGACACCGTCACCGAGAGCTCCTCGTCGTCCGCATTCACCTTCAAATTAGAGAGATTGACGCGCACCTCGTCGCAAAGCGTCGTTGCTGCGCGTGAATCCATCTCGGTGAACAGAATCGCGAACTCCTCGCCGCCAAGACGGGAGAGCAGGTTCTCACTGCCTTCGAACAGCAAATGAAGCCGGCCGGCAACGGCCTTCAACACCTGATCGCCGATTTCATGGCCATAGGTGTCGTTCAGATGTTTGAAATGATCGATGTCGAGGATCGCGACCGAGATCGGCCGCTGATGACGCAGGCACTCGCTGACGATCCTCGGGCCGTGATCGTAGAAATAACGTCTATTATAGAGCCCTGTCAGATAGTCGCTCGCGGCGGCGGCGCGTAGTTGCTTGAGCTGCATCAGGGTTTCGACATTGTGCGCAATGCGGCATTGCAGCTCTTCGGCGACGAATGGACGATAGATGAAATCGCTTGCACCCGCCTTGAGGAACATCGCCGACAGCAGACGGTCGTTCGAAGAGGAGATGCCGATGACCCGCATCCGATCCGAGCCATAGCGATGGCGAATACGCCGGGTCAGCTCATAGCCATCCATGTCCGGCATATGATGATCGGTCACCACCACTTCGATATCACCATAATCGTCAAGTGCTGCCAATGCTTCGACGCCGGTGCCCGCTTCGGCCACCTTGAACTGCTGCGCCTCCAGGAGCTCCACCAGCGCGCGTCGCGCCGATGAGAGATCATCCACCACTAGGACCCGCGTGCCGCGGTTGGAGATGGCGCGCCGTACGGTGGAAACGAGATTGTCGAGGGCGAATTCATTGTCCTTCAGAACATAATCGACAGTGCTGCGCTCCATGATGCGGTTGCGCGTGTCCATGTCGAAGGACGCGGTGAAAACGACGGTGGGAATACGCTGAGCGATGGTAACATCCAATGCCTCGCCATGCGGTGCATCCGGCAGATTGAGGTCGACCACGGCCATGGTGAAGCCGTGTCCATCCACCGCCAGCGCTTCATTCAGCGTTTTCAGTGAGGCGCAATGGGTAACATTGAGCCCGAGTTCGGTTTGGAACCGATGCGAAAGGACGGAAGAGAACATACGCGAATCTTCAACCAGAAGTATATTCTGGTTGCCACGGCGAAGGCTACGGCCATCGCTGAGGAAATCCACGCGGAACACCATTTGCCTTTACGTCCTCCCAGACTACCCGGCATGCGCTGATCACAGTTACCTATACCGAGCGAAACAACGTCGCCCTTCAACTCCATCGTGAACAGGATTCGTGAAGAAAGTGGAACCAGAGATTGCAGAAATCTTGCACAAAAGATGAATTATCCTCATATTTTGTTTTTCTGAAACTCGATCCTTTCTTCTTCCGGCATGTCATGCACTCAATCTTTCCTGCCGCATCGACTGAATCTGCAGCAACGTGTCGAGGTTCTGGTTCACACGGCAATAGAATTCTTCGTCGATGAACGGCCGCAGGATGAAATCATTGCCGCCGGCCTTGAGAAAGCGCGCCGACAAGAGCCGGTTGGTAGAGGATGAGACGCCAATGATGCGCAGCTCATGCGAGCCGATGCTGGCCCGGATGCGGCGCGTCAGTTCGAAGCCGTCGATATCGGGCATGTTGTAGTCGGTGACCATCAGGCCGATGTCGCGATTGGCCTTCAGGATCTCCAATGCCTTTGCGCCGTTCTCGGCGACGCTGACGCGGAAATTATAGCGCTTCAGTCGGCTGGACAGCAGCGCGCGCGCCGTGGCGCTGTCGTCGACGATCAGCACATGATGACGATGATTGGTAAGAAAGCGGCAAATCGACTCGGCCAGCAGATCGACAGCGAAGATATTGTCCTTGAGAATATAGTCGACAACATCCTTCGCGATCAGTGCGTCGCGCATGCCTTCCTGGAACGTGCCGGTGAAGACGATCGTCGGGATGCTGAGATCGACAAGATATTCCAGCGCCTCGCCCTTTTCCGCCCCCGGCAGATTGATATTGGAGATCGCCAACCGGATCGGCTCCGCCGACTTATCATAGGCAAACTGCAATTCTTCGAAGTTCCTGCAGATTTCGATATCGATGTCGAAGAGTTCCTTCAGCTTCTTGCTGATCATCGACGTAAAGACATTGGAATCCTCGGCGAGAAGAATACGCGCTCCAGCAAGCGAGCCGCCGGAATACTGCATTCCCGAAATACCCAAAAATGGCATGATTAAACCTGCTAATAGAAATCGTCCCCTTCCGAATTTCTACAGCAAAGCACTTGAATATTTATTAAGCGACTGGTTTCCCATAAATGAAGAGGCGACCATCGGGCCACCTTCTCATTTATTGTACCGCGAACATTCAGATGTCAGGCGCGCAACACCGCGTTATCCGGATCAAATAGCCTCTCGCCGACACGATACAGATCGGTGGTCAACCCTGCTCGTCCACTTACTGGCCATGTCCTTGTCGCAATTACATCACTGGGCGGATGCCTTGCCGCGACGACGAACGCTGCTCCTGACCTCAAGCGGCTGCGGCAGCTCCTCTTCGGCCGGTGAAGCGGTGTCTTTCACGACATCTTCACCCACGACTTCCGGCCCATCGGCGGAGTCGGCGAGATTGGTGGTCGCCAACAGATCGGTCTGTCTGCCTCGCTTGCTATCGCGGACGATGTGCAGCTCCTGATGCGGATAGGGAATCGCAATCCCTTCCTCGCGAAACCGCTTCAGGATATTGATACGCAGATTGTTGCGGATCTCCATGCCGTCGGAGAGATCGGAGAGGTAGAAACGCATCTCGAAATCGAGCGAGGACGGACCGATGCGCAGGAATTCCACATGCGGCTCCGGATTTCTGAGCACCTTCGGGATGCCACGCACCAGCTCCAGCAGAATATCCATGACTCTCTGCGGATCGGCATCGAAACTGACCGATACCGGAATTTCCGAGCGCGCCAAGCGATTGCGGTGCGTCCAGTTGCCGACCGAGCCGTTGATCAGCTCCGAATTCGGCACGATGATCGACTGCTTGCGGAAGGTTTCGATCTCGGTCGCGCGCACCGAGATGCGCTTGACGATGCCTTCCGACGTACCCGAGACGATCCAGTCGCCGACCTTGAAGGGCCGTTCGACCAGCAGAATCAAGCCCGAGACGAAGTTCGACACGATATTCTGCAAGCCGAAACCGATACCGACCGAAAGCGCGCTGGCGACCAGCGCCAGGCTCGACAGGTCAATGCCGGCCGCCGAAATGGCGATGATCGACGCCACCGCCACGCCGAGATAGCCGATGCCGGTCTTCACCGAGTTGCGGACACCCAAGTCCACCTGCCCTCGCGCCATGACATTGCTGTCCAGCCAGCGCTGGAACCAGCGCGTCACCAGATAACCGCCGGCAAAGAGCAGGACGCCTGCGAAGATGCCGACCAGCGAAATCGACATGTTTCCGATGTGGATTTCGGTGAACAGCCTATAGGCGATCAGCTCCAGATCCTGGATATGGAACCCCCAGGACAGCAGAATCAGCGGAATGCCGGTCAGAAGCGCGACGGCATAGGTTGCAAGGCCGGCCCCTAGACCGGCCTGATCGAGCGCGACATCGCCGAGCGCGAAGCGGCTTTCGAGGAAACGCCCGACGATCGTCTCGCCAAACACGCCCTGCCTCGACACCGACTTGCCGAGCTGGAAGCCGAGATACATCGTCGCCAGAACGGCACTGGTCACGATCAACTGCGTTGCGATGAAGCGCGCCAGACCGACATAGCCGATAACGGCCGTGAAGATCAGCAATGTACCGAGCACCCGAAGGATGATCGCCATGCCATGCGGCCAGCGACGGCCGGGAGCATCGGGATTGCCGTTCTTTGAAAGGATCGGCGACCCGAAGGAGGCAGCAATCAGGATGAGGCCAATCAGCAGGGCCGCGAAGAAGCTCTTCGCCACGGTGACGACGACAGGCGATCCCATGGATTCGCTGATGCGGTCGAAAACGTAATCGAGACCATTGACGACGGCCATGGCCTGCATGCACCAGCTTAGCGAACGGGCGCCTTTGTTGGACAGCTTGACGAGCCGCCAATGCGGCCTGAAGGGCGCAAAAACCGCATTTGCCAGGCGGCCGACGAAATAGACCAGTCCGATGAAGCCGAACAGAGCCGCCAGGACCGGCGCGATATCCGGCCGCAGCACGTTGAAATTCGACAGAAAGAAAAAGGACGTTACGAGGAACGCGACCAGCGACAGCGTGCGGATCAGCGTCGACCAGAACGCGACCGAGAGGCGGCTGATATATGGCGGATTTTCAATGTTTTCGTCCCGCACATAGTACCTGCGGAACAGTCGATAACCGCCGGACAGGAAAATCAACGCCGCGCCCAGCGACAGGAAAAGGGCAGTCAGCAGCGAACCGAGTTTGGCCTTGACGACGAAGCCGATCCAGCTCGCTACGGCATTACCGAACTCTACGCCCTCGTTGACGAAGGCAGTTCCCGCATCTTCGAATGTGGTGGCGGAAACGCCCGTACGCTTGAACAGCGTCTCGGCAAACAGCTTTCGGCGCACTTCGACAAGCTGCATCACAAGCCGGTTGCTTGCCGCAACGAGGTTATCGGCGTCGACGGTCACGGCGCTGATTTGCGAACGCTCGGCGTTCAGACGGTCGCGCTCTTGGGTAACGATCGCAGCTTCCGGCGGCTGCCCATCCTTGGGCGGCGCACCAAGCTGCGTCAGACGCGTGTCGATCTCGGCAGTGCGAGGCTTCAACCGCGTCGAAATCGCCGCTGCGGAGCGACTGAGCTCATCCGCCCGACCGGAAAGGGCGAGCAACGCACTGTCATCCGCCCCCTCTTCTTTGGACTCCTCTTCGATCGAGGCAAAGTCCTTCTTCGCCTTGGCGAGATCGGCAACCGCAGTCTCCAACAAACCGTTAGCGAGCTGCGCCGACTGGGGCGCTTGAGCTGCGGGCTGTTCCGGTTTCTCTGCAGGCTGCGCCTGTTGCTGATTCTGCGCAAAAGCGTGCCCGCCCGTCAAAAAGCCGGCAACTGTGGCTGCGCTCAGTATCAAAAGCAGCACGGGCAAAAAACGGAGGCGGAGTGTCAGCAGGCGCAAGCAAAGCTCCTCGTCGCAGATTAAATCGCCGGCGGCTGAGCAAACGGATTCGCCGCACGAAACAATGGAAGAACGCGGTCTTCCCATACTGTGATTGCGAATTTCATATTCCCTACGCGTACGCCTTGTAAGGCAAAGAAAGGCGACACAAAGGCATTTACACCTTTATTCCCTCAGAATCCTGCGTCCGGCTGGGCAAGATAGGCTTTCTCAGCCTCCGTCGACACCCGACCAAGGAAGACATTGCGATGCGGGAAGCGACCGTAGGCGGCAATGACGGCGCGATGGCGAAGCGCATAGTCGATCTGCTCTTCGAGACCGAGCGAGCGGAAAAGCGCAACGGCTCGGTCCTGTTCGGCGAGATCCTCGGCATGCTCGAACGGCATGTAGAAGAATATTCGCCGTTCCGCCGGCATCCCTTGATCCGCGCCGACCTCCAAAGCCTCTTTCGCCTCCCGCAATGCCAAACCATCCGTCGCAAAAGCCAGCGGCGTTCCGCGATAGATGTTGCGGGCAAACTGATCGAGGACGATGATCGCTGCAAGGCGGTTTTCGGACGTTGTCCGCCAGAGATCGGGCACACCGGCTGCCAATGCCAGATGCGTGTCGCGAAACCGACGGCGCATTTCTTCGTCGAGAATAACGGTCGAGCGGAACCAATCCTCGCTCGTGCATTCCTCGAACCAGAAGCTCAACACCTCTTCTGGTGTGCAAACAATCAGATCAGCGGCCATTCCCTTCCTCCCGGCATGCCCGTCAGGAAATAGGTTTACGAGCGGCGGCCGGCAATGGGGAACGCCCGTTGGTCAGCTTTTTCGCAGGATCAGAATGAAGGCGATGCCGCCGGCCAAACCCGTGACGATACCGATCGGCATGTCCTCCGGCGCCATGATAAGCCGCGCGGCCATATCGGCCCAGACCAATGTCAGTGCCCCGAAGGCGGCGCTGAGCGGCACGATGCGGACATTGTCGCCCCCGGCAAGCAGCCGGACGAAATGCGGCACCATCAGTCCGATAAAGCCGATCGCTCCCGAAAAGGCAACCATGACGCCCGTCAGCAGCGCTGTAACGACGAAAAGCAGGAAGCGGAATTGCGATACGGCGATGCCGAGCGTCGCTGCTGTCTCATCGCCCATGGCTAGCGCGTTCAGCTCCCGTGATTTCAGCATCAGCGCGCAAAGGCAGACGAGAAGCACGCCGGCCGGATAGATCAGATGCTGCCATTGCGCCAGCCCCAGGCCACCGAGCATCCAGAAGACAACGGTATTGGCCGCCCTGGGGTCGCCGAGAAAAATCAGGAGATTGCCGAGCGCGGTAAAGACAAAGGCGACGGCGACACCCGACAGCACCAGCCGGTCGGCCGAATGCGAGCGCGTCAGCCGGGTCACCAGCGCCACGGCGGCAATCGCAAGCAGTGCGCCGGCGAAAGAAAACAACGGCACTGTCAACAGCCCGAAAATAAGTCCCGTGTGCAGGAGCGCCAGAATAGCGCCGAAAGCGGCACCTGAGGAAACGCCGAGAAGATGTGGATCCGCCAGCGGATTTCGCGTCAGGGCCTGCAGCACCGCTCCAGTGACCGCAAGCCCCGCCCCTACCAGTAACGCCAGGATGACGCGCGGAAAACGGACATCCCAAACGATGCTTTCCTGTCCACCCGACCAAGTGATGGGAAACAAGCCGGCATGCAGCTTGTTGCCGACGATCGACCAGACGGTCGCAAACGGGATCGGCGCCGCGCCAAATGACACGCCCGCCGTGATCGACATGACGAGGAAAGCAGTAAGGAGAAGGATCAGGATGGGAAGACCGGGGCGCATACGAAAATCCAGGAAGCGATCCGTCCAGTGATGGACCGGACGGATCGGCATTGTCGTTCGTTACATCGCTTCAGGATGGAACGCCTTTGCCAGCGTGGCGATGGCTTCGATATTGCGCGGTCCCGGCGTGGCCTCCACATAGGGCAGCACGACGAAACGGTCGTTCTTCACGGCGTCGATGTTCTTGAAGGCCGGATTGTTCTTCAGGAATGCGATCTTCTGGGCCGCGGTGACCTGGCCATAGTCGACGATGACGATGACTTCGGGGTTCTTCTCAATCACCGGCTCCCAGGAAACTTCCGTCCAGCTCTTTTCGACATCGTCCATGACATTGGTGCCGCCGGCCGCTTCGATCATTGCCGTCGGGATGCCGTAACGGCCCGATGTGAAGGGCTTTTCCTCGCCGGAATCATAGACGAAGACGCGGGTCGGCTTGTCGACATGACCGATTTTCGACTGGATATCGCTAAGCTGTTTGCGATAGCCGGCAACCAAGGCCTCGGCCCTATCTTCGACACGGAAAATCTTGCCGAGATTCAGCAGGTCCACGAACATGTCGTCCATGGTCGGCTTGTTTTTCTGCATGACGAAAATGCAGGATTCGGTAAGCTCATAGACCTTGATGCCAAAGGGCGCCAAGGTCTCTGGCGTCACTTCGCCGCCCACTTTCATGCCGTAGTTCCAGCCGGCGAAATAAAAGTCGGCATTGGCGCCGAGCAACACCTCCTTGGTCGGATATTTCGGCGAAAGTTCCGGCATTTCCTGGACGCCGTCCCTGAGCTTCTCGTCCAGCGTCTTCCAGCCGGAAACGCCGGTATAGCCGACCATCCGATCCCTTAGCTTCAGCGCCAGCATCATTTCGGTGAGATTGACGTCATTGGAAACGGCGCGCACCGGCGCCTCATCGAAGGTGACATCGCGATTGCAGCTATGCACCGTGACGGGTTCGGCCAAGGTGCCGCCGGCGAAGAGCATGCCGAGCAGCAAGGCAGTAGCGGGCAAGGACATACGGAAAAACATGAAGGGCTCCAAACTATCGAAGAGAAAAACTAAAACGATGGGATGTGTCGCCCGCGACCTGACGGCTTGCCTCGACACGGAATGCGGATGAGATGCGCTCGGCGGTCAGAACTTCGGTGGGCAAGCCGTGACCGCTCAGACGGCCGGAATCGAGCACCGCAACATGCGTCGCGAAATCGGCGGCGAGATTGATGTCGTGCAAGGTGGTGATGATCGTCACACCGAGGCCTTTCAACAGCGCCAGTATTTCGAGCTGATGGCGGATATCGAGATGATTGGTCGGCTCATCGAGGATGATCAGCTCCGGCTCCTGTGCCAGCGCGCGGGCAATCAATACCCGCTGTTTCTCGCCGCCTGAAAGCGATGCGAATTGCCGGAGCGCCAGATGCTTGAGATCCAGACGGAGAAGTGCCGCCGCAGTTGCCGCATGATCCTCATCGCTCCACCGCGCCATGCCTTTGCGATGGGGAATGCGGCCCATCATCACCACGTCACGGACGCTGAAGGGAAAATCGCCCGGCGTCTCCTGCAGGACGACGGCGATACGCCGCGCCGCCTCACGCGGGCCGATCGACCAGAGATCGGTACCGTCGAGACGCACCAGACCCTGTTGCGGACGGATACCACGATAGAGGCAGCGGAGCAGGGTCGACTTACCGGCCCCGTTCGGACCGATAATCGCCAGCCGATCCCCGGCTTTGACAGACAGGCTGATGTCTCGGATGATCGGCTTACCCTTATGCGGCCCCCAGGTGACGCCATCAGCTTCCAGTCGCAAGCATTTGTCCAACATGCCCCCGCTCCTATTGTAAAAGCGTTGCGTGGCGTTCGGACGAAACGATGGCCGCCGGGATACGCGCCAATGTCTTGCCGCCCAACATTTTTGGGCGCTCACCTTCCCGCGTCAGGCCATCGGGCCGATCGCGGTAAAGCTCGGCGAAGGAGACCAGCGCTCCGATGTCGGCCTCATCAGCGATATCGCCAAAGAGGTACGTCGCCTTTGCCGACGCCTGAAACGCGACGGTGCACGGCCGATCGCAGCCAGCCATGCAGACGCTGCCCTCCAGACTGAAATCGTCGGAAAGCGCTGCACCGGCCTGGATAATGGCTGCTTGCAGATGCTTCAGCAGATCGAGACCGGGGCGGCATGGCGTGCCGAAGTGGCGGCAACTCGTGCATACGGTGATCCGATGCGTCTGCTCTTTTGCTTTGTCCATGAAAAGCCTCCCGGAGATCTTACCGGAGGCAAAGTCAAGATAGGGCTTGCGGACACGAATGCGCCCTCGCCCAACCACTGAATTTCCATCGGAACACCCCGTCCGTTGCGGTTGACGTTATCGATGGCAGGTCTCCTGGCTCACGGGTCACAGCCCGTTCGCACCTTCCCGGCATGAAGCCAGTGGCATATCGCGAACGCGCTCTCCGCTTACAGTTGCGGGGGCAGCCACGGTTTTGGCCCCTGATGGGTAATCCGCACCGTGTTCCCTTTTCAGCCGCCCTCCGGATGTTTCCGGCGGCAGCACCATCGACATCGTTCATCTCACAGAAAATCGAAACGAGCAATGGCGATGTCATCGATGCCTGCATTTGTCCCTAAGTCCGATTGGCGTGTTGGGTAAGTCAAGTTGATATGTTATTACATTACATATTTCAATCAAAATCTCAGGCATGGTGATAGGTCGGAAGCTCGTATTCATCACAGCGATGGAGAACGGGGGCGTAATCTCGCCCCCGGAGGTAAACGAGACAAAACCTGATCACACGGCCTTACACTGCGGATAGAACCGCGCAGCCACCCCATCCGCAGCCGCATAGGCCTGCGTGACGATCTCGGGCACGAGATCGATATCCGGCAAGCTTCCGAGCCCGAGCGGACCGATGGCGAAAAGCCCCTCTGTCGTTTGTCCATCCACGGAAAGCGCGCCCGTCGCCTCCACAGCCAGGCCAAAACCGAGTTCGTCCGGTGTGGCGAGGCCCGCGTCGATCAGGCTCCGCATCAATGGCGTGTCGAGATCGGGCTCCTGACAGCGGCAATCGATCACTTCGTCGGCATAGATCTGCTCCACGCCTTGGTGACCAGCCGGCTTCAGCACCAATCCGGTCGGCGTACGCCCGAGGAATTGTCCATGGCGCGACAGCGTACTGCCCTCCGCCAGCTCCTGTTTGAGCCGGACATACAGTGCCTCCGGCAGACGATTACGGTGGCTGTCGTAAAGAGCGCGCAGATGGCGATTGAATTGCTGCTTCTGTCCCGCCGGCAGTGAACGCCAGAGCGAGCGTGCATGTTTGCGCAGGCCGTTCATGACGGATTGCCAGCTCTGCCCGCTCGCCTCAGCATTCTCGCAAGCCCGCCGGATAAAGCGCACGATCTCGCTGAGACTGGTGGGCATGGCTTCCGCGGGAAAGACCGGATCGGCATTGCTGCGCGTATGGCTCTGCGGCAGAAAGCCGTGCCTCGAAACGATGGTGATCTGACCGTCATAGCCGTTGTCACGCATTTGCAGCAGTCGGTCGACGACACGCAGACCGCTGCCGAGCAATACCGTATGCGGGCGCGACACCAGGCGGCGGGCGCGGACCGTCGTCGGCGTCGCCACGGGTTCACCGCTCTGCGGCTCATGATCGGCAATGCCGTAGCCGGTGGCCAGGATCACTATGTCGAACGGTGGATTGGCGGCGGCGCTCTCCACCACAAAGCGGTCGCCATGACTGCGGCAAAGGCCGGTTACCGTCTCTGCGCTGACTTGCACCGTGATGTCCCGCCGCAAGGACAATGCATCGGAAAAGCGCTGGTAGACATAATCGCTGAAAATGCTCTTGGGGACGAAGATCTGCAGAAACCCAGGAATTGCAGCCGGCACGGCACTACGGAAGGTCGCATTGCTACAGAGCCAATCGTTGAAATCGTTGGGATCGCCGGCGGAAACCGAGAGATCGCGCACACGGCTGTTCAGGATTTCGCTGCTGTGGCCGGACGCCAGAGCCTGACCGCCGCTGACGCTGGAATTAGGATCGAAAAGCTGCAGATGAAACGGCGTGCGCACCGTCTTCATCAAGGCAATCGCCATCATCATGCCTGAAAAGCCGCGGCCGACGACGGCGATGCGCGGCATTGCATAGGCCTGTGCCGAGGCATTTGCCCTGGCGGAAAAAAGTCCCTGAACCGTCATATCAACTCCCGGGGCAAAGAGGTGGTCGATCATGCTTTTCTAAGGGCATACTGATATTTGGCTGTGAACCGCACACAGCTCGCGGCCACCGAACGACTGGCTGCTAGAGCGCCGAACGTCCGTAAACGCAGAAGGGCTGCTCTGGTTCTTTGAACCCATTGCATCTTCTTCGTTTCGGTGATCCACCTGAAAACCGGATGCTCTGGGCGGGCTTCCATCCAAACTGGGAACCCATTTCACTTCGTCAACCTGCACATCTCGAGCCCATCGGCAGTCCGAGGAGCAATTGTTGCTATTGTCTATTTATTTAGTCGTATATGAAAGCGCGAAAATGCGCCGGTAGCAAGCGCTTTCTTGCGATCGCCGTTTTTGACGGGGGATCGTGATACGACATGGTCTCGCCGGCAGGCCGATCTGAGACCGATCTACGAGGTTCGTAGCAAGCAGGTATCCGAGACTACGTGTGACGAGCCAGGCATCTCCCCTCCAACTCGCACTCGTAAACTTGGGGGTTGCCGGACGATGGCCGCAGGCCCAGTTGCGCGACCCATGGCGATCGGCAGGGCCATTTAAATCCGGGAGGGCCAGGGTCGCGACCATGGCGCTCTCTTGGATGCCAGCGACGGCTGCAATGAACCGGCCGCTTACAATTTCTCCATTCGATGCCTATTATGACCGGTAGCGAAAGCTGGATAAGTAAAGAAAATTTATTGTATAGTAGATCTATAGAATTAAGATAACACCGCTTTCGCACCGCTAAGTCACTGAAATAGCAACCCTGATGGGGTGATGAATGGGAACTGTTTCACAGTTGCACGAGCGCGTCAGACCGCCCGCACACCGCATTCAAAGCGAGGAGGAAGCGCTGGAGATCGCGCGATCACTGGCCGCCCGGTTCTCTCAGGAGGCCAGCGACCGCGACATCAACCGCATATTGCCCCACCAGGAGTTGGAGGCCCTTTCGCAATCCGGCCTGCTCGGCATTACCACTCCATCCGAACATGACGGCCTCGATATCTCCAACTCGGTTCTCGCCGAAATTGTCGCCATCCTAGCCGAAGCCGATCCTTCGATCGCGCAGATTCCGCAAAACCATTTCTACATTCTGGAAGCGCTGCGCATTGACGGCAGCGAGGAGCAGAAAAACTTCTTCTTCTCCAGGGCGCTGGCCGGTGACCGCTTCGGCAACGCATTCTCCGAACTCGGCACTGCAACCGCCGGTCAATACAATACGCGCTTGACGTCGGACGGACTGGGCTTTCGTGTCAACGGCCGCAAATTCTATTCCACCGGCGTGCTTTTCGCCGACTGGATCGCTATCTTTGCGCTGAACGCGCAGGACAACCTCACCATGTCACTCGTTCCGCGTGGCACCGAGGGCATTCAGATTATCGATGACTGGGACGGTTTCGGTCAGCGGACATCCGGCAGCGGCACGACGATCCTGCACAATGTCTACGTCAACGCCGACGCTGTCGTCTCGCATCACAAAGGCTTCGAGCGGGCGACGACCATCGGCTCGGTCGGCCAAATCATCCATGCCGGCATCGACCTCGGCATTGCCCGAGCCGCCTTCGCCGAAACCATAGAGTTCGTGAAAACGCATACCCGCCCCTGGATGGACAGCGGCGTCGAGCGCGCCGCGGATGATCCGTTGACCATCACCAGGATCGGCCAGATCGCCATCCGTATCGAGGCCGCCGCCGCGATGCTGGAACGTGCCGGCAAGAAGATCGATATCGCCCAGATCAATCCCACCGAAGACGATGTGATCGAGGCCACGCTTGCCGTGGCCGCCGCAAAAACCCTGACGACGGAAATCGCCATCGAAGCCTCGAACACGCTGTTCGAGCTCGCAGGAACCTCCTCCACGCGCATCGGCCTCAATCTCGACCGCCACTGGCGCAACGCTCGCACCCACACGCTACACGACCCGGTGCGCTGGAAATATCATATCGTCGGGAATTATCATCTCAACGGCGTGACGCCGCCGAAGAACTGGACGCTGTAAAGAGCGGCAAAATCGAGGGCCTATCTCGCCCGCAAGGGGCGAGATAGGGATCAGCCGATATTCGAAGCGCGATAGTCTTCCTGCTCTTCGATTTCGATCCCCGGCCCGCCGCCGGCGACGAATTGTTCGAGCGTCATATTGTCGAGAATGGCTGCGATCGCGTCGCGGACTTCCGTCATCGAACGGCGCACATGACAGCGCTCCGGATCGGCGCAATCGTCGCAGGCTTCATAGGCCGTGCGGCTGGCGCAGCGGATCGGCGCGAGCGGACCGTCGAGTGTGCGGATGACATGGCCGATACGGATGTCGGAGGCCGGACGCGACAGCGAATAACCGCCGCCTGGTCCCTTCTTTGAGCGCAGCACGCCGGCATTGCGCAGTTCCAACAGAATGGTGTCGAGGAATTTCTTTGGGATATTATTGCGGGATGCGATGTCGTTGATAAACGCAGTCTCGCCCGGCCCCAGGCGTGCCAGGTCCACCAGAGCCTTCAACCCGTATTTTCCTTTTTTCGTGAGCATCGCTATCCGCTTTACTGCAAAGTCGATTGTTGAAAGTCCAGCACCGTTTGATCGCCACTCAATCGGCCTGACGTGTTCCCTCATTGACCACGGAAGTAACGCCGTCGCCTCTTAAGAACAAGACAATAACTCACAAATTGTATAGTTTATATGAGTAAATTTAGGCAAACGTATCGCTCAAGCAACGATTCTGCGCTTTTTATGCCTTTACGTAGCGCTGTTATCAAGTTTTGACGCGTTATGCTTACGCTTGGTGTAATCCGCAACCGCCGATCCCACCTGCCCTGCGACGAAAACGGCGTGCTCGATCACTTCGGGCAAGCCCATAAGTTCGCCGAAGGTGCCTCGCGCCAGAGGTCCTGAAATGAACAGCGACGGTGCCACTTTGCCACCCGCGCCAAGCGCCTGCGATGCCGTGTTGCAGGCAAGGCCGAGACCTGTGGCATCGATAGCGAGGTAGCCCGCATCTGCAAGCCCGCCGATCCAGCCTTGCGACGCCAGAATGCCGCGATGGCCCGGTCCGGTCGTCACAACGACCGCATCGAATTGCCGATCGAGGCTCTTGGCCGAGCGGCTGAGCCGAAGCGTACACTCGATCACCTCGCCCTTCGCCTCTACGGATGCGACGGAGGCAGCGAGCACCTCCAGCCTGCCGGCGCGAATCGCCTCTTCACTGACGGCCTCCACCTGCGGCGCGACACGGAAGCGATGCACATCCCAGAAAGGCCGCAAATGCCGCACCACGCGACGCCGCTCCTTGACCGGCATTGCCCGCCACAGATGCTGTCCCTGAGCGCGCACCTGATCGATTACCGCATGCCAACTCCGCCCCTCACCTTCCGCCTCGCGAATGGCGGCGCGTACCCGCCTCAGAAGATCAAGCGCCGTCCGTGACGGGTGGCTGACGAAATCGCCGAACAGCTCCTGCTTTACCGGCGCATGCCCGCGCGACCGCAGGCCGCGTCGCGAGATCGCGGTGATCGGTCCCTTATGACCGCGCAGCTCGAGGGAGGCGATAACGTCAGCAGAAGTCAGACCGTTGCCGACCACCAGCACGCGGTCACCGGCGCGAATAGCGTCGAGCGCATCCGGCCGCGTCGGGTCCGCGACGAAGCGCGGATGGCCGACAAGCGCGCTTTGTAAGGACCGCGGCGGCAGGGGCGACGGGTGGCTTGTGGCAATGACGAGAATATCCGCCGACAAGCGCCGTCCCGCCTCGCCCGTGATCACCCAGCGACCGTCCATGCACCGGACATCCGTAGCCCTCTCAGCTATATGGGTGATGGCGCCGCTATCGACAAAAGGTTGCACCATGGCACCGATATAACGACCAAAAAGCCCGCGCCGCGGAAACAGACCGCCGTTCGCCGCGACAGCCGTCTCGTCTCCCTCCAGCGCATTGCCTTCCTGAAGCCAACGCTGGAAATGCTCGATATCATCGGGGAGCAGGCTCATCTTCGCCGCCGGCACATTGATGCGGTGCGCCGGATCCCGGGTATCATAGGCAAGCCCTGCCCCGAGCCGCGTGCGCGGTTCGAAAATGAAGAGCTGACCGGGCTGCAATGCTTGAGATCGCAACAAGTGAAAGGCAACCGCAGTCCCCGAAACGCCGCCGCCGATGATTGCCATGACAGGCCGATCACGCGATTCGTGAGACCAAGCGGCCATCGCCAAATCCTTCCAGATCGATCGATCACGCGGAACACTTCCCGCCGAGACAGGAATATACTCTATAAAATTTATTGACAATACGATGCCGCCGCAAGCTTGTTGATTTCAAGCCTGCCAGCCAGGTTCAATCAAGCCGATATCACCTGCACAAACAAGCACTTGGTTGTGCAATGCACAGCGGCTTTATTGCACCGCAAGGTGTGAAAACCTTGGCTTACACGGAACAAAGGCACATACTGCCAATTGTTCTAATATATGTTCTCTGGGAGGAGAAACATCATGGAACTGCTCCACCTGCTGACCCCCTTCGACTATATGCTGGTTCTGGTTCTCGCAGCCATTTTCGTATTCAGCGTTATGGAAGGCGGCGGGCATAAAAGACATTAATTGAGCCGCAAACCAATAGCAGAATTTCTTTCAAAGCCAGCAATGGCGGAGTGGTTTGGTGTGTGTCCCCACCGCTCATGCTCCAGCCAAATTCATGACTAGATCCCGCCTCGAAAGCGCCTAGAGATCGTGCCGGAAGCGCGGTCGAAGGAACAGTTCGGTTTTTCTGCAGTTACCTTTTTTGAAAAAGGAGAACGCAATGCCAGATGAATTGAATGCAGGTTTCACGGGAAAGCCGGTGGAGCAGCCCGATGGTATAAAGAGAGCAATGAAGTCGGCAACTTCCGTGGCCAAGCGGGAAGCGCAAGCCGTCGCTGTAGGAGCTCAGGAGCACCAAGCAACGTCTGCAATGATCCTCGGAATTGGCGCGATCATTTTTGGAATAGGCTACCTGATGGGAAGAAGCGCCGCGGAAAACGAGCGTTCGCGCTACTGGTGACCATCACTCAAATCAGCGAATGCCGGACCACCACGCTGCTTGGTGTCATGGCATATGCCGACGGCGCTATTGCATGGCGATCCGCCGCACATTGGTGCGGCGTTGTGACGATGGCGTTTCCCGAACCAGCAGCGGACAAAACGAGACCCCAGTACATCCCAGCGCATGGGAACTTCCCTGAACGCCAGCGGTTAGATTGAAAGATCTATGGGTTTGGCCATGGCCGTGCACGAAAACCATCTCGCGCTCATTCTTTATGCCGGTGCCGTCATCGCGATGGGATGCATATTGGTCATCGCAACGCTCATCGCGCCGGCTCCCGATGATTCAAACCGCCTCCCAGCATCGCCTTATGCGCTAAATCATGTGCAATGAAGTTGCGGTGATGGCCTTGGCCATGGACAGAGCATGCATGTTGCCGCAACAGCCTTTATTTTCAAGACTTTGCGGCAATTCAAGAACTGGCAACAGAAGAAATTTTGGTGGGTGATGTAGGGCTCGAACCTACGACCCGCTGATTAAGAGTCAGCTGCTCTACCAACTGAGCTAATCACCCGTAACCGCTCGCTCGCGGTGTGACCGGGCGTATAAATAGGATCGGTTTGATTGTCCAGTGGCCAGATGAATTTTCTTTGGTTAATCGTCAAAAAAATTTCGAAGAGCCCCGAAAACCTTACAAAATCAAAGCTCAAGAATTCCCGTCGCGACGCGGATGGCCTGACCGCCGATGCGGGCGTTGGCGATTTCGCCGCCGTCGATGTCGATATGGAGATGGATGAAGGAGGGGCGGCCCATCTCGACTCCCTGTTCGACGATGACGGGATGGTGGCCATCCGGAAGCCGGTCGAATTGGTTGATGGCGCCGGAAAGCGCGGCCACTGCCGAGCCGGTTGCCGGATCCTCGACAATGCCCATCCCGACCGGGAACATGCGGGCATGGAACTTGGCCGTGTGATTGAGGGCGCCACGACAGTAGATGAAAGCCGAGGCGAGCGCGCCATCGACGAAGGGTACAGTCTTTTCCCAGAGCTGCGGATCGAATTCCAGCTGTTCGGCCGCCCCGACATCGTGCACCGGCACCAGCAGGAACGGCACGCCGGCGCTCCAGATCGACGGCACGTGATTCTCGAAACCGATCTCGGTGACCTTCAAGCTAAGCGCATTGGCGATATCGGCCTTGTCGAGCGGCAACATGATTTGCTGTGACTTCCGCGGCAAGTCGAACTCGGCAAAACTCGCGCTCCTCTGCCGCAATCTGACAGCGCAACGAACCGGCCCCACCCGCTCGTCCAGAACCGAAACGAGATCGACGTCGCCGCCATGGCGGGCATGTGCCCGCTCTGCAAGTGCGATCGCCGTGCCGACGGTCGGATGGCCGGCGAAAGGCAGCTCGCGACCGGGCGTGAAGATGCGCAGGCTTGCCGTGTGCGCCGGGTTCTGCGGCGGCAGAACGAAAACCGTCTCGGACAGATTCATTTCCTTGGCGATTGCCTGCATCGCCTCGTCATCAAGTCCCTCGGCATCGAAGATGACTGCCAGCGGATTGCCCGCGAGCTTGCTGTCGGTGAATACATCATAGACACTGAAGCTGCGGGCCACCCCTGCCTCCATTGCGTGACACTAGACTAGACTGTAAAACCTTGCTCAACCATACATAACGGCAACACACTTCAGCGCAAGCTAAAGCTATTCCTGACGATCGAAGAACCATGCGAGAATAGCCGGCATCGCCGCGCTGTAATGATGCGCCGCAGGATCGGACGAGCGAATGGCAACCGCGTCGTCGATCTCCTTTTCGTGGTCCACCAGCATATGCGCCCGGATACGCTCCAGCATCTCTTCGGCTGTCCAGGGAAACCGGAAGACGCGGAACAGGGTCACGGAAAGGTTCGTATGCGTGGCGTGGTAGCCCGGATCGGCGACGGCATCACCAAGGTCGAGGCCGGTTTCTTCCATCACTTCGCGCCGCATATTGCCTTCGATATCGCAGCGCCCGTCGACGATATCGTTTTCATCCATCGAACCTGCGGCACAATAGACCTGGCCGGGATTGGCGGTATGCTCAGCCATGCGGATGGCGATGATCGCGCCGTCGGAGGAGACGGCGACCGGAAAGGCAAAGACATGAAAGCCGCCATTGCGTTCCGTTTGCTTGCGCCACCACAGGAACGTGGAGAACGGCGTGAGATATGCCTCGCCCTCCACAGCCTGCTCGCTGACCGACAAGCGATGCTGGAAGATCATCCGCCCATCGTAAAGTGCCGGGTTGGCGACGATCTCCTTCTCCCAATTTTCCTGCGCCGCCTTGGCGTTGCTGAGATGAAAGGGGTGATCGCCGGCAATAACTGCGAGATCGATGCGCGCGACCGGGAATACGGTCTTTTCCGGTGGCCAGGCGGCCATATCGTTTCGCGGTTTGAAAGCGTGGGTCATAGTAAATCCAATGTCATGACTATAGGGCAATGATCGGAGGCTTTCGGCCTGTCCCAACCAGTGCGTGGATAATGTTCTATCTCTTGTCCGAGCGGAAATACGGTACGAAAAGGCTGACCGGAGCAATCGACGTCAGGCAAACACGCCGCATTGGCGCGTGCCAAGGCCGGGGACAGCGAGATATAGTCGAGCTCAACCGGCTTTCTGGCGGTTGCCAATCATGGCGTTGATGAGGTTGCGATCGAAGCCGTGTGGAACGGCTGATGTCATTGACCTCTGCACCAAGCCGCCCCTTCTCCCCTTCACCGGCCGCCTCAAAGGCAGCGAGATCGAAAATCGGGAAGTTTTGATCGGACATGGCGCGACTCCCATTCGTGACATCGGGCAACTCAAGCACAGGTAAAAGCTGCGAACAACCGTATTGTCTTATACTCAGGATACCGATCACAGCCGCCATGCCGACCGAACAGCGACCGCGTAGAGATCGCCCGGTTTCACCGCCTCGCGGCTATAGGCCCGGAGCATCTGACCATCCGGCAACGACAGCCGCAATGCATAGCGCTCGCCTTCGTAAAGGACGGATTCCACCCTGCAGCAGATGCCCTCGGCATCGGCGACGACGTCCTCGGGCCGAACGAGAATATCGGCGCGCAGGCCCTTATCTTCCTGCTCCCTCCAAATCGCCTTCAGCGCCGGCCAATCGATAAGCCGCGGCTTACCATCCGGAATGGCGAGCGACAGGATCGCGCCCTGCCCCACCAATCCGCCGACCAGCCGGCCCTCCGGTCGTGCATAGATTTCCGCCGGCGCCGCGACCTGCAGCAGCCGTCCCTCTGACATGACGGCGACATCCGTCGCCAGCGCCATCGCCTCGCTCTGATCATGGGTGACATAGACCATGGTGGCGCCCGAGCGCTGATGGAATTCGCGGAAGGTCTCCTCCATCTCCCTCTTGAGATGACGATCGAGATTGGCAAGCGGCTCATCCAGCAACACGACATCGGGAGATGTCACCAGGCAGCGCGCCAGCGCCACACGCTGACGCTGGCCGCCGGAAAGATCCGCCGGCCGCCGTTCGGCGTAATCTTCCAGCCGCACGGTCGACAAAGCCTCGCGCACTTTCTGACGGTAGCGCTCGCCGGAAATGCCGCGCACTTTCAGCGGGTAACCGACATTGTCAGCAACGTTCATATGCGGCCAGAGGGCGTAGGATTGGAACACCATTGCCATATTGCGCCGCTCCGACGGCAACATGTGCGCGGCGTCGGCAAGCAGGCGTTCGCCCAGATAAATCGAACCGTCCGTCGGTTGCTCGAAGCCGGCGATCATCCTCAGCACCGTCGTTTTGCCGCAGCCGGACGGCCCGAGCAGCGCCAGAAAAC
Organism: Rhizobium sp. CB3090; assembly: GCF_029714285.1. Classification (NCBI taxonomy): domain Bacteria; kingdom Pseudomonadati; phylum Pseudomonadota; class Alphaproteobacteria; order Hyphomicrobiales; family Rhizobiaceae; genus Rhizobium; species Rhizobium sp. CB3090. The sequence continues at coordinate 1,848,986 of NZ_CP121662.1, forward strand.
CACCCTCCCGGACCTCCAGCGAAAGCGCCTTGACCGCAGGGCGGCCGCCCGTGCCGAAATCCTTGCTGACGTGATTGAGGATCAGCTTCGCCACGGCACCACCCCCTTCGGCAGGCGCTTGGCCAAGATTTCCAGAAGCAGCATCATCGTGACCACCATGGCGATGACGATGACTGACATGGCGGAGGCGAGATCGGCGCTGCCGCCATCATCGAGATTGTAGATGACGACGCCGAGCGTCTGCGTGCCCGCCGACCAGAGCAAGGCGGAAACGGTGAGCTCGTTACAGGCGATGAGAAAGACCAGGATCACCGAAGCGCCCGCTGCCGGCGCGATCAGCGGCACGATGATATCGGCAAGGCGGCGGAAGAAGCCCGCGCCCGAGAGACGTGCAGCCTCCTCCAACGCCGGATCGAGTTGCAAAAAGGCGCTCATCACCGGTTTGAGACTGACGGCGAAATAAGCCGAGAAATAGGCGAGCAGTATGATCCAGATCGTGCCGTAAAGCGTGACGTTGAGAACCGGCAATGGTGCCGCGAAAACCAGGATTAAGCAGACAGCGACGATGATTCCCGGCAGCGAATAGGGAATCTCGATCAGCCCACCGACGATCCGGCTCAGCATATCCTTGCGCCGTGTCAGGGAGTAAGCGGTCAGCACAGTCACCGCAAGGAGACCAAGCGCCGTCATCCCGGCGAGAAACAATGAATTGGAGAAGGCGACGCGCGTCACCGCCTGCCGAAACAGGATTTCGGTGAAGGCATGCAACGATGCCGTCTTTAAGGTCAGCGGCACACCGTAGGCCGGCACCAACGCGCCGGCGACCAGCGCGAAGAACGGCGCGATCAGCATGATAAACAGGATCGCCCAAAGCAGCGGTATGGCGGCAAGACGCCAACGGCCGAGCGTGAAGGCAGCGGAAGCGCCGGAAAGCCCGATGACCCGATAATCCCGCCTCTTCAGCGCCTTGCCCTGCACTACAAGGCCAGCAATCGAAATCACCGCGATCATGGCCGAAAGCATGGCGATGTCCCCGAAGGTGCGTGGGCCGAATGTGGAGAATTTGGTGAAGATCAGCGTCGACAAGGTGAAGATCGAAGCTGGAATGCCGAGGATGGCCGGGATGCCGAAATTGCCGATCGAAGAGACGAAAGCGATGGCGGCACCGGCAATGACACCGGGCAGTGACAGCGGCAGGATAATGTCGCGGAACACACGAAATCCGGAAGCACCCGACAGCCTGGCCGCCTCGACGCCGTCACGCGGCAGTGCCATCAGGCCGGCCCGGAGCGCGAGATACACCAGCGGCGCATGCTGCACGCCATAAAGCAGCGCAATGCCGCCGATGGAGTAAAGCGGCTGCGGCGAGCCGAGCGGCGGCGCCATGTGTAGCGCTTTCAACAAGGGGCTGGATGGACCGGACATCTGCACCCAGGCGAGCGCAGTCACCTGCGGCGGAATCATCATCGGCAGGACGAAAAGAAAGCCGATCGGTCCCCTGCCCGGAATGTCGGTCAATGTCAGCAGGAAGGCAAAGAGACAACCAAGCAGCACGGAAATGACCGTACCAAGCACGGCGGTCTCGATCGTGTACCAGGTCGAACGCCAAAGGGCGGGATCCGTGATCAGTTCATAGGCCCCGCCGCGCCCCAGCGCCTCGATGCCAACCACCGCCAGCCGCGCCAGTGGCAGCACGCTCAAGAGCATCACGATGACAACGACAAAAGGAAACAGCCAGGTCGGCTGGCTGTTTCCCCTACGCACATATCCGTACATCGACCGTCCAGATTGGATCACTTCGATCCGTAGTAGGAAGAGAAGGTCTTCAGATCCTGGTCGGTATTCTTCAGAGCTTCGGCGGCATTCAACGGCAAAACTTTGATGCTGTCACGCGCCGGGAAACCAGCAGGCAGCGGCATGCCATTACGGGCGGGGATGTAGCCGAGCTTCAGGAAGCCTTGCTGGCCTTTTTCCGACAGCGCGTAATCGACGAACTTCTTGGCGGCGTCGACATGCTTGGCGCTGGCGAGGATGCCGACCGGCTCTGTCACGGCCGAAACACCTTCGGTCGGGAAAACGAATTCCAGCGGTGCACCCTTGGCCTTTTCGCGGATCGGCATGTAGTCGACGACCATGCCGTAGGCCTTTTCGCCGGAAGCAACGGCCTTGAGCACCGCGCCATTGCCGCCGGAAGCGATTGCGCCGTTCGCGGCAAGGTTCTTGTAGTAATCCCAGCCGAGGCTGCCGACGCCGGTAAGCGTCTGCGCATGAATGAGAGCCGCACCCGAAGCGAGCGGGCTCGGCATGGCAACGAGGCCCTTGGCCTCCGGCTTGGCCAGATCCTGCCAGCTCGTCGGCTTCATCGAGGCGGCCGTGTTGTAGACGATGCCGGTCGTGATCAGCTTGGTGGAATAATAGTAGCCGTCGGCATCGTACAACGACGGGTCGTAATTTGCGGCTTCGGGCGACTTATAGGCGAGCAGCTTGCCGGCTTCCTTCAGTCGCTCCAGCGTCACCGTATCGGCGATCAGGAGCACGTCGGCGACCGGAGCGCCAGCCTGGATTTCCGCCTGCAGCTTGGCAATGATCTGCGGGGTACCGTCCCGAACCCAATCGACCTTGATGCCGGGATTGGCAGCCATGAAGCCATCGACGGTTGCCTGCGCATCCTCGTTCGGTTGGCTGGTGTAGAGCACGAGGTCGGCGGCCGCAGCCGAGCCGGAGAAAAGGGCGACGGCCAGCAGGCCGGCGAGAGCGGAAACAAACGTCTTCATGAAGCGTCCTCGGCTGAGTGATGAGAAGGGTTCCTTAGCGAGGCCGGTTAACATGATTGTGACAATCCGCAATCGCGAGCCGAACCGTTCATACTATCATTCGACCTTGACCATAAGCGCCGTGCACTATCTGCTAGCGCGCGAGTTTCAGCTTTGATTTTTGGAGGATAATCTATGGAATACCGCCTGCTTGGCCGCTCCGGCCTTAAAGTTTCGACCATTACCATGGGGACGATGACCTTCGGCGGCGTCGGCTGGGCGAAGACCGTCGGTGATCTGGGCGTCGGAGAGGCAAAGCGACTTGTCGACATGTGCCTCGATGCCGGTGTCAACCTGATCGACACAGCCGATGTCTACTCGCAAGGGGTATCCGAAGAAATCCTCGGGGAGATCATCGGCGGTCCGCGCAAGAACGGCGTGTTGATCGCCACCAAGGCCCGCTTCCCGATGGGTCCCGACGTCAACGATGCCGGCTCCTCGCGCCAGCACCTGATCCAGGCCTGCGAAGCCAGCCTGAAGCGCATGAAAACCGAAGTCATCGATCTCTATCAGTTGCACGAATGGGACGGTCAGACGCCGCTTGAAGAAACGATGGAGGCGCTCGATACGCTCATCCGTCAAGGCAAGGTGCGTTATATCGGCTGCTCGAATTTTTCCGGCTGGCACATCATGAAAGCGCTCGGCGTCAGCGAGCGCGACAAGCGCGAACGCTTCGTCAGCCAGCAAATTCACTATACGCTTGAAGCACGCGACGCCGAATACGAGCTGCTGCCGGTCGGCATCGATCAAGGGCTCGGCGTCCTCGTCTGGAGCCCGATCGCCGGCGGCCTCCTCTCCGGCAAGCATCGCCGCAACCAGGCGACGCCGGAAGGCACCCGCCAGTTCGCCGGCTGGACCGAACCGCCGATCCGCGACGAAAACCGCCTGTGGAACATCGTCGATACGCTGGTGGAGATTGCCGACGGCCGTGGCGTCTCGGCCGCGCAGGTGGCGCTGGCCTGGCTGATCGGCCGCAAGGGTGTAACGTCCGTCATCATCGGCGGCCGCACGGACGCGCAATTCAAGGACAATCTCGCCAGCGCCGAACTGAAGCTGACGCAAGAAGAGCGCAAGCGCCTCGACGACGTCAGCCTGCCGCCGCTGCTCTATCCCTACTGGCACCAGCGCAATACCGCGAGCGACCGGCTCAGCGAAGCCGACCTATCGCTGATTGCGCCGCATTTGGCGAAGTGAGGAAAACAAAACACCTTCTCTCCCGCGGAGAGAAGGTGGGCTGGAGCGATTGAGTGAAACGAAATCGCGAGAGGCCGGATGAGGGGGCACCTCGCACTGCGAGGTGAGTCTTGAGCGGCAAGCGAAAGACACCCCTTACGGTGCAACGCCCCCTCAACCTGCGCTAAAGCGCATCCTGCTCCCCGCTGGGGAGAAGGTAAAAGCTAAGCCGCCATCGCCCCGATTTCGTCGGCAATCAGCTTGCCGAGCCGAGAGATGCCCTCATCGATCATCTGATCATTGGCGCAGGAGAAACTGACGCGGAAGGTGTTCGGACCAGAGCCGTCGGCGAAGAAGGCCTGGCCAGGCACGAAGGCGACCTTTGCCGTCTCCAGCGATTTTGCCAGCAGCTTGGCCCCATCCATGCCCTTCGGCAGGGTGATCCAGACGAACATGCCGCCCTCGGGCTTCGTCCAGCTCGTCCCCTCAGGCATATATTTCGCAAGCGCCGCCAGCATGCAGTCGCGGCGGTGGCTGTAGGTCTTACGGACCTTGGCGACCTGCGCATCGAAACCGCGCTCGGCTACCTGATGGATGGCGATCTGGTTGATGGTCGAAGAATGCAGATCAGCCGCCTGCTTCATCAGCACCAATTTGCGAATAACTGGGGCGTTGGCAACGACGAAACCAACACGAAGACCCGGCGCCAAGGTCTTGGAAAAGCTGCCGCAATAGATCGTCCGCGTATCGTTGATATTACCCTTGCGGGCAATTTCCAGCGCCAGGATCGGCGGAATCGCCTCACCGTCATAACGCAGCGACTGATAGGCGGCGTCTTCGATGATGGCGATATCCAGCTCGTCGGCGAGATCGATCAGCTTTTCGCGGGAGGCGAGATCGACGGTTTCGCCGGTCGGATTGGCGAAATCGGCGGAGAGATAGGCAAACTTCACCTTGCCGCCCGCCTGCTCGGCGGCAGCGCGGTAGGAGGCCGGCGTACGGTTGCCGTTCGGGGTGAGCTGATCGTAGGTCGGCTCATAGGCATTGAAGGCCTGCAGCGCACCGAGATAGGTCGGGGCGGTGACCAGTGCCGTGTCCTTCGGCGACAGGAACAGCTTGCCGAGATAATCGAGACCCTGCTGCGAACCGGATACGATGAAGACGTTTTCGAGCTCGCAGGGAACGCCAAGCGCCACCATCTGGCTGACCAGCCATTCGCGCAGCGGCTTGTAGCCTTCGCTGACCGAATATTGCAGGGCCGCGTTGACGGCCGGGCCGGAAAAGATGTCCGCATAAGCCTGCTTGAATTCCTGATCCGGAAACAGCGCCGGATCGGGAATGCCGCCGGCGAACGAAATGATGTCCGGACGCTCCAGCAGTTTCAGCAGTTCGCGGATTTCGGAGGCGCGCATACGGCTCGAACGCGTCGCAAAGATATTTTCCCAATTCAACACGGGGTTTCCTCGTAATTTTTGGTCTTTGCACCACAAGACCACGCAACAATCGATAAGTCAATAATGCTGACCTATTTTGTGCACCCTCAAGAAGATTTATAGTCGAAAGGGTTGAGAACAGTGACGGGAAAGCTCGAGAAATCGACGACATCCCGTGAAACGATAGTGAGATTATGAACCGACGCGGTCGCCGCTATCATTGCATCGGCAATCAGCGTCGGCGATTTGCGATGCATGAATTGCGCCCATCGGATCATGCATTCCGCATCTAAGGAAATGACTCGAATTCCAAGCTTTAGACTATCGAGCCAACGCGTAAGTTCACTCGCTTTCTGGGGATCGGTTTCCCTAGTCAGTTCGATGCCGCGCTGGATCTCACCGATAGTAATGGCTGAAATTGCAAGATCGCCATCCCCAACGGTGCCTATCCAAGCAAGTACCGCACCATGGGGTTTCACCCGGCGTAGTTCGGAGACCACGTTCGTATCTAGCAAGTACAAATATCAACCCTCGCTCAGATTGATATCTCGCCATACCCATTCCTTGCGAGAGGGAATATCGAGTTCGAATCTTGGTTCAGGCGCAAGGAGGACTTCTTTGGCTGATGGCTTAGCGCGCCTGTTCAATGCCTCCCATTCAGAAATGGAAATAAGCACTGCTTTGGGTTCGCCTCTTTTTGAAACGAGCTGCGGTCCCTCCTCCAAGGAGGCATCGAGCATCTCGCTGAATTTCGCTTTCGCGTCTTGAACAGGCCATTGCCGCATAATACGCTCCTTCTGACTAGTTTTAAGACTAGTTACTTTTATGACCGATTCAAGCTCTAATTTCGCGTACAATCCTGCTATTCTGACAATTGGAGCCTTGATGCGAGCGCAAAGGGCAGCAGTATTCGAGATAGAAATCACTGCAATTAGTATGCCCCCAACCGAGCTGAAATCCTTGTGACAAACGACGACCCTACCTTTTCCTTCTACGACGAGAACGCCGCCATCTATGCGGTGCGCGACCGCAGTCTGCCGCAGCGCCGGCTCGATGCCTTTCTGAATGCCCTCCCCGCCGGCGCGTCGATTCTCGAACTTGGCTGCGGCGGTGGTCAGGACGCAGCCTACATGATCACGCAGGGCTTCAACGTCACACCCATGGACGGTTCGGCGGAAATGGCCAAGCAGGCCGAAAACTTGATCGGAAGGCCGGTGATCGTTCGAAGGTTCGAAGAATTAGAGGACGATCAAGCCTATGACGGCATTTGGGCCGAAGCATCCCTGCTGCATGTGCGACGATCGGATCTTCCAGGGATATTCAACCGCATCCACAAAGCCCTGAAAAACGGCGGCATCTTTCACGCCAGCTTCAAAGCGGGAAAAACCGAGGGCTATGACAGCTTCGGCCGATACTACAACTATCTCTCAGCCGACTGGCTTGACGATCTGCTGATGTCGACCGGATGGGAAGATATTTCGCTCAATGAAACCGATGGCAGCGGCTACGATGGCAAACTGACGAAATGGCTGCGAATGAGGGCCAGCAAAGGTATTCCATCCGCCATCTAAGCCGTAAACACGTCTTAAATCGATCAGGGCCGGGGAAGTCTCCCTCCCCGGCCCTTCTCATTGGGTATAGACCCGACGAAGCTTAGTTGACGCTCTTGTCGACCAGCTTGTTCTTGCCGATCCAGGGCATCATGCCGCGCAGCTTGGCGCCGACTTCTTCGATCTGGTGGCTGTCGTTGTTGCGGCGGATACCCTTGAAGCGGGCAGCGCCCGAACGGTATTCCTGCATCCACTCGGAGGTGAACTTGCCGGTCTGGATGTCCTTCAGGACGCGCTTCATCTCAGCCTTGGTCTCTTCGGTGATGATGCGCGGGCCGGTGACGTATTCGCCCCACTCGGCCGTGTTCGAGATCGAGTAGTTCATGTTGGCGATGCCGCCTTCATAGATCAGGTCGACGATCAGCTTCACTTCATGCAGGCACTCGAAATAGGCCATTTCCGGAGCGTAGCCAGCCTCGACCAGCGTTTCGAAGCCGGCGCGGATGAGCTCGACGAGACCGCCGCAGAGAACGACCTGTTCGCCGAAGAGGTCGGTTTCGCACTCTTCGCGGAAGTTGGTTTCGATGATGCCCGAACGGCCGCCGCCGACGCCGCAGGCGTAGGAGAGAGCGAGTTCAAGGGCGTTGCCGGAAGCGTTCTGATGAACGGCAACGAGGCAGGGAACGCCGCCGCCCTTCTGGTATTCGCCGCGAACCGTGTGGCCCGGGCCCTTCGGAGCGATCATGACGACGTCGACCGAAGCCTTCGGCTCGATGAGGCCGAAGTGAACGTTGAGGCCGTGTGCGAAAGCGATCGCGGCGCCGTCGCGGATGTTCGGAGCGATTTCAGAGTTGTAGATGTCGGCCTGCAGTTCGTCCGGGGTCGCCATCATCATCAGGTCGGCCCAGGCAGCAGCTTCGGCAACGGTCATGACCTTGAAGCCGTCGGCTTCAGCCTTCTTGGCAGTTGCCGAGCCGGCCTTGAGCGCAATCGCAAGGTTCTGCGCACCGCTATCCTTCAGGTTCAGCGCATGGGCGCGGCCCTGAGAGCCGTAGCCGATGACGGCGACCTTCTTCGACTTGATGAGGTTGAGATCGGCATCACGATCGTAATAGACGCGCATTGTTTGTCCTTCCCTTTGCTTGTCTGGGTGCAGATTTTAAATTGTCAGACGGTTGCTGCCGCTTCCGCCAAAACTTTTTCCGTGCCGTAAAGCCGGAGAAAGGCGCTGACCGCCTTCTCCGCCTGACGGCTGGTATCCTTCAAACCAGGCTCGCCGAGCAACATGCGCACATGCAGGTCGGAAACAATGAGCCCATAGAACGTATGATATGCCTCGTCGGCATCGGTAAAGCGCAATAGCCCTGCCCGCTTCCCGGCGTCGATCAGCCCGCTGGCGCGCCGGTCGATCTGACGGCGGCCGCGCTCCAGCAAAAGCTTGCCGAGCTTGGAGCCGTCGCGGTTGGATTGACCGATCGCCAGACGGTTCAATGCGAGCGACACGTCGCCGGCCAAAACCTCCAGCAGATCGCGGGCGAAAATGACGAGATGGTCATGCAGGCTCGCTACGGTCAGTCGCTCGCCGTTGCGCTCGAAGGTGCGCACCTTGCTCGCCTGATAGGCAATCATCGCCGACAGCAGACCGTCGCGGTCGCCGAACCATTTATAGAGACTTTCCTTGGAGCAATTGGCAGCGCGCGCAACGCCCGAGGTCGTCAGCGCCTTTTCCCCGCCATCGACGAGCAAACGCAGCGCCTGTTCCAGAACGGCGTTCTGGCGCGGCGAAAACTCGCTCGTCTGTCCTGCTTCGCTGAGCACGATGGCCACTCCCAAATGCGTACCGTACGGTACGGTTCGTGGCCGTTATGACTGAGGGCGAGGCAAGCGTCAAGCGCAAATCGTTGCTGCATCGCGTCAATTGCGAAGGAGATTATTCCGCCGGGACCGGGCTGCGCATGCCCTCGACATCCCTCAACGGTGGCAGGCCATAAAGGCGGCTATATTCGCGGCTGAACTGCGACGGGCTCTGATAGCCGACGCGATGGCCGGCGGAGCCGACATCCAACTGCTCCACGATCATCAATCGCCGCGCCTCGTGTAGACGAAGCTGCTTCTGGTATTGCATCGGCGTCATGGCAGTCACGGCTTTGAAATGGTGATGCAGCGAGGAAACGCTCATGCCGACGCGTTCCGCCAGCTCCTCGATGCGCAGCGGCTGGGCGAAATTGCCGCGTATCCAGGCAACCGCACGCGCCACTCGGTTGCTCTGGCTTTCGGCCATGGCGACCTGCAGCAATCGAGGGCCGTTCGGACCGGTCAGCAAACGATAAAGAATCTCCTGCTCGATCAACGGCGCCATGGCCGGAATATCCTCAGGTCGGTCGAGCAGTCTAAGCAGCCGCAGCGAGGCATCGAGCAGTTCCGGTGATGCCGCATTGACCGCCAGCCCGCGCATAGGTTCCGCCGTCATTGCTTGGCGCGGAATATTGACACGCGATAACAGCTCCTTCAGCCGCTCGCTGTCGAGCACCATGGAGAAGCAAAGATAGGGAGTGTCATTGCGGACATTGGTGACCTGCGTCGATACCGGCAGGTCGAGGGCGGTCAGAATATACTCGCCGACACCATAGTGGTAGGTATCGGCCCCCACCGTCAAGCTCTTCCGCCCCTGAACCACAACGGCATAGGAGGGTCGATAGGCCCCGTGTTGCCAAACGGTGACCGCCGACTGCCGGTATAGATTGAGACCGTCTATCGGCGTGCGGTGTTCTCCGTCCCCTGTGGCGAAACGGGCAACGATGGAGGCGAGTTCCTGATTGGGATTGAAAGCCAGTGTCATGCGCAACCGATTGTTTTTGAGAGCGTGTAGAGGCTTATCTAGGTGAACCCCTCTCGCTGAAAAAGAGCCGCCGTCAATTTAGATTCGCAGGATCGTACATAAAGCTTGCAGGATCGCTCTAACGCTGCGGCCCGGTCTCGATGCATAGTCCAGCGTCTCAATTCCATTCCCAACCCACCTCAAGGAACCTCCCATGCCTATCGCAAAGGGTTATGCAGCAACCGACGCTTCCAAGCCGCTCACTCCGTTCACCTTCGAACGCCGTGATCCGAACGAGGACGACGTCGTCATCGCGATCAAATTCTCTGGCATCTGCCATTCCGACATTCATCAGGCCCGCAACGAATGGGGCAATGCCAAATATCCGATGGTTCCGGGTCATGAGATCGCCGGCATCGTCAGCGCGGTCGGCTCGAAAGTGACCAAATTCAAGGTTGGCGATCGCGTTGGCGTCGGCTGCTTCGTCAATTCGTGCACGACTTGCGCCACCCGCGATCTCGACCTAGAACATTACATGCCCGGCGTGGTCCAGACCTACAACGACGTCGAAGCCGACGGCGAAACGCCGACCTATGGCGGCTATTCGGATTCGATCGTCGTCAAGGAAGGCTATGTCCTTTCCATCCCCGACAATCTTCCGCTTGACGCTGCAGCTCCACTGCTCTGCGCCGGCATCACGCTTTACTCGCCGCTGCACCACTGGAAGGCCGGCCCCGGCAAGAAAGTTGCGATCGTCGGCATGGGCGGCCTCGGCCATATGGGCGTCAAGATCGCCCACGCCATGGGTGCAGACGTCACCGTTCTCAGCCAGACGCTGTCGAAAAAGGAAGACGGTCTGCGTCTCGGCGCCGATCACTACTACGCGACGAGCGACGCCGAAACATTCAAGACGCTTGCCGGCATGTTCGACCTCCTCATCATGACGGTTGGTATCGCCGTCGACTGGAACGCCTATCTCAGCCTGCTGAAGGTCGATGGCAGCATGGTCGTCGTCGGTGCGCCCGAGCATCCGGTTCCGGTCCATGCCTTCTCGCTGATTCCCGGCCGCCGCAGCCTGTCCGGTTCGATGATCGGCTCGATCAAGGAAACCCAGGAAATGCTCGATTTCTGCGGCAAGCACAACATTGCATCGGAGATCGAGGTAATCAATATCGATCAGGTCAATGAAGCCTATGAGCGTGTGCTGAAGAGCGACGTCCGCTATCGCTTCGTCATCGATATTGCCTCGTTGGCGTAAACCCGCGAAGGGCGGCGTCCTCCCGGATGCCGCCCTTTTTCAGTCGTCGCGCATGGTTTCCCTCTGCGTGATCAGTCGTGCGCTATGCTGGCGGCTGAAATAGATCCATAGCCAGCTCCAAGCGACGGCAATACGCCAGCGCGTCCCGATCAGGAAGTAGATGTGGGCGAGGCCCCAGACCCACCAGGCGATCCAGCCCCTGAGCTTGATCCAGCCGAAATCGATAATTGCTGCACTTTTGCCGATGGTGGCAAGACTTCCCTGGTGACGATAGCGAAACGGCCCCGGCGCCGGCTGGCCCGATAGCCTTGCCCGTATGACTTTGGCGACGTAAGCCCCCTGCTGCTTTGCAGCCGGCGCGATGCCCGGCACGGGGCTGCCATCGTCGCGCGCCACCGCCGCGGTGTCGCCGATAACGAAGATATCCGCCTCGCCGGGTGCTCTCAATTCCTTGTCGACCATGACGCGGCCGGCGCGATCGGCCGGGACGCCGAGCCATTCAGCCGCGGGCGAAGCCTGCACGCCAGCGGCCCAGACGATCGTCCGGCTCGGCACGAAGGTCTCGCCGATCGTTACGCCCTCCGCTGTGCAGGATGTGACGGGTTTTCCAGTACGAACTTCGACGCCCAAGTTTTCCAGCGCCTTGTGGGCGTAGGAGGACAAGCCTTCGTCAAAACTTGGGAGAACACGCGGCCCGGCTTCGACAAGAATGATCCTGGCCTTGGTCGTGTCTATGTTGCGGAACTCCTTCGGCAGCGTCGTTCTGGCCAGCTCGGCGATAATGCCGGCAAGCTCGACGCCGGTCGGCCCGGCGCCGACGATGGTGAAAGTCAGCAGAGCATCACGGATGGCGGGATCGTTTTCCATTTCGGCCCGTTCGAAGGCCAGCAGAACGCGGCGGCGGATCGTCGTCGCATCCTCCAGCGTCTTCAATCCTGGCGCCACCGGTTCCCATTCGTCATGTCCGAAATAGGCATGCGTGGCGCCCGTTGCCAGCACGAGCGTGTCATATGCGATCGTAGCGCCGCCCTTCAGCGTCACCACATGCGCGTTACTGTCAACGCCGACGACCTCCGCCAGCAGCGTCGTCACCTCCGGCCGATCGCGAAAAAGACTGCGGATCGGCCAGGCGATCTCGGCAGTGGAAAGCAAAGTGGTAGCGACTTGATAGAGCAGCGGCTGAAACAGGTGATGATTGCGCCGGTCGATCAGCGTGACGCGGACCGGAGTTCCCTTGAGATCGTTGACGAGCTGCAAGCCGCCAAACCCACCCCCAACGACGACAACGTGATGATCCTGCACGACGACACCCCGCATCTGTTTCTCTTCGCAAACGTAGGGTTGAGAACCATAGCCGGCAACCATCTTTTGTGCATGGCACCTGTGCGGGGGCGCAAGCAAATGACCGGAATTTGATGGCAGATGTTACCAGCGGCAGCTTTCGGTCCGAAGCGGACGCGAGAGATGCCGGGCGCTTATCGTTCAAGCCAGCCTGAGTGTGGCCATGTCGCCGCTGCTGAGTGCCGTTAGGTTTGCTTCGATTTTATCTATAGGCCAGTCCCACCAGGCAAGACGAAGAAGCTCGCTGATAACTTCGCTGGAATAGCGCATTCGGATGATAGATGCCGGATTTCCTCCGACAACTGCGTAGGGTGGTACGTCGCGAGCAACGACCGAGGCGGCAGCGACAATTGCACCCGCACCTATGTGGACACCCGGCATAATTGCCGCGTTTTGGCCAATCCATACATCGTGGTCCACAATCGTGTCCTTCACGGGCAGGTCTTTGTAGCCAAAGGTCTCTGGTTTGAAGATGCGAAACGGATAGGTGGTGAAGCCAGTCATCGGATGGTTAGCCGAACTGGTAATGAAATAGCTTCCTCTGGCAATCTGGACAAACTTGCCGATCACCAGCCGTTCGCGAACGCTATGACCAAGATAAGGGGCCAGAATCCCGGCTGTGTCTTCGGGCCTTCCAGAATGTGTGTAATAGCTGAAATCGCCGATCTCCATGCGCGGATGGTCTATGACGTTCTTCAGATACACCGTGTCCCTATATACAGTCCCATCGGGCAGGGTAATTGGATTAACGGCATTTGCGTCGAGAAGCGCCATCGAGAACCTGTTCAAACATACTGACAGCCAGCCATGCCGAAGTGGCGTCCTGTTGAAATCTTGCGGCTGACTTTATTGCGATTAGGCTATTGCCTCTGAACCGTGAAATCCATCGTGGACCGTGTATCGCTCTAATGAATAATTTTGATACCGAAATTCTTGATGCAGAGACATCCATCCGCCTACGATGTCCGCAAATGGCGCCAAGTTGCCGTCAATGATACTTCGCAAAACCTAGGGGCACTCGCTACATCGTTCCGCAAACGACATCGCTTCACTCGGCATAGCTGACCGGGATCGTCACGCCGCTTTTCAACACTTCCATCGAGATTGATGCCGAAACGTCGAAGAGTTCCACCCGGCGCACGATCTTCTTGTAGATGACATCGTAATGCTCGACACGCGGCAGCACGATTTTCAGGATGTAGTCGTGATTGCCGGTCAGCCGGTGCGCCTCGACGATCTCGGGAATATCGCTGATCGCCTTGCGAAAAGTTTCGATCCACTCGTCGGCATGATGCGCTGTCTTGATCAGCGCATAGAGCGTAGTCGGCACACCCATCTTCTCGCGGTCGAGCACGACAATGCGTCTGGCGATATGGCCGCTTTCCTCCAGCCGCTGGATGCGCCGGGAACAGGCCGACACAGACAGCGCCACGCGGTCGGCAAGATCGGTCACCGAAATGCCGGCATCGGCCTGCAAAAGATCGAGAATCTTTCGGTCGCGTTCGTCAAGCATGTGCAGCCATCTCCGCAATGACGCTGTGTTTTTGTGCATAATACGGTATCGACGCAAAATTTTTCGTAAAAAACCGCAGATACGACAAAAATTGCAAACACGAGGCGCGTAAAATGCCTCAATATTCTGCTATTCATAATCGAGAACGGAGAGCAGCAGTATGCGCACAATCGGCCTGATCGGCGGCATGAGTTTCGAGAGTTCCGCGGTTTATTATCGTCTTATCAATGAGATGGTGCGCGACAGACGGGGCGGCCTCGCCTCGGCTGAGGTGCTGATGTACTCTGTCAATTTCGAAGACATCGTCGCCTTGCAGAAGGCCGGACGTTGGGAGGATGCCGCTGCCCGTCTTGGTGATGCCGCGCAGCGTCTGCAGACCGCCGGCGCCGAATGCGTGTTGATCTGCACCAACACCATGCACCTGATCGCACCGGAAGTTGCCGCGCGCGTCTCCATTCCGCTGATCCACATCATCGACGAAACGGCGGCTGCGTTGAAGGATGCCGGTCGCGTCAAGCCGCTGCTGCTGGCCACCCGCTACACGATGGAGCATGGCTTCTACACCGATCGCATGGCCCGCAACGGTGTCTCCGTCATGGTACCGGACGCTGAAGACCGTACGATTACCCACGACATCATCTTCAACGAACTCTGCGCCGGCATCGTCAAGGACGAGTCGCGCCGGAAGCTGATGGCAATCATCGAACGCGCCAAGGCCAAGGGCGCCGACAGCGTCATCCTCGGCTGCACCGAGATCTGCCTGATCCTTGATCCGAATGCACTTGTTTTGCCGGGCTTCGACACCACGACGATCCACGCGGAGAAGGCTGTCGATTTCGCTCTCGAAGGTGAAAAGGCAGGCGCTAGCAAGGCCGCATAATCAAGTCGAATTTACTTGACTGAGTCCAATAAATGATGGACATCGTCTCCTATATTGTGAGGAGACGATCTCCATGCTTGTTACGACGGAACTTGCGACCATCGATGCAGTCCGCGACTTCAATCGCTTCTATACCAATTTCCTCGGCGTTCTGAATAAAGCCTATCTCGACAGCCCATACGCTTTGACCGATGTCCGTGTGCTGTTCGAAATCGGCTCGCGCGGCGGCGTCGCCGCTTCGACATTGACGCGTGACCTGCATCTCGATCCCGCCTATCTCAGCCGCATTCTGAAGCGCTTTCGCGAAGACGGATTGATCGAAACCAAGCCCGATCCGGATGATCTACGCAGCCAGATTATCACGGTCACCGATAAGGGACAGCAGCAATTCCATGAATTCGTGCGCCGCTCGCGCGCCGAAATCGCCGGGCATTTCGACGCGCTAGCGATCGGTGAGCCCGAACGCGTCGTCGATGCGATGCGAACGATCCAGAACGTCCTCAACCCCAGCGCCAATGCCATGCCGCCCGCCATCATCCGCGCTCATCGCCCCGGCGATATCGGTTGGATCGTCCAGAGCCAGGCGCGCTTCTATTGCGAGGAATTCGGTTGGGATCTGCGTTTCGAAGGCTTGGTCGCCGAGGTAGCAGGGAAATTCCTCTCCAACTTCAATCCGCAGAAGGACCGATGCTGGATTGTCGAGCGGGGCGGACTGAATGTAGGTTCCGTCATGGTCGCCGATAGCGACGACGGCATCGCAAAGCTCCGGCTGCTTTATGTCGACAAAACAGCGAGAGGCCTCGGCCTCGGCAAACTGCTGGTCGGCGAATGCATCCGTTTTGCCCGCAGCGCCGGCTACCGTCAGCTTTCTCTCTGGACCAACGATATCCTCGATGCCGCACGCGGCATCTATATCCAATCTGGATTCCGGCTCGTCTCGGAAGAAAAACACCGCATGTTCGGTCCGGAATTGAACGGCCAGACGTGGGTGCTGGATCTCTAAAGCAGATAATCCCGCATCACAATTATGTTGCGCCGCAAAATTTCGCTTGATTTGGAAACGACCATTTCCTAAATAGTCTGCATGACGACAGACGCACTGGATATTTCCCCGAAACTTCGGGGCCGCCCGCGGGAATTCGATATGGATGCAGCGCTCGATCAGGCGCTGCGGGTCTTTTCCGAGCGCGGCTATTACGCCGCTTCGATCAGCGAACTCACCGAGGCCATGGGGCTGACCGCGGGCAGTGTCTACAAGGCGTTCAAGGATAAGCGCGGCATCTTCCTTGCCGCCTTCGATCGCTACCGGAATGTGCGCTGCAGGCTCAGGGACGAGCGCCTCGCTGCTGCACCCAACGCCTACGAAAAGCTGCGCACATTCCTGATCATCTTTGCGGAATCGTCCAGCGGAGCGGTTGGCCGCCAGGGTTGCCTTGTTGTCGGCAGCGCCACCGAGCTCGCTTTGTTTGACGCAGAAGTCGCCAACCGCGTAGCCTTCGCCTTCGATGTCGACGAGCAGTTGCTCGTCGATCTGATCCGCCTCGGACAGAAGGACGGCTCGGTATCGGACCGGCTCGATGTGGAAGACACGGCTCGCATGCTGCTCAGCCTGACGAAAGGCATGCGCGTGATCGGCAAAACCGGCCGCACCCGAGAACAGATGATCGCCGTCGCCGAAACTGCCCTGACACTACTGAACTGACTTTTTCACACGAATTTTCGGGGGACACGTTCCCCTGCCCGCATCAAGGATCAAGATATGTCTGCAACCGCCGCAGCGAGACGCGAGAGCGCTCCGCTTCCCGAAAAGACCATTTCACCCCTGCTGACATTCATGTTTGCCGCCGCCTGCGGGCTGGTGGCCGCCAATCTCTATTACGGCCAGCCGCTGGCCGGCCCGATCAGCCAGGCGCTCGGCTTCACGCCGGCAGCGACCGGTCTGATCGTGACGCTGACGCAGATCGGTTATGGTCTCGGCCTGCTGCTGATCGTGCCGCTCGGTGACCTCCTGGAAAACCGCAGACTGGTGCTGACGCTGATCGGCCTTTCGGCCGTGGCGCTCGTCGGCGCCGCATTCGCCTGGTCACCGTCGCTCTTCCTGCTTGCGTCGCTTTGCATCGGCCTCGCCTCAGTCGCGGTACAGGTGCTGGTGCCTTTCGCCGCCCACATGGCGCCGGATGCCAGCCGCGGCGCGGTTGTCGGCAATGTCATGAGCGGCCTGCTTTGCGGCATCATGCTGGCCCGGCCAGCGGCGAGCTTCCTATCGGAACTCTCCTCCTGGCACGCAGTCTATATCCTCTCAGCCTGTGTCATGATCGCGCTTGCCATCATCCTTCGCATCGCTCTGCCGACCCGCGTTCCACACACCAGGCTGCACTATGGCCAACTGCTCTCTTCAATGGGCCATCTCGCGCTGCATACGCCGGTGCTGCAGCGCCGAGCGCTCTATCAGGCCTGCATGTTCGGTGCCTTCAGCCTGTTTTGGACAACGACGCCGCTGCTGCTGGCAAGTCCTGCCTTCGGCCTCACGCAGAACGGCATTGCCCTCTTCGCGCTGGCTGGTGCTGCGGGCGCGGTCGCTTCGCCGATTGCCGGTCGTGTCGCCGATCGCGGCTGGACGAAGCTTGCCACGACCTTCGCCCTCGTGCTCGCCATCGTCGCCTTCCTCATCGGTCACGCTTCCGGCAGCGGTTCGCTGCTGGCGCTCGTAACGTTGACGCTCTCCGGCATTCTGCTCGATTTCGGCGTGCAGACCAATCTCGTGCTCGGCCAGCGCGCCATCTTTGCGCTGAGCGCCGAACATCGCAGCCGCCTGAACGGTCTCTACATGGCGACATTCTTTGCGGGCGGCGCGTTCGGCTCTGCGATCGGCGGCTGGGCCTATGCCACCGGCGGCTGGAATCTCGCCTCGTGGATCGGCGTCTGCTTCCCGGTGGTGGCGCTGCTCATCTTCCTGACCGAACGACAGAAATGATCAGGACGGCTGCGGAACGACGACACTCTGCAGCCAGTCGCATTCGCTGAGGCCGGCCGAGGCAAAGGGATCGATCAAGGTGCCGGAGACAATCGACGCCAAGATCTGCGGCCCCGGCGGCACCTTGGCAATGGTGGCAACCAGTCGATCCCGGATCCATGCCAGTGCTACCGAATCCGACTGGTAGAAGGGCGTAAACGCCAGCGACAGCAACTGAAACAGCCGCACATGCATCCGCCGCGCTTTTGCATAGGCGGCAAGCGCAGCGCCAATATCCTCGCTGCCCGCCAGCGCATGTGCAAGGGCCGCCACATCCAGCAGCGCCATATTGGCGCCCTGCCCGAGTTGCGGGCTGGTCGAATGTGCGGAGTCGCCGACGAAGACTGTGCGGCCGCTATAGGGCATGGCCGCGGTTCGATGAGCATAGCGTGCCAGCGTCAATTGCTCCCAATCAACAATCTGATCGAGCAGTGGCTGGCATTCCGGCCAATAGCCGCGAACCGCCGACTTCCAGCGATCGAGCCCCAGCCTTCGCACCTCATCGGCATGTGCTATTTTCAAGCTCCAGAAAAATGCCGCCTGCTTCGGCAGCTCCGGCTTCCGCCGTCCGATCGGCAACACGCCGATCATCACTTTCGCCCGGTCGTAGCGTTGCGTCAGCGCCCTCTCGTCCACCAGTCCATCGGGACAATCCAGCGTCGCCCAGAAAGCGCCATAGGCGAGATTACGCGTCCGTGGTGCGACCGGCAAAGCAGCGATCAATTCAGATCGCGCGCCGCTCGCGTCGATGACAAGATCATACGGCCCCAGCCGCTCGCCGCCCTCAATTATAAGATAGGTGTGACCGCCCTCTTCCAGGGTCCCGGTCACTCGCCGTCCGGTGAAGACAAGGTGTCTCCGTGCGGAGACCTCATCGTAAAGCGTATCGAACAGCGCGGCGCGATGAACCGCCAGCCCATAGCGCCCGCCCGCCAGAGTATCATAGCGCACGTCAAGAACCATGCGGCCACGCTTCGTCTCGGTGCCGAACAGCCGGTCGATGCGATTGCCGGCAGCGTGGATGGCAGGACCGAGGCCGAGCGATTCCAGCACCGTCAGGCCGGTGGGCTGCAGCATCAGCGCGGATCCGACTGGCGCCGGATTATCGAACCGCTCGATAATCTCCGTCGTATGGCCAGCGCGCGAGAGAAACAAAGCAGCAGCAAGGCCCGCAGGTCCCGCGCCAATGATCGCAATTTTCAGGGATTTCACCGGCCGCGCTCAGTCCTGCGGTTGATCGAAACGGACGCGTGCAGCGCGTACGGCATCATGATTGGCCTCGGCCCAATTCAAGAGCTGCGCCAAAGGCACATAGAGCGAGCGGCCGAGATCGGTCATGCGGTATTCGACGCTCGGCGGCTTGGTCGGAAACACCTCGCGGTCGACATAGCCGTCGCGCTGGAGGTCCCGCAGCGTCTGGGTCAACATGCGCTGGGAAATGTCGGGCACTATACGCCGCAACTCGCCAAAACGATATGGCCGCTGTGCCAGGGCTTCCAGCAGCAACACCGACCACTTGCCGCCGATCTGCGAGATCAGATCCCGCACCGGGCAATTGGTGGCATCGAATTTGCTAAGATCAAAGACGCGCAACGGAGCCTCCGTGCTGCGCAGATTAACGACGGTGTTGGCGCCCATGTGGGTCGGTTCCCTTTTGGTAACGTAGAGCGGAAAAACTGCCTTCTTTACAGACCGAAGTCAATTCCTATTCTAGCGCTAGTCTCTTTTTGAGAGCGCTAAAACCGCCGCAAATCCGCAGCGGTAGAACAAGGGAAAAACATGAGCAGCAGCACTCTTCTCGTCACCGGCGCCGCGGGTCAGCTTGGCCAGCGCGTCATCCATCACCTGCTGGAGACATACAAGGTCGCCCCTGGCCGCATCATTGCCGCGACCCGCAGCCCTGAGAAGCTTGCCGACCTCGCCGCGAAGGGCGTCGTCACCCGCAAGGCTGATTTTGATGACGCCGCTACCCTGTCCGCCGCCTTCGCCGGTGTCGATCGCCTGCTGATCATCAGCACCGACGCGCTCGGCGTCCCCGGCCTGCGCCTCAAGCAGCACACGGCTGCCGTGGATGCCGCGAAGAAGGCTGGCGTGAAGCATATTCTCTACACCTCCATGCCTGCCCCGGAAGGTTCGCTCGTCAGCTTCGCGCCAGACCACCTCGGCACCGAAAACGCCATCAAGGCAAGCGGTATCAGCTACACGATCCTGCAGGATGCCTGGTATTTCGACAATTATCTGATGGGTCTGCCGCACAGCCTAGAAGCCGGCAAGTGGTACACCGCGACCGCCGGCGGCCGAGTCAGCAACATCAGCCGCGAAGACTGCGCGCTGGCCATTGCCGCCGCTTTGGCTTCCGACACGACGGAAAACGCCACTTACACGCTGACGGGCTCGACCGCCGTCACCGTAGAGGACGTCGCGAGCGTCGTCAGCAAGATCACCGGCCATCCGCTGGACGTCGTGCATGTCAATGACGAACAGCTCGCCGGCGGCCTGACCGGCGCCGGCCTGCCGAAATTCGTCGTCGACATGCTGGTCTCCTTCGATGCCAACATCCGCGCCGGCAATTTCAATATCCTCACGAATGACTTCAACAAGCTGACCGGCAAGGAGCCGCAGACGCTGCGCAGCTTCGTCGAGGAACACAAGGCCGCGTTGGCAGGCTGAGTTTATGGGATGGTCAGGCGAGATTATCGTTGCCGCACCCTCGTGCCTCGCCTCAAACACAGCTCGTCCGGGCCAATTGTTTGCTCCATCGCCCCTTCTCCCCGCAATGCGGGGAGAAGGCTAGGATGAGGGGCCTGGCACTACAGCGCGCCAACCGCGTCCTCGCCTGACCAGCCCAAAACCTGCCCGTTAAACCGCCTGACCGCAAGCCCGGCAAAACCGCCGCACCGTCTCGGCCATGCCGTATTCCAGCGCATCGGCGGTCAGTCCATGACCGATCGACGCTTCGGCAAGCTTCGGAATGCGCTTGAGGAGCGCCGGCAGGTTGGCGACCGTTAGATCATGACCGGCATTGACGGCAAGTCCGTTGGCAAATGCCGCATCCGCAGTCTTGCCGAGGCCCTCGAGAATGACGGCAGCCCGCTCCGGTGCGTCATAGCAGCCGCCATAGGGACCGGTGTAAAGCTCGATGCGGTCGGCACCAACGTCCTTGGCGATCTTCACAGCCTCGCCATCGCCGTCGCCGTCGGCAAACAATGAAACACGGCAGCCGATCTTCTTATATTTGGCGACAACCTCGGCCAGCAGATCGCGATTTTTACGGAAATCCCAGCCATGGTCGGATGTCGCCTGCGAGGGATCGTCAGGCACCAGCGTCACCTGCTCCGGCTCCACGGATGCGCAGAGATCAAAGAACTCGTCGGTCGGATAGCCTTCGATATTGAACTCCGCCTCTGGAAATTCATCATCGATCAATGCCCGGATATCGGGCAGATCCGAGAAGCGGATATGCCGCTGATCGGGCCGCGGATGCACCGTCAAGCCGCTGGCACCGGCGGCAAGAGCGATCCGCCCCAACCCGGTGACGCTCGGCCAGGGAAGATCGCGCCGGTTACGCAACATGGCGATAGCGTTGAGGTTCACGGAGAGCTTGGCGGGCATGATCGAAATCCATGATTTATAAAGAGGATAATACATCCGTTTTATGCGATTGCACGCTGTAAGACCAACGAGATTCGAACATCGACTCATGCAAAAGATTGATGGTCTTCCCCACTTTTGCCGTCCCGTCCGTCCGACGATACCCCATTCGGGCAACTTATAATTTCGGCGAAACCCGATAGCGTCATTGTATCGGACGCCTAATTTGATTCGTCCGGGAATGAGGGGGCTCAAAGCTCGCCCACGGTAAATTTGTCCTTATGAAACCTAAGAATTTTCATCGGCGACATCTGCGTTTGTTGGTCGCGTTTTTGTAAAATCGAGTTGGGCGTAACTGCGACCTCCTCCGTCGACAAAAAAATAGGGCACTCGATCGTGGCGTGGGGCGCCGCGACAAAAAGGGGATGGAAATATGGAGGGACTCATGTCCGACGGTTCCAAACGTCCGTTTGCTGCCGCCAATCTCATTTCGCAAGCACGTGCTAAGTACCGGTTCCTGCCTGAGACAGCACTTCCTTCTGACCTGCCGGAGGGAGCGGTTGCCATTGCCGATATGGCCAATGCTTTCGGGGTGACGCACAGGACGCTGCACTTCTATGAGGAAAAGCGGCTGATCTCAGCCGATCGCCATGGGCTGATGCGCATCTACGGCACAGACGATGTGCTGCGCATGGCCGTCATTACCGCCTGCCGCGAAATCGGCATGTCGATCGCCGTCATTCAGGAAATCATGGAAAAGCTTGACGATGCGGAAACGCCGGACGATGCCGAGGCGATCTTCCGCACGGCCCTCAACCATCGCAAGCGCGAACTCATCCTTGAGATGTCCGAATTGAACCGGCAGATGCAGAAAGTCGCCGATCTCCTTGAGTATGACAGCACCGCAGAGCTCACTCGTTCTCATGGCGAAGACATCTGATCTCTTTCCGGCGCAGCATTGACCGTCTTTATATGACGCCGCCATCGGCGTCACGACCTGAATAGCTAAGCTTTACCGGACGATCGTCAGCGTCTCGGCGGCGCGCGTGATCGCCGTATAGAGCCAGCGCTCGCGCGTATCGCGAAACGCCCAGCTTTCATCGAACAACACCACATTGTTCCATTGCGAACCCTGCGCTTTATGCACGGTCAGCGCATAGCCGTAATCGAATTCATCATAGCGCTTGCGGGTCGACCAGGGGATTTCGCCCTCGACATCCTCGAAGGCCTGCTTCAGCAGCTTGATCTTCGCCGCACCCCGATCCATGTCGTCATCTTCCGGCCGGACAAGCAGATTGATGCCGGGCTTCGTCGTTTCCCTGGACGATGTCATCACCTGCCAGAGCGAACCGTTGAGCAGGCCTTTGGCGGGATCGTTGCGCAGACAGACCAGCTTGTCGCCGGACTGCGGATATTCGGCTGTAAAACCCTTGAGCTCGCGCAGTCGCTGATTGTAGCGCCGGCGCGTACGGTTGGTGCCGACCAACACCTGATCCGCCTCGAGCACCAGCGGCTGCGTCACCTCGTTCTTCGAAATCACCTTCGCCGTGCCGTAGTCGCCGTGCATGATCTCCTTGCCCTCACGTACATGCATGGCGAGCTGGATGATCGGATTGTCGCGGGCCTGACGGTGAATGTCCGTCAGCAGATAGTCCGGCTCGTCATTGGTGAAGAAACCACCGCCCGAGACCGGCGGCAACTGTCCGGGATCGCCGAGGACGAGAATCGGCGTGCCGAAACTCATCAGGTCCTTGCCGAGTGCTTCGTCCACCATCGAACATTCGTCGACGATGATCAGCGCCGCCTTGGCGACTGGACTCTGCCGGTTGATGGTGAACATCGGAGCGATCGACGTCTTGCCGGTTTCCTCGTCTTCAACGGCCTCCTCGCCGCGCGGGCGATAGATCAGCGAATGGATGGTCTTGGCATTGCTGGCGCCACGCGAGCGCAGCACCTGCGCCGCCTTGCCGGTGAAGGCGGCAAACAGCACCTCACCGTCTACATCCTCGGCAAAATGCCGCGCAAGCGTCGTCTTGCCCGTCCCGGCATAGCCGAACAGGCGAAACAGCGGCGAGCGCCGTTCCTTCAGCCATTTGGCAACGGCCTTGAGCGCTTCGTCTTGTTGTGGTGCGAATTGCATGCGCCGACTTGGCAGGATTCGGCCAGCAGAAGCAAGCAGTAAAAAAACGCGGAATTTTCGGAATAAAATTGGGGCAATTCGTGTCTCATGTCCGGCAACGCAAAACGTGGGGCCTAGACCATTAGGTTTACCATTCCGAGGAGAAACATCATGAAAGCCGCGAAATTCTTGCCGATCCTGGTCATGGCGTCGGTCGTAGCAACGTCGGCCTTTGCCGCCGCCCCAATAAAAACCGCCGAAAGCGCCAAGGGCAAGGTTCTCACAGGCGAAAACGGCATGACGCTCTACACCTTCAAGAATGACAAGAAGGGTGTCTCCAATTGCAATGACGATTGCGCCAAGGCATGGCCGCCGCTGATGGCCGATAGCAAAGCCAAGGGGGAAGGCGCATACTCGATCATCACCCGCAAGGACGGGAAAAAGCAATGGGCGAAGGACGGCATGCCGCTTTATTACTACGTCAAGGATACCAAGGCTGGTGATGTTGCCGGCGATGGCTTCAAGGGTGTGTGGGATGTCGCACGGCCCTGATCGGACCGGCGGGGACGCGGGGGAAGCCTCCCTCGCGCCCGACAGCTTCGAGGCGCAGGTGCTGGCGCTCCTGCCCTCGTTGAGGCGCTATTCGCGCAGCCTCACCCGCTCCGACGCCGATGGCGAGGATCTTCTTCAGGATTGCGTGGAAAAGGTGCTGGCGCGGCGCAGCCAGTGGCGCGGACTGAACCTGCGCGGCTGGGTGCTCACCATCATGACCAATCTCTACCGCAACGGCCTGCGCCAGCAAGGTCGCCGCAGCTTCGTCGATCTCGATGACAGCGCGGATCTGCCGACCACTGAGACCCCCAGCGATCCGTTGGAGCGCTCGCGATTGGAAGCGGCACTGAACAGCCTCGGGGAGGATTATCGCGCCGTGCTGATGCTGGTCGTGGTCGAAGGCTACAGCTATCGGGATGTCGCCACCACACTGGATATTCCGATCGGCACCGTGATGTCGCGCCTGTCGCGGGCGCGCCGGAAAATGACCAATCTGATGAGCGCCGAGAATGTCATTACGCTTCGGAGACCGAAATGAACGAACGTAACCCGACCGTGACCGAAGCGGATCTCCACGCCTTTGCAGACGGACTGCTGCCGCCGGATGACCACGTCCGGCTGGAAGCCTGGCTTACCGAAAATCCTGAACAAGCGGATCTGATCTTCACCTGGCAGGCGCAAAACGCCGACATCAAGGCATTGTTTGCGCCATACGCAATCTCGAAGGAAGGTGACCGTAAGATGGTCTCGCCGCCCCTCGCGACGCATGTGCCTGCCGCAACGTCACCACGGCTTCGCTGGCTGCCGATGGCCGCGGCCTCCTTGGCGATCTTCCTGGTTGGCGCTGCCGCCGGCCATTTCGGCCCGCCGCTTCTGACGCAGCCGGACCTTCGCGTGACGGCTATCGAAGCCCTGCCGCGGCAGGCGCAATCGGCCTTCGTGGTCTACGCAAGCGATGTCCGCCACCCGGTCGAGGTCGGCGCGGATCAGGAAGCGCATCTCGCCACCTGGCTCGGCAAGCGCATGAATGTCGCCGCTCTCAAGGTGCCGAGCCTGCAGACGCTCGGCTTCCAGCTCGTCGGCGGCCGGTTGCTGCCCGTCAATGGCACCCCCGGCGCACTCTTCATGTATGAGAACGCCGCCGGCCAACGCCTGACCGTTCTCATCGGCAGCAACAAGGAAAACACCACGACCAGTTTCCGCTTTACCAGCGTCGGCGCAGTCGAGACCTTCTATTGGATCGACGGCAAGCTCGGCTATGCCGTCACCGGCGAAATTTCGCGCGACATGCTGAGGCAGGTGGCGGACGAATGCTACAAGCAGTTTTCGTCCTAACCCCTCAGCGTTCCGGATCGTTCTCCAGCAGGATCGGCTTGCCGTGCGGCGTCGCTTCCGCCGCGCGCTGCCAGCTCCTTTGCAGGTCGAGGATCGCACCGGCATCGGCGATGCCGCGGCTGATCAGCAGGTTGGATAATGCCGCCACCCAGCAGTCGAAATAATCGCTGCCGTCTTCGGCGCGGCCTGGCTTGTGCAATTCGGCAGAAAGCTGCTCCGCCCATTCGCCCCAACTGAACAAGCCCTTTTCGTGCAGATGCACGGTCATCGCGAAAGCCTCCGCCGCCCAAGGTTCGGGGAAGACCGGCTCGCCATCTTCGGATTTCGGCAGTTGCGGCGATTGCGCTAGGACCGACGAAGTCTCAGACGCGCTCAAGATAGCTCTCCCAGGCATCGATGGAGACGGTAAGCATTGGATCGGCGCCCTCGCCCCAGATTTCCGGGCCATCGAAGACAACCGTGTAGATCCACTGCGGATTCTCGCCCTTGCCATGAGCGTTGTCGTCGGGAAAAACGAACGAGCCCTGCACGGCTTCCACCACCCCCGCCTTGGCTCGGGCATAGCGCGGCAAACGCGTATGTCCCATCGGATTGATATTCTTCGTCCGCACGCGATCGCCGACCACAAACAGCGGTGCCGCATCGACCGGCCGATCACAGGGGCCGCCCTTGGCGAGAGCACCGGCAACCATATCGGCCTTCAGAACGCGTTTCGGAACCGCTCCCTGTCCCGACGAATGGCCGGCTCGCAGCTCCTCGTGCGTTACGAAACCATGCCGTTCCAGCAGCGTCTCGAGCCCGCGCATCCAGATCTCATAATAGCTGGCGGCAAGATATTCGGCCGGAGGGATATTTTCGCGCGCATGCCGGCTTTCATCGATGCTCCAGGCGCCGAAGGCACCGCAGGAGAGTGTGATGCCGAGCGCCCGCTTTTCCCATTCCGCATGGAAGACCGGCTCGTTCGGTTCCGGCGCCACCGGCCCGAAGCCCATCTGCCCGCCGAGATCGTGCGGCCCGCTCATAGCGTCACCTCCGGAGCCTTGGCGATCGCGGTGCCGATCATGGCGTCACGGCTGACGAGATCGGCAAGCGCCGCCTCATTCATACCCTGGGTGCCATCAGGACGTTCCGGAATGACGAGATGGCGAAGCTCCGCCGTCGAATCCCAGACGCGAATCGTCTTGCCCTCAGGCAGCGTCAGACCGAATTCGGCCAATACGCCGCGTGGATCGATGACCGCACGAGAGCGATAGGCTGGCGCCTTGTACCAGACCGGCGGCAGGCCGAGCACCGACCACGGATAGCAGGAGCAGAGCGTGCAAACGATGAGATTATGTGTTTCCGTCGTATTGAACACCGCGCGCATATGCTCGCCCTGGCGCCCCGTGAAACCGAGGCTGGCAATCGCCGCCGTCGCGTCGCGCTTCAACCATTCGGCAAACTCCGGATCGCTCCAGGCCTTCGCCACCACCTGCGCCCCATTGCGCGGCCCGACCTTGGTCTCATAGGTCTCGACGATGACATCGATCGCCGCCGGATCGATCAGCCCCTTTTCCGTCAGCAGCGTCTCCAGCGCCCTCACGCGCGCCTGCATGTCAGAATAGTGGTTGTCATGATCATGGTGATGATGGTCGTCATGATCGTGCATGATGTATCTCCCCGCCGAATAAGCCGCAAATCTAAGCCTTAGCCATCGAGCCGCCAAGCGCCTTCTTCATCGGTTGTAACCGCGATCAGATGCCGCAACCCCCTGCCATTGTCAGTGCTTTTAGCTAGTCTGCCCAGCATGAAGATTTTGATTCTTGGCGCAACTGGTTTCATCGGCTCTGTGATCGCGGCGCGATTGCGCAGGGATGGGCATATGGTCACCGGCCTTGCCCGCAATCCTGACCGCGCGCGCGTCAAACATCCGTCGATCGGCTGGATCAAAGCTGATCTGGCCGAAATGACCGATCCATCGGACTGGCATGCTGTGCTAAGTAGCCACCAAATCGTCATCAACTGCGCCGGTGCCCTTCAAGACGGGCTTTCCGACGATCTCGCCGCCACGCAGGAAAAAGCAATGCTGGCGCTCTATGCCGCAGCCGCGCGGTCGGCGATCGAACTCGTCGTGCAGATTTCCGCGCGCACGGAAGGCGCGGGCCAAGGCCAGCCGTTCCTGGCGACAAAGCGCAGTGCTGACAAGGCGCTGGCGGCAAGCGGTCTCAACCATATCATCCTGCGACCGGCGCTCGTCCTCGGCCGCAATGCCCATGGCGGCACGGCATTGCTACGTGCGCTTGCTGCCATGCCTTATCTCCTGCCTCTCATCCATGCACAAAGCCCTGTCGAAACGGTCTCGGTCGATGATGTTGCCGCAGTCGTTTCGGCAGCGGTTGCCGGCGACTTCCAATCCGGCACCGATATCGATCTTGCCGCCAGCGAGATGCTGACACTCCGCGAACTGGTCATACTTCACCGAAGCTGGCTCGGCTTACCACCGGCGCGGGTCGTGCCGATACCGACCGGCTTGGCAAGGCCGATGACCTGGGCGGCTGACATCGCCGGCACGCTCGGATGGCGCTCGCCACTCCGATCAACTGCGATGGCGGTGATGTCCGAGGGCGTTCTCAGCCGAAGGGACGGGCAACACCTCCCAAGTCAACGCCTGGCGACGGCCGTCGAAACACTGGATGCCAGTCCTTCCGGCATCCAGGATTTGTGGTTTGCCCGCCTCTATTTGTTAAAGCCGGTGATGGTCTTTGGCCTCGCGCTCTTCTGGATGCTGTCGGGCATCATCCCTTTACTGGCACCGACAGGCGCAAGCCGGCACTTCCTGCCCTTTATGCCGGAGGGAGTGGCGATGGCTTTGACCCTGATTACCTGCTTTCTCGATATAGCCCTTGGCGCCTTTGTTCTTGTGCGGCCTTTCGCACGTTCGGCATTGTTCGGAATGCTTGCCGTCACGCTCGGCTATCTTGCCGGCGGCACCCTGCTCGAACCATCGCTTTGGCTCGATCCCGTCGGGCCATTCGTCAAAGTACTGCCGTCGATCCTGCTGACATTTGCCACCCTTGCGATATTGGAGGAGCGCTGATGCTGGGAGAGGAACTTCTTCGCCTCGTGCATGTCATCGGCGCTACGGTGCTGTTCGGCACCGGCGCAGGCATCGCCTTCTTCATGGTCATGGCGCATCGCACGGGCGATCCCAAGGTGATTGCACATGTTGCCGGCACAGTCGTCATCGCTGATACCATCTTTACGGCAACCGCCGTCATCCTTCAGCCGGTGACCGGCTATCTGCTCGCACAATCGATCGGCTGGTCGCTCGAAGAAGGATGGATCGCTCTGTCCTTGCTGCTGTATGTGTTGACCGGCATTTTCTGGCTGCCGGTCGTCTGGATACAACTCCGCCTGCGCGATCTCGCCCGAGCGGCATCCGAGACCGAAGCGCCGTTGCCGGAAGCCTACCACCATCTCTATCGTATCTGGTTTGCTTGCGGCTTCCCCGCCTTTTTCTTTGTCATCGGCATCCTCTGGCTGATGCTCAACAAGCCATCCATACCGCTATTTTAACATCGGCCAGAGGCTGAGCACCAACAGGACCGCCATGGTAATGTTGAACCGCTTGAGGCGAACGGGGTCGGAAAGCCAGTTGCGCAGGGCCGAGCCGAAGCCGGCCCAGGTCGAAACGCTGGGAATGTTGACCGCCGCGAAGGCAAGGCCGACAAGCAGCACGCTGATCAGGTAGAGCTGGGGATTGGTGTAGGTCGCCATGGCAGTGACCGCCATGACCCAGGCCTTGGGATTGACCCATTGAAAGGCGGCAGCACTCAGGAAGCTCATCGGCTCGACACCGCTTTCCTTCTCGCTGAGGCTGCGCGACGTCGCAATCTTCCATGCGATCCAGACGAGATAGGCTCCGCCGGCGAATTTCAGGCCCGTATAGAGCACCGGAACGGTGTGCAGCAATGCCCCGAGCCCAAGCCCGACGCCCAGCAACAGCGACAGAAAACCGACGCCGATGCCGAGCATATGCGGAATCGTGCGGCGGAAACCGAAATTCACGCCCGATGCGAACAGCATCATATTGTTCGGCCCGGGCGTAATCGATGTCGTGAATGCAAACAACAGAAGAGCCAGAAATGAATCCAGTGCCATAAAGCCTCCCAGACGCCGCTCTTTAGTCAGCCGAAGCGTCAATTCGCGCGATGCGCATCTCTCACAGCTGCGCCTATGCCGAGCAACCTAATTTGCCTCGGAATCGAATGCCATGGAGGGATTGTCACTGTGACATGAATGGCCTCGATTGAAATCCCGATGAATGCCCTTATCCTTCGCCTCTGAAGCAGCGAGGACATGCCATGCACGACCCTATTCCTACCGTCACTCTCCCCTCCGGAATTGCGGTTCCCGCACTCGGCCAAGGGACGTGGAACATGGGCGAAACAGCCGCCCAGGCTAGGGAAGAGATCGCCAGCTTGGGAGCCGGGCTCGATCTCGGCATGACACTAATCGATACCGCCGAAATGTATGGCGAAGGCGGCGCGGAAGAAATCGTCGGCAAGGCGATCGAGGGGCGGCGCGATGAGGTGTTCGTCGTCAGCAAGGTCTATCCTCACAACGCAAGCAGCAAGGGGACTATCCAAGCTTGCGACCGCAGCTTGAAACGAATGAAAATCGACCGCATTGACCTTTATCTGCTGCATTGGCGCGGCGAGTATCCGTTGTCCGAAACGGTGGCCGCGTTCGAAGCCCTGAAAGCCGCAGGCAAGATCGGCGCCTGGGGCGTTTCGAATTTCGATGTCGACGATATGGAGGAACTGCTCGCAGTTCCCGACGGCGGCAATGTCGCCACCAATCAGGTGCTCTACAATCTCGGCCGACGCGGCGTCGAATACGATCTGCTGCCGTGGTGCCAGGAGCGCAACATCCCGATCATGGCCTATTCACCGATCGAACAGGGCCGGCTCGCGCATCATCCGGACCTGATCCACATCGCCAAGACCTATCAGGCAACGCCGGCCCAGGTTGCGCTTGCCTTTCTGCTGGAGCGCGACGGCGTGATCGCCATTCCCAAAACCTCCAATCCGCAACGCGTTGCAGAAAACCGCGATGCCGTCTCGCTCGACATCACCGAGGAGGATTGGGCAACCCTTGACGCCGTCTTCCCGCCGCCGGCGCGAAAGAAGCCGTTGGAGATGCTTTAACTGCCGACGTCTGCCTGCTGCTGCCCAACGATCAGCTCTATCGCCTGGAAAACATCGATCAATCGCCAGTCCGCCGGATCGCGATAGGTCGGATAAAGCGAAAAGGCGGCAGCGGCGATTTGATCGACAGTCCGCCGCCTGGTTCGTCTATCGGCGAGAATGGCCTTCGTGTAGACCCCGAATTGATCTTCCGTCACTCCCCACCCGGCATAAAACGGCGCCGCATAGCAACGGACCGGGATGCCGCGCAGCAGCGCATCGAAACCGAACTGGCTTGAAACGGTCCAGACCTCATCCACGACCTCAAGAATCGATGCGACCGATACGGCATCATCGAGAAATATTGCACCGCCTTTGCCCGCGGTTTCCGTGGTCAGATATCCCTTACGGTGGCCGGCCATGACATCCGGATGCGTCCGGATCAGACATTGGGCACCGCTTGCCAAAGCGTCTGCAAGCATCCGCTCGAACGAGGCGTGTGAACCGAGCGCCTTGCCGACCGAGATATCGCCGACAACCTGATCGACCAGCAGGATGCGACGCTTCGTTGTCCGCTCGATCGCGGGTTCCCTGTGCGGCAGATGATTGTATTTCGAGAGTCTGTTGCGGACGATCTGCTCGCGGATCGCCCTGCCCAGCTCTCCGGCATCTTCCGCACCGCCGATCAGGCGTTCAAGGCGCGAGGGCCGGCTTGCGTCGACGGGCAGACCGAGATCGTCGACGACGATCGAAAAAGGGATTGCACCGGCTTTGCCGAGGCCGACCGAACGTAAAAAACCGTCTTCAAGATTCCAGCATGGCAATCCACGCAACCGCGAGATCGCCGCCGCCGTCTTTGCGGGTGTGCGACCGCCCCAGGAAAGCACGCCGCCGATGCCGGGTGACAGTGTGGTCGCGATCTTCTGCAAACCGAAATATTGGCCTAGCCACGGAAAAGCATTGCGAACGTAGAATGTAGCGCCAAGACGCATCCCTGCCGGAGGATGCCAGCTCTTCTCGCCAATATCAGGCAAACTCTCCGCGGTAGAAAACGCCACCGACATGACCTCATTGATGACGCGACTTATCCGCCCCGAGCGCCGCGCAAGCTACGCGACGCCCGAAAGCCGTTCAACGACTGAGTTTCTCACATTCCTTGTGGGCCGCGGTTCATCGCGGCAATGCCCGTGCGGCAGACTTCGATCAGGCCGAGCGGCTTGATGATGGCGATGAACTGATCGATCTTCGATGACTTGCCGGTGATCTCGAGAATGAAATGCTCGACGGTAGCATCCACAACCTTGGCATGGAAGGCATCGGCCAGCCGCAGGGTTTCGGCGCGGGTCTCGCCGCTTCCTACAACCTTCAGCAGCGCCACTTCGCGCTCGATCGGCCGTTCCTGGCCGAGATCGCGGGCGCGCACCGTCAGGTCGACGACGCGATGAACCGGCACAATGCGCTCAAGCTGCGCCTTGATCTGCTCCAGCACCTGTGGCGTGCCGCGCGTGACAACGGTGATGCGCGACAGATGGGCCTGATGCTCGGTCTCGGAAACGGTGAGGCTTTCGATATTATAGCCCCGGCCGGAGAAGAGGCCGATGACGCGGGCGAGAACGCCGGGCTCGTTGTCGACTAGCACCGAAAGCGTGTGGCTCTCGGCCGCCGCGGTCTCCGGCGAGATGAAATAGGCGGAGCCCGTGGGTTGAAGGTGTGCGGTCATTGTCCTTGTTCCGTTTCCTCGGTTCTTATGGTCAGGATGCCAGCTCGATGCTGACATGATCGATGTGTTGTTGCGCGAGCTTGACGAGATCGCGATCGAACGTGACGAAGGTTTCACCTGCGTCGAGACTGGAGACATGAAAAGCATCCGCGAAATCGAGGCCAGCTTCAAAAGCATCCAGAGCTGAAACCACTCTCTCCTTTTCACGGAATACGATCGTATCCAATGCAAGCAGTGATCGAAACAATCCGGCGATTTGCCGCGAGGTCATTCCAATACTCTTGCGAAGCACCCACTCCGTCTCCAGCAGAACGGTCGAGAGAATGACGACATTGGAGGTTCGCAAAATCTCTGCCGCGACCTGCCACTGCTTGCTGTCATCTCTGGCAAGGACACGGACAAGAATGTTGGTATCAATCGTTCTTGTCTTCATCCCACTGCCGATTCACTTTGTCCCACCTATGCTTTGCTTCCGATAAAATAGTCTCATCGATCATCTCATCAGTAATCGGCGGTCCGCTATACCGGGGGATAACCGACAAGAACTCATCTATCGTCAGCTTTTTCCCAGCGGGCTTTGGTTCCTGCTTCACCGGCTCCAGCGTGATGACGTTGTCATGCTCGATAACTTCAAATTCGGTGCCAGCCTCATAACCGTGGGCATCGCGAACCGACTTGGGCAGTGTGAATGTAACCCTGCCGTTGTCGGACATCTTTGCTCTCGTCATACTCCTGGCTCCTCAAGAAACGGAACACGGCAAGTCTACCGTGTCCCGGCGTTCCGATCAAACGAGCTGCCGGCCCTTGGCGTCGATGGCGTTGGCGACGGCTTCGTCGGTGGCTTCATCCGGCAGCAGCATCTCGTTATGCGCCTTGCCCGAGGGGATCATCGGGAAGCAGTTGGCGAGATTGGCAACGCGGCAATCGAAAATGACCGGCTTCTTGACATCGATCATTTCCTGAATCGCGGCATCGAGATCGCCAGGCTTTTCACAGCGCAGCCCGACGGCGCCGTAGGCTTCCGCCAGCTTCACGAAATCGGGCATCGCCTCGGTATAGGAGTGCGACAGACGGTTGCCGTGCAGCAACTGCTGCCATTGGCGCACCATGCCCATATACTGGTTGTTCAGGATGAAGATCTTGATCGGCGCTTCGTGCTGGATCGCGGCCGACATTTCCTGAATGCACATCTGGATCGAGGCATCGCCGGCAATGTCGATGACCAGGCTTTCCGGATGGGCGATCTGCACGCCGAGAGCGGCCGGCAGGCCGTAACCCATGGTGCCGAGGCCGCCCGAGGTCATCCAGCGGTTCGGCTGCTCGAAGCCGTAGAACTGCGCCGCCCACATCTGATGCTGACCG
Organism: Rhizobium sp. CB3090; assembly: GCF_029714285.1. Taxonomy (NCBI): domain Bacteria; kingdom Pseudomonadati; phylum Pseudomonadota; class Alphaproteobacteria; order Hyphomicrobiales; family Rhizobiaceae; genus Rhizobium; species Rhizobium sp. CB3090. Next base: position 1,882,625 of record NZ_CP121662.1, read on the forward strand.
ACTTCGGTGGTGATGTAGGTGTCGCGGTCCTTGGTCAGCTCGTAGAGACGCTGGATTGCATATTGCGGCATGATGACATCGTCATGCGGCTTGTAGGCGAAGGAATTGCGGGCACGCCAATGCGTGATATTCGTCCACCAATCGCCGAGCCGATCCGGTGCCGGCTTGTGCGGCAACGCCCGCCATAGGCGGACCATATCTTCCAGAACATTGCCGACATCGCCGAGAATGCCGATATCGACATGAACGTTCTTGTTGATCGAGGACGGATCGATGTCGATGTGGATTTTCTTCGAATTCGGCGAAAAGGCATTCAGGCGGCCGGTAATGCGGTCGTCGAAGCGAGCGCCGATGCAGACCATGACATCGCAATCATGCATCGCCATGTTGGCTTCGTAAGAACCGTGCATGCCGAGCATTCCGAGCCAGTTTTTGCCGGATGCCGGATAGGCGCCGAGGCCCATCAGCGTCGAGGTGATCGGGAAGCCCGTCAGTTCGACCAGCTCTCGCAACAGTTTCGAGGCTTCCGGACCGGAGTTTACGACGCCGCCACCGGAATAGATGATCGGTCGCCGCGCGTTTGCCATCAGCTCCACAGCCTGCGTGATCCTGGCGAGATCGCCCTGAACCTTCGGCTGATAGCTCTTCTGGACATCATGGGCTTCCGGCGGCGTGTAGGTGCCAGTGGCGAACTGAACATCCTTCGGAATGTCGACGACGACAGGACCCGGCCGGCCGGACTGGGCGATGCGGAAAGCCTCGTGAATGACCGCGGCGAGCTGGTTGACGTCCTTGACCAGCCAGTTGTGCTTGGTGCAAGGCCGCGTAATGCCGACCGTATCGCATTCCTGGAACGCGTCCGAGCCAATCAGCGTCGTCGGAACCTGGCCGCTCAGGCAGACCAGCGGGATGGAATCCATCAGCGCATCCTGCAGCGGCGTGACGGCATTCGTCGCGCCCGGACCAGAGGTGACCAGCATGACGCCGACCTTGCCGGTCGAGCGGGCATAGCCTTCCGCCGCATGGCCTGCGCCCTGTTCATGGCGCACGAGAATATGCTGGATATCGTCCTGTTGGAAAATTTCGTCGTAGATCGGAAGAACCGCGCCGCCCGGATAACCGAATACGTGCTTGACGCCATTGTCCCTGAGCGCCTGCAGCACGATCTCCGCGCCTGTCATCTGATTGCTGCTCGCCTGATTATCTGTGCCGGTCATACGTTTGTTCCGCTATCTGCTGAGGTTTGGAAAATGAAAACTCGATTTCGGGCATAAAAAAAGGCTCCTTCGGGAGCCTGCTGTCTAGCGCATGGGTGGCTGTCGCCGGATGGTTACACCATCCTGCCCATGCGCTGTCCCACCACGATAAGAACCGTCAAGTTTTTCATGGGCGGAAGTGATAGACAGAAAATTTCTAGGCGTCAACGCATTCCGCAATAAAAAATCGCGGCCTTTCCCGATCCTCTTAAAATGTTTGGGGACTCGAAAGGGTTTTGTTAAGCCACCCTCCCTATGCTCCAGAGCTTAACGCTGGGAGTAACCGTTTGCTCAATAATGATTTGCAGACGTCCGGCAAGGCTGGGGACCTTGATCGTCGCGACAATCTGAAGCCGGGAAATCGCTTCCTCGGCCGCGTTGTCGCATGCAGTGGATCCAGGGCAACCATTGCAGCAATCGCCGAGGACGGCGGCACCGATCTGACCGAGCTTTGGTCCGTCGGCAAACTGATCTCGATCAGCGTAGGCGCCAATCGCGTTGCCGCCCTCGTCTACTCCATGAACACCGGCAATACAGGCTGGGGCGAAGGACAGGACAATCTTTTCCGCATCGAAGTGGAATTGCTGGGCGAAGTCCGTGTCGGCGCAAACGGCCGCGAGGAATTTTCCAGCGGCATCTCCTCCTATCCCTACCTCGGCGCCATCGCCCATCGCATCCGCGCTGCCGATCTTATGCGCATTTTCGATGCCGGCAAGGATAGCAGTTGCGTCATCGGCAAGCTGACGCAGGACGAGAGCATCGACGCCGCCATCCATATTCCTTCGATGCTCGCCAAGCATTTCGCCGTGGTCGGCTCAACCGGCGTCGGCAAATCGACCGCCGTCTCATTGCTGCTGCACAAGGCGATCGTCTCCGATCCCAAACTGCGCGTGCTGATCCTTGACCCGCACAATGAGTTCGCCGCCGCCTTTCCCAAGCATTCCGTCGTCGTCGATACCGATACGCTCGACCTGCCCTTCTGGCTGATGCGGCTCGATGAATTCGCCGAAGTCGTCTTCCGCGGCCGCACGCCAATCCCCGACGAACTGGACATGCTGCGTGACATTATTCCGGAGGCGAAACGGGCCTTTCGCGGCAGCGACTCGCCGCTGATGCGCCGTCAGACGGAAAAGAGCTCGGTGACGGCTGATACGCCGGTTCCCTACCGCATGGCCGATCTGCTGGCGCTGATCGATGAGCGCATCGGCCGGCTCGAAGGCAGGCAGGAAAAACCGCATCTGCGCTCCCTAAAAATGCGCGTCATCTCCGCCATCAACGATCCGCGCTATCATTTCATGTTCTCCAACAATACGATCAGCGACACGATCATGGAGACGATCGCGCAGATCTTTCGTATTCCCGGCGATGACAAGCCGATCTGCACCTTCCAGCTCGCCGGGATTCCTTCCGAGGTCGTCAACTCCGTTGCCTCCGTCCTCTGCCGTATGGCCTTCGAACTCGCACTTTGGAGCGAGGGCGCGATCCATATGCTTGTCGTCTGCGAGGAAGCGCACCGCTATATCCCCGCCGACCCGACGCTCGGCTTCTTCCCGACCCGACAGGCGATTGCCCGGATCGCCAAGGAGGGCCGCAAATATGGTGTGTCGCTAGGCATTATCACCCAGCGTCCGGGTGAACTCGATCAGACGATCCTCTCGCAATGCTCGACGTTGTTCGCCATGCGCCTCGCAAACGACCGCGACCAAGAGATCATACGTTCGGCAATCCCCAATTCCTCGATTTCGACGACGAGCTTCCTGTCTTCGATCGGCAACGGCGAAGCCATCGCCTTCGGCGAAGCGATCGCAGTCCCCATGCGCATGCGCTTTTCCCGGGTCGAAGAACACCTGCTGCCGAAGGCCAGCGGCAGCATCGCAAGAACGACCGAGGAATCACCCGATACGGTCGATTTGCGCACCATTATCAGCCGTATGCGCTCGATCTCCGGCCCCGATATCTCCGCCTTCCAGCATAGCTATAGGGCCTCGAGCGATCCGGTTAGAGATATCGACGAAGATATAGGCGATGACGATGTCGATCAGACTGTCCCGGCGCCCGAGCCGCAACCGATGCGAATTGCCGCGCCGCCGATAGAGCCCTATCGACCCGACATGCTGCCACGCACGACGGCCGCCTCTGCATTTGGCGCAGCTCCCCAGACCTCGATCGACAGCCGGCTTGCCGAACTGCGCCGCGAATTTCGAGGCAGCGACAATGCAAGCGGTCAGTCCCTAGCGGCGAACGAGCTCTCGCCGTCTGCGCGGCGCGAAGGTGGCCTGTCCTTGCGCGACAGTATCCTGAAGAAGCCGCTGAGCAGCCTCTATAATAAGGACTGACGCAGACTAAGGACTGATGCGCTCCCAGCTTGCGTCCATCTGATTGCGAAACCAGGTCATCTGCCGCTTTGCATATTGCCGCGTTGCGGCAGCGCCGGTCTCGAGAACCTCCTCACGCGTCATCTCGCCTCGCAGCATCGCAGCGATTTGCGATACGCCGATCGCCTTCATGACGGGCATCTCTTCCGGCAGTTTCAACTTTAGCAAGGCCCGCACTTCATCTTCAGCGCCCATGGCGAGCATCTTCTCGAAACGGCCGTTGATGCGCTGATGCAATACGGCGCGATCCGGCAGCACGACGATCTTTCGCGCACGGTCGGCATTGACAATCACAGGACCGGTCTTGCCCTGAAACGTGGCGATGGATTGTCCCGTCGCCTCGATCACTTCCAGCGCCCGGACAATACGCTGACCATCCTGAGGATTGAGGCTTTCCGCCACGGCCGGATCGCAAATGACGAGCACCCGATGCAGCGCCTCTGGTCCCTCCATCAACAGCCGCTCACGCAGGCGGCTGCGAATATCGGCGGGAATATCGGGCATGTCGGAAAGCCCGCCGGTCAAAGCCTTGAAGTAGAGCCCGGTGCCACCGACAAAAACGGGCATCCGTTTCTCACCGCACAAGTGCGCCACCAACGCAGCAGCCTCACGCATCCAGGTGCCGGTGGAATAGGCCTGCCCCGCCGGTATATGGCCATAGAGATGGTGCGGAATGCCCTGCATATCCTCTTCGGATGGACGGGCCGTCAGCACGCGCAACGTGTCATAGACCTGCATGCTGTCGGCATTGACGACCACACCGTCATGCTCACGGGCCAATTCCACCGCAAGCGCGGACTTGCCGCTGGCGGTCGGCCCGGTTATCAGGATCGCGTCGATATCGCTCATAAGGTTTCTGCTCATGGCCTTCGTTGCCACGCTTATTGCCAATCCGTCAAACCCCGTTCTCGTTCCGGCACTCGCCGAGCAAGCGGCAGACGCCGTCCAGGCATCGGGACTCTATTGGCTGGCCGACGGTATCGCCTGCGATATTGCACTGTGCGACGGCGCCGATCTGCGGGCGGCAGAAGCCAATATTCTTGCCGTCATCGCCGGTGCGCCGATCGATCTGGTCATCCAGGAAGCCGAGACGCGCCGGAAGAAACTGCTGATCGCCGATATGGATTCCACGATGATCGGCCAGGAATGCATCGACGAACTGGCGGCCGAGGTCGGACTGAAGGAGAAGGTCGCTGACATCACCGCTCGCGCCATGAACGGCGAGATCGCCTTCGAACCGGCGCTGCGAGAGCGCGTGGCGCTGCTGAAGGGCCTGCCGATCTCCGTCGTCGATGACGTCATTGCCAAACGCATCACCCTCACCCCCGGCGGAGCGGAACTGATCGCCACCATGAAAGCCAAGGGCTACTACGCCGCCCTCGTCTCCGGTGGCTTCACCCTCTTCACGAGCCGCATCGCGGCAGCCTTGGATTTCGACGAGAACCACGCCAACATCCTGCTGGAAGACAATGGCGTGCTGACCGGCCTTGTCGCCGAACCCATTCTCGGCATGCAAGCCAAGGTCGACGCGCTTAAAACCATTGCCGAAAAACTTGGTATCTCCACCGATGAGGCGATTGCCGTCGGCGACGGCGCCAACGATCTCGGCATGCTGCAACTCGCCGGCTCCGGCGTCGCCCTGCACGCCAAACCAACGGTCGCTGCCCAAGCCAAGATGCGGATCGACCACGGCGACCTGACCGCCCTGCTCTATATCCAGGGTTACCGGAAAACCGATTTCGTCAAGGCGTAGCAAAAACGCTGACGATTGGAGGCGATCTATGATCATTGCCGAAACCGAGCGCCTTATCATCCGCAACTGGCGCGATGAAGACCGCGATCTCGCCTTCGAGATCAATTCCGATGAGACGGTCATGGAGTTCTTTCCTTTTCGGCGCAATCGGGCGGAAGCGGATGCATTTTTAGAGCGGGCCCAATCCATGATCGCCGAGACGGGGTTTGGCTTCTACGCCCTGGAGCTCAAGGCCAGTGGCGACGCGATTGGCTTTTGCGGGCTGGCACAGACGAACCATTTGGAACCGTTCGTGCCTGTGGGTACCGTCGAGATCGGCTGGCGGCTGGCAGCGCGGTATTGGGGCAAGGGGCTGGTCAGCGAAGCGGCGAGGGCATTGCTTGCCTATGGCTTCGACACGCTTGCTCTCGATCAGATCGTTTCCTTCGCGGTTCACAACAATATCCGCTCGACATCGGTAATGGAGCGGATCGGCATGCATCGAGTCGAAGGCGGTGATTTCGATCACCCCGGCGTTCCTGATACCTTCCCTCATCTGCAGCGTCACGTGCTTTATCGCCTGACCGCAGCCGAGTGGCGCGCCCGGCAATGACGATCATCGAGACGCCACGGCTCATCCTGCGCCCATGCCGGGAGAGCGATCGCGATCTCTTTTATGAACTGAGCTCCGATCCCGACGTCCTCGAATTCTTTCCCTTCCGCCGCAGCCGGGAAGACGCCGATGCCGTCTTTGACATCATTGGCGCACTGATATCGGAAGCCGACTTCGATCTCCTCGTACTGACATTGAAACAGAACGGCGAGCCGATCGGCTTCTCCGGACTTTCGAAGCCGAAGCTTGAACCAATCTTGCCTGAAAATGCCGTCGAAATCGGCTGGCGACTTTCGGCTCGGCACTGGCATCAGGGCTATGCCAGTGAGGCCGGAACCGCTTTGCTGCGTCACGGTTTCGAGACGCTGGAACTCGGCGAAATCATATCCATCGCCGTGCACAACAATCACCGCGCCTTGGCAGTCATGCAACGGATCGGCATGCGTCGCGATCCGGCCGGCGATTTCGATCACCCGGATATTCCCGATACCCATCCGCAGCTAAGGCGTCATGTGCTCTATCGCCTGAGCGCAGCAGAATGGCGCCGCCAAAGATTGAAGCAGCCTATTCCAGCGCTACCGCAATGAAGCGCAGATCGCCATTCGGAGAAGCGATCATCATCTGCGCGTTGCGGCGGCCTTCCCGCTTGAGCGATGCAACTTTTTCCGAGGCAGCGGTCGGCGTCTGCACGAATTCCTGAGCCACTTCGACGACGACTTCGCCGGGCTTCAGCCCCTTGTCGGCGGCGGCCGAACCCGGTGCGACCTCCGTAATCACCACGCCGTCGACACTGTCGGCAATGCCGAAACTCTTGCGGTTTTCGGCATTCAGCGTCGCGAGTTTCATGCCAAGCACGTCCTGGGAGGCTTGCGGCTGTGGCGCCTGCTGCTGATCATTGTCCTGGTCCTGCCCGTCCGTTCCGTCATCGCCTTCATCTCCCTCGTCGGGATTGATGACGCCGTCGCGGCCGCCATTGCCGTTATCGTTGGGCGCGAGCTGGGGTGCCCTATCGCCGCCCCCCTTGTCGCTGCCGCCCTTATCACCCTGATTGTTGCTATCGCCGCTGCTTACTGCGGCTGCCTGGTCGCTGTCCTCGAGCCGGCCGAGCGTGACCTTGACAGTCTGCTGCTTGCCATCGCGCAAGATGACGACATCGACCTCCTTGCCGACGGGGCTTTCGGCGACAACGCGCGGCAGATCGCGCATCTCGTCGACGTTCTTGCCATCGAATTTCAGAATGACGTCGCCGGCCTTGATCGAGCCGTTGTCAACCGGCCCGCCCTTGATCACGCCTGCGACGAGCGCGCCTTTGGCGCTGTCGAGGCCGAGGCTGTTGGCAACATCGTCGGTTACCGGCTGAATGCGCACGCCGAGCCAGCCGCGACGGGTCTCGCCGAAATCCATGAGCTGCTTGACGACACCCTCGGCCAATTCGGACGGCACGGCGAAGCCGATGCCGATGGAGCCGCCGCTCGGCGAAATAATCGCCGTGTTGATGCCGATCACCTCGCCCTTCATGTTGAAGAGCGGCCCGCCGGAATTGCCCTTGTTGATCGCCGCATCCGTCTGGATGAAATTGTCATAAGGACCGGCGTTGATATTGCGGCCACGGGCAGAGACGATGCCAACAGTCACCGAGCCCCCGAGACCGAAGGGATTGCCGATCGCCATGACCCAGTCGCCGATGCGCATCTTACTGGAATCGCCGAATTTCACCGCTATCAGCGGGCGCTTCGGTTCCACCTTGAGCACGGAAAGATCGGTCTTCGTGTCCGTGCCGATCAACCGAGCCTTCAGCTTCGTACCGTTCGGGAAGATCGCCTCGATATCGTCCGCGCCTTCGATGACGTGGTTGTTGGTGACGATATAGCCGGATGGATCGATGACAAAACCGGAACCGAGCGAGCTGACCTTGCGATTGCTGTTCTCGTTGTTCCGGTTCTTGAAGAAGTCGTTGAAGAACTCCTGGAACGGCGAATTGTCCGGCACTTTGGGGGTCGCCGGGCCATCGCCCTCATCCTTGACCTTTTGGGAGGTGGAAATATTGACCACGGCGTCCAGCAGACCGGATGCCAGATCAGCAACCGAGGCCGGACCGGCATTCATTGCCGGATTGCCCGTGACCGGCGGCATCGTGCTGTTGGGCGCAACGGTCGGGTTCTCAGTCGTCGTTGCGGTCGAGCCGCCCATTGGAGCCTGGGCCGGGTTGGTCGCCGTGGCCGGTGTCTGGCTATTGGAGGTCGCGGGCGGCTGGGTGCCTGACGCCGTATTGCCGGCGGGTGCGCCGGCAGAGCCGGTGGCTTGAGCCTGGCCCGTTTCGCCGGTGGTTGCCGGCGCTGTCGTCCCGGAATTGGCTGGGGCTTGTGCCTCGGTCTTCCCCTCGCCGCCTGACGCAGCAGTCGAGCCGCTCGGCGCAGGTGCGCCAGCCGAACCTGAGACAGGCGCGTCCGTGGTGGTTGCCGAATTGGCTGGAGCCTGCGCGCCAGCAGCGGCGCCGCTATTCGGCGTCGTCGTATCGGTCGAAGGCGTCTGCGTCGTCTGCGCATAGACCCGATCGACCCCTGCCAGGGTGGGACCGGCAAGAAGCGCCACACTGGCCAGGAGCGCGAACGAACGTCTGAAAGGCAGGCGATTGGTCGAGGCCATCAGGCATCCTCATCGAGAAAGGGAAGTCTTGTATAAGCATCAACATAAGGCGGAATGATGAAGCGGGAAATCACCTTTTTGCGATATCCCCGCACGTCCATCCGGCCCTGCGATTCATGGTAAGATTGATGCCCTCAGACACAAAGACAAGGGGCCGCCGACAGGCAGCCCCTTGGATTTCAGCAGGTCGTCGCACACTATTTCGCGGGCGGTGTCGTCGACGGCGCAGCCAGCGCCGGCGCACCTGCCGCAGGAGCAGAACCAACGGAGCTGTCGAAATACTTGAAGAATTCCGACTGGTTCGGCGGCAGGACCAGCGTCTTGCCGCCTGAAGCGAGCGCCGTGCGATAGGCGGCCAACGAGCGATAGAATTCGTAGAAGCTCGGATCGCGCGCGGAGGCGTCGGCAAAGATGCCGTTGCGCTCGGCTTCGCCCTGACCGCGCAGGACCTCCGAGTCCTTCTGTGCATCCGCCACGATCTCGACGACCTGACGATCGGCAACGGCGCGGCGGCGCTGACCTTCTGTGTTACCTCGGGCGCGGATCAGCTCGGCTTCCGCCAGACGCTCGGCCTTCATACGGTCATAGGTCTGCTGCGACACTTCCTGGGTTAGGTCGGTGCGGCGGATACGAACATCCTCGATATTCAGGCCGAGGGTCTCGGCATCGCGGTGCAGATCGTCACGCACTTCCGTCATCATCGAAGCGCGCTCGTTGGATAGCGCAGCTTCGAAACCACGCAGACCGTAGACTCGACGCAGCGACGCATCGAGGCGGGTCCTGAGGCGCGATTCTGCCGCATCGCGATCACCTGACACCGTCTCCCGGAATTTCCGCGCGTCGGTGATCCGGTAGACGACAAAAGCATCGACCTCATAGAACTTGCCGCCCGAGACCTGGACACGGATATTGTCGAGATCGAAGCGCAGCTCTTGATCCTGGATATATTGCACCCGATCGGCATCCATGAAGGCAAAGGGCAGCTTGAAGTAGAGACCCGGCTCCGTCTTCACGGCACGGATCTGGCCGAAGCGCAGAACGATTGCCTGTTCGCGGGCATTGACCACGAAAATGGAGGAATAAACGATCAGCAGCAGCACCGCTATCGCGATGAGAATGGTTGGCAAACGGCTGGACGTCATTATTTGGCCTCCGGCTGAGGTGCGGCCGCGGGCTTGGCCGGCGGGGTCGTCGTGGACTGCTTGCCGAGGTCGTTCAGCGGCAGGTAGGGCACGACGCCCTGCTTGTCGTCGATGATAATGCTGTTCGAATTGCCGATAACCGACTCCATGGTTTCGAGGAACAGCCGCTTGCGGGTCACTTCCGGCGCCTTCACGTATTCGTCATAGATGGAGATGAAGCGCTGCGCCTCGCCCTGGGCTTCCTTGACGACACGGCTCTTGTAGGCAGCCGCCTCTTCGCGGATCTGGGCCGCGCGGCCGCGAGCCTGACCGAGCCGCTGGTTGGCGTATTGATTGGCCTCCTGCACCTGCTGATCTTCGTTCTGCTCGGCGCGCTGCACTTCATCGAACGCATCGGCCACTTCACGCGGCGGCGACGCATCTTCGATCGGCACGGCATTGATGGAAATGCCCGAACCGTAACGATCCATCGTGTCCTGAATGATGTTTCTCACCTCGATCGCAATTTCCTGACGATTGTCGCGATAGATATCCTGGGCTGGACGGCGGCCCACCACCTCGCGCATGGCGCTTTCGGCAACCTGCTGCAGCGTCTCGTCGGGAGTTTCGAGATTGAAGAGATAAGATTGCGGATTGGTGATGGTGTAGAGCACCGAGAACTGCACGTTGACGATGTTCTGATCGCCCGTCAGCATCAGGCCGGCATTCGAACCCGAGCTCGAACGGCCGCCGATATTGCGCTGCTGTTCGGTCACCTTGACGATCTCGACACGATCCATCGGCCAGAAATGGAAATGCAGGCCAGGCATGGACACTTCGGCGCGCGGCCGGCCGAAACGCAATTCGACGCCGCGCTCGTCCGGCTGAACCGTATAGACGCACTGGATGAGCCAGAAAATGACGATGATCGCCGCAACGATGACGAAGGCGCCGCCATTGAAGCCGCCGGGCACAAGCCCCTTCAACCGGTCCTGACCACGGCGAATGATGTCTTCAAGATCGGGCGGCCCACCGCTGCCGCTTCCCCGCGGCCGGTTCGGTCCCTGCCCCCAAGGCCCCTGATTATTTCCGCCGCCGCCACCGCCGCCCCACGGGCCGCCGCCGCCATTCTGATTGCTCCAGGGCATCAAAACCTCTTTGTCTATGGACTCCCAGTATCGCGCAGACTTTGAAATTCGCAGGCAGCGGCGATTGTCTCCCGTTATAGGTATCGGCGCATCTGCTTTCAACGCAACTTCAGGAAGTTCGTCGGATTTATTGGAAAATAGTTGATTTTTGCGGACAGCTTTTATGCTTTGCGCCTGAAATAACTGACAAAGCGCGTCGGATATGTGTCCTTTTCGCCAGCCGGTACGGCAAGCTCGCTTTCGACCTGCCAGAGAGCCGGATCGACGGTGGGAAAGGATGTGTCGCCCTCCACATCGGCCTCAACATGGGTGATCAACAAGCGGTCCGACAGGTTGATCGCCTGCCGGTAGATCTCACCGCCACCAATGACACAGATCTCATCGACGCCACTCTCCGCAGCAAGACGGCGCGCGACATCGATGGCTTCGCTGAGCGAATGCACCGTCTTTACAGCCTCAGCGGAAAAGGCGGGATCGCGACTGATGACGACATTTGGCCGGCCCGGCAATGGCTTGCCGATCGACTGGAACGTCTTGCGCCCCATGATGACCGGTTTGCCGAGCGTCATCGCCTTGAACCGCTTGAGATCGGACGACAGCCGCCACGGCATATCCCCGTCGCGGCCGATGATACCGTTACGCGAGACGGCAACGATGATAACGACATCTTCCGCAGGAAAAGAATCTGCGCGTTCGCGGCGGATCATCGTACTACGTCCTTCCACCTGGAATACAAAACTCCGAGCTTTGGTAACTCCTCCCAGGCATCGTCCGCATCGGCCGAGCCCGAAGGAATGACGAAATCGCATAAAAAGGCCAAAAAGAACGGACCGCATCTCCGAAAATAGCGCGAACCTTCGTCTCATCCAAGGTTCCAGCTAAAATACGATCCGATAAACTCTCAAGAAACGCGTAGATCTTTGTGATCGCGGGCACAGCCGCCTGAAATTCATCGCTCCGCGGATCGCTATCAATGTTGCGAACTTTCGCTCTTGCGGCGCTCATCTCCGGTGCTTCCCAAAGCTGAAGATAATCGTTCAATGTCGCCTGCGAAAAAATACCATCGTGGCCCGCACCCGATGTTGGCCGCAATTTTTCCTCGGCCTCAGCCGAACGCATGGCGGCGCGTATCTTGTTACTGGCGGCACCCACCGCGGCAACCAGGAGGCCGTCACTTCGATTGCTGTTATAAGTCAGGGGCGTAACGCCAAGCAAATCGGTGGGCAGACGAAAATTTTCGGCATGTCGAGGCAGAATGAAGAAACATCTGCTAAGGCCAAGTTTTCCAATGAAAAGCCCTAGCTCAAAAATAACATTGTCACGGACGGCTGAAAATTTTTGCCCTCGCATCTCCAGGAGGTCGTCTGCCGTGAAGACGAAAATCGCGAAATCATATTCGCTCAAAGATGACATCAACCGCGACAAGGTGAGACTGCTTGGCGCAAAGATACCTTGGTTCCAGACGGTAACCTCCGCCTCATAATCAAGATTTTCTTGAAGGGCATATGCGACTGGGAGCCCTTCGGTAGACGAACCTATAAATATCCTCGGCTGAGCCGCGATGGGCGTCATTTCGCCACCGGCGCCTTGATATGCGCATCCGCCTCATAGCCTTCCAACGTGAAATCCTCGAACTTGAAATCGAAGATGTTCTTCACCCCCGGATTAAGGCGCATGGTCGGCAGTTTTTTCGGACTGCGGGTCAGTTGCAGCCTGGCCTGCTCGAAATGGTCGGAATAAATGTGCGTGTCACCCAGCGTATGCACGAAGTCGCCGGGCTTCAGCCCCGTCACCTGCGCCACCATCAACGTCAGCAGCGCGTAGGAGGCGATGTTGAAGGGCACGCCGAGGAAAGTATCGCCCGAGCGCTGGTAGAGCTGGCAGGAAAGCCTGCCGTCGGCGACGTAGAACTGGAAGAGGCAATGGCACGGCGGCAGCGCCATCTCGTCCACCTCAGCCGGATTCCAGGCCGAAACGATATGGCGGCGGGAATTCGGATTGGTCTTCAGCCCTTCGATCAGATTGGCGATCTGGTCGATATGGCCGCCGTCCGGAGCCGGCCAGGAACGCCATTGATGGCCGTAAACCGGGCCGAGGTCGCCGTTTTCATCGGCCCACTCATCCCAGATCGAAACGCCGTTTTCCTTAAGATAGCGAATATTCGTCTCGCCCTTCAGGAACCACAGCAGTTCATGGATGATCGAGCGCAGATGCAGCTTCTTGGTGGTGAGCACCGGAAAACCCTCGGAAAGGTCAAAGCGCATCTGGTAGCCGAACACCGAGCGCGTGCCTTTGCCGGTGCGGTCGCCACGGTCGATGCCGGTGTCCATCACATGCTTCAAGAGATCGAGATATTGCTTCATCGCACCCGCCGCCGATTCCATTCCGCTCCAATTTAATGGCAAGTTGGCACGAAACCAACTGCGGGCAAGCATAATCCCTGGAATTCTCGCATTCGGCGGTCGTGTATCGCGGCAAACCTGTGGTTCCGCGAAGCATTTATGACAAATCCCCTTCCATTCGCCAAAGGAAAACACTATATCAGCCATGCCGGTCTTCGGGCCGGCTATGGCGATAAATGAGCGGTGTAATAAACCTATTGGACCCGGGGGCGGTACCCGGCGCCTCCACCAAAAACCGGCCAAGCCAGCATGGCTTCAGACCGGCTTTTGATGGGGGCGAAACAGGATCGACAAGGGTGTAAAGATCGACTTTTCGCTCGGCATTGTACCACCGTTATCGGGCTAAAATTGTAGTTGCAAACGACAACTATGCGGAAGCTCGTCTCGCTGCTTAATCGCAGTGTGGCACTTCAAATAAAGCCCTAAGGGGTCGCACTCTTAGGCGGGGTTCGAAGGCACCTGGCAACAGAAGCCTTCACCTTCTCCCTCTCTTCGATATTATGTATGATCAGGCTGATGACTCGCGCACGGGGGTTTCCCGTCAGCGCTGGGCGTGGCATAAGCCTTAAAAAAACATGGCCAACGAAAGACAGGAAAGTATGGGGCAGGATCATATCCGCTATGATATTTTGGCACAGGACGCCCTGCGTGGGGTCATCCGTAAGGTGTTGACCGAGGTCGGCACCACCGGCCGTCTGCCCGGTGACCATCATTTCTTCATCACCTTTCTGACCGGTGCGGCCGGCGTGCGCATTTCGCAGCACCTGAAGTCGAAATATCCTGAACAGATGACCATCGTCATCCAGCATCAGTTCTGGGATCTGAAGGTGACAGAAAGCCAGTTCGAGATCGGCCTTTCCTTCTCCGATGTCCCGGAAAAGCTGGTCATCCCGTTCAATGCGATCCGCGGCTTTTACGATCCGTCCGTGAATTTCGAGCTGGAATTCGACGTGCCACTCACAGATGACGAGGAAGTGACCTCCGGCGAGATTACCGCCTATCCGGTATCGGCCGAGGGCAGCGAGGAGCCTGCGGCCGCCAAGGACGGCGAGGAGAAGAAGCCGGGATCGGTCGTCTCCCTCGACGCATTCCGCAAGAAGCAATAGCATCCGGGGAAGCAGGCGCTTCCCCTTTTCACATCGACAGTTGGGGGACATCGATGAGTGCCGAAATCGTCAATCTGCGCCAGTTCCGCAAGAAACAGACACGCTTGGAAAAAGAAAAGCAGGCGGAGCAGAATCGCGTTACCTTCGGCCGCACCAAGGCGGAGAAGAACCTGACCAAGGCGCTCAACGACAAAGCGACAAAAGCGCATGAGGCCGGCCACATCAAGCCGCCTAAAACAGACGACTGAAGCGCCAAACCGAAAGTCGAAATCCTTCCGAAATCATTCGCTTACGCTAGCATTTTGAATCATTTTTAGAATTACCTCTTCCGTTTCCGACCTTTTTGATCGACCCGCCGATGATCCGCAAACATTCCGCCACGCTGCATGGCCATCGCACGAGCTTTTCCCTTGAAGATGCCTTCTGGGCCGAACTGAAGACGATCGCCAATGCGCGCGGCACTTCGCTTGCGGCGCTGATCTCCGAAATCGACGACGGGCGCGACCCGGAGAGCAACCTTTCTTCGGCGCTTCGGCTCTATGTTCTGAAATGGCTGAAGGACCGCACCTGAGCGCCGTGCGTTAAAGAAGGCACTTCAACCACTTCATCTCTGCTCAACAGCGCCCCCCCGCGCTCCCAGCGACGAAAGCGGGCGGTTTTCGTTTGGTCGATTGGAGGGATGTTATCGGGCGATGCCGGGAAGGCTGTTAAAGTTCAGTGGCGCACCTGTCTGCGGCACCTGTCCATTAAGCGCAGGCAATTGCTGGGCCTCCGCCTTCGCTCGGGCTTCCGCATTGGCCTTTGCCTTGGCTGCATCTTCCGCCTGCTTTTCCGCGTCGGCTTGGCGCGCCAGTTCCCTCAAGCGCTGCTCCTCGGCGCGACGCTGCTGCTCGATGGCCGCATCGCGCTGACGCTGGGCTTCGCGTGCGGCGGCAGTGTATTTGTAGAGCGACACCTCACGTCGAAGCCGCTGCTTTTCCAACACGCTTGCCTGAAGCCGCTCGACGCGCTGGCGCTCGCGTTCGAAGGCGCGCAGCGACAGGAAGCTTGTGACATCGGTCACATCCATCGTCCGTCCCGGCGTCGCCAACGGACCGGCAAAATCGAGGCGCAGTGCCGGTTCGGCGCCGGTGAGCGCCTCGTTGCCGGCTTTGAAATCGATGCCGAGCGAGCCACGGATGCGCTCGTCCGCCAAGCTGATCTCGGCATTGCCCGAAAGCTTCGCCAAATCATTACCTGTGCTGATATTGGCGGCACGAATGACGCCGCTCGAAATATTGAACGGTATGCTCATGGCCGGCAGCGCCGCCTCGCCGTTGTTGAGCAATGTCTGCACGATCGGCAGCACTTTGTCGGCCGTGATCTCACCCTGGATCTGGTCGGTGGCCGACAACAGCGGCGGCAAGACCGAGAGATTGAGGCCGCGGACATGCGTATCGCCAAGCTTGATCTCGCCCGAGCCGCTGGCGTTGGCGGCTAGTTCCCCCAGGCTCTTGCCGCTGGCTTCCATGCTCAGTCCCAAGCCGAAGCGGCCACTGGCGAGCGGCGCGCCATCACGTTGCCAGGCGACAGCGGCAAGATCGCCGTTGGCAAGGTTGAGTTTCGTCTGCATCAGCCCGGTACCGTCGGAATTCGCAAACATCAGATTGCCGCTAAGCGTGCCGCCGTTCCAGGCGCCGGCAATATCGTTCAGCCGCAGTTCTTCGCCCCTATAGGCGGCGTTCGTGCTGAAATTCGAGATCGGGCCGAAGATACCCGGCCACAACTGCTTGGCCGAAAGCTTGACGTTGAGATCAAGTCCGCTGAACATCGGCAGCCCAAGCTTGGCCTTGGCGAGGTTGCCTGTCGCGGCATCCGTAATCGGCCCGTAGATCGCTTCGCCCAACCAGCCGAGATCCGCCTTGTCGAGCGCCAGCTCGCCGGTCGCCTTGGTATTCTGGGCCTTGCGGTCGAAGGTGAGCGTGCCCGAAACATTGTTGTCGGCAAGCTGGCCCTTCATATCGGAGAATACCATCTTGCCGGCATCGAGTGCAGCATTTGCCTGAAATTTGACCGGCAAGCCCGTACCCATCTGCGGTATGCCGATGCCGTTCATAACGAAATAGGGATCAATATCGGCACTCTCGAGCGATAGCGCGATCTTGCCGTTGAGAAAGGTCGCAGGACGCACGTCGACCTTGCCAGTGGCGGTGAACGAGGTCTTGTCGGTGGCAAAGGTCAGTGCCGCATCCGCCGGATCAGTGCCGTTTGCCATCACCTTCAGCGTCAGGCGGCCATTGGCATCGGCTTCGACAGGCAGCGGATCGAGACCCGCCTGGCCGAACAGGATCGACGTCACCGAATTCTCAAGCGTCGCCTCCAGCGTCGTCGTCCCTTTTCCGGTCAGTGCCAAAAGGTCGGACATGCGGTAATCGAGATTGACGCGGCTGCCGTTCGAAACACCGGCAAGCGTTACCGCCAGCCCATCGCCCTGATCGCCTCCAAGTGTCAGCGCGCCGCGAAGGGCCGTATTTCCATACCAGGCGGCGTTTCGTACCAGCCGGTCCATCGCCGGGTGATGCGGCAGATGCTGGCTCAGCATATCGAAGAAGGGCCCGGGATCGGCCGCCTTGAAGGTGATTTCGCCCGACCCCTTATAGTCCAGCAGCGAACCGTTGGCACGGCCGGTTGCGGTAATCTCGGCACCGGCGACATCGCGCACCGCAAGCTTGTCGAGCGTCAGCGCACCATCGGCGATCGAAAACGATGTCTCGACGTTATCGGCCTGCACGCCGAAAGCGGTGAATTGATCCGCTTTCAGGTGCGCCGTAATCCGGTGATCAAGCAAGGTCTCGCCGGCATCCTGGCCGGTGAATAGACCCGTCAACGCCCTCAGCGCATCGAGATCGAGCGCATCGCCGCTGAGATCGACGGCAAGCCTCGGCGCCTTGTTGTCGGCCGGCGCCTGCCTGTCGAGCTGGCCCTTGAGGGTTGCCGAGCCGATGGCGATTTCAAGATTTTCGAAGCGCTGCTCATCATGGCGCAGGCTGACATCGGCAGAAAAGCCGGCCTGCCGCAACTGCCGGATCGCAGGATCGACCGAACCCACCAGCCAGGATGCCAGGCCCGATGGCTGATTGGAGGCGACCACCAGATTGCCGATGAAATTCGGATCGCCCTGCAGCATCAAATTGCCCCTGGCTTCGACCTGGGTACGGCCCGGCAGCGTGCCGATCGCATGGTCGATCTTCCAGCCGGTTCCGGCAGGCTCCAGGTCGAGCTGTACGTCGCGCACGGTCGTATCGCCGGCAACGATCGCCGGCAGGCGGAACGTCGCCTTGCCGGGCACTTGCGGTATCGGGATTTCGGCGGCGATGGCAATGAGGCTGTTCAGTCGCTGGCGTGCGGAAATCGAAGGATTGCGGTTGGTCTTGCCGTTGGTGCCCTGCGTGTTGCCGAGGCGGTTGACATCGATCTGTTGGCCGTCGGCCGTCAGCAGGAATTCCGGCTTGGTGCCGGTATCCAGCGTCGCCTCCCCCGTCACGACATAGGGATCGTCCGCTGCACCCACTTCGAGGCGATATTCCGGAATCCGGATGCGCTCGTTGGTAAGCTCGAAACGACCCTTGACGCGAGGCTGAACCTGTTCGTCGGCGGGCTTATGGGTCTGCTTGTCTTCGATCCCCGCCGTGAACATGCCGATATAGTCCGGCTTGCTTTTGACCAGCTTCAACTCGCCGTCGAGATCGACATTGAGGGGATGGCGGTCCGGCAGCAATCGAGTGTGGACGCGCAATACGCCGTTGTCGTCAGGCTGGCTGCTGGCAATGCTGAAATTGCCGTGCTCGCCGTCGAGCGCCGCATCCCCGTCGATTCGCCAGGGGCCTGCCAGCGACCGGGCGGACATTTCCGCGTTGAGGTCGGTGATGTGTCGCGTGCGGCCGGATTGCTCGTCGATGAACTGGATATCGCCACCGTCGACATGCACGCCTTCGAGCACCACCGACTTGGCGGGGATTTCCGGCTGACTGCCGCGCATCCAGTCGAGCGTCCCATCCTTCAATAGCCGCAGACGTACCTTGGGCTCGGAAACACGCATATCGAAAATCAGAGCTTCGCCGGACAGGAACGGCGCCAATTCGGCATCCATCGAGAATTGGGCGATCTGCACCAACGGCGTTCCGTCGGCTTCCTGGCCGACACGGACATCATGCAACGTCACGGAAGGAAAAGGCAGAAGGCGAGCGTCGACGGTGCCATGAACGGTCACCTTCTTGCCGATGATCCGACTCGCCTGATCCTCGAAATTCTTGCGAAAATCGGTCCAGTCTATGAAGAGCGGAGCAAGCAGCGCCGCGAACAGCACTACTACGAGCACTCCCCCCAGAAAAACCAGGACCCTACCTAACAATGCACACCGTCTCCATTCTGCATTCCAATTACGATATCCAGGCGCCGCAGTGCCGAGCGGACATGCAAAAGACGCTCCAGATCTTCAGCCTAACCCTGCTTCCTTATCCGGATCATGCTGCAAATCTAGGGCATCTTCACCGCTTTCCATGACGCCATATGAAAACGGGATGATCTAGCCTAACGTCATTCACGCCGGGGGCAAGCCAAGATCTTGGCAATATTCCATTTTTCAATACGCGTGGAATATCTTGCCGGGGTTGAAAATCGCGTCGGGATCGAGCGCCTGTTTGACCTGACGCATCAGATCGACGGTGCCGCCGAGTTCCTGTTCGAGAAACGACATCTTGCCCTGACCGATACCATGTTCGCCGGTGCACGTACCATCCATTGCCAGTGCACGCGCATTCAGCCGTGCAACGAAGGCCTCCACGGCGGCGATACCTTCCGGCGTCTTGTCATCGAACAACACCAGGACATGGAAATTGCCATCGCCGGCGTGCCCGACGATCGGCGCCAACAATCCATGCTCCTCGATATCGGCCTGGGTCGCTGCAACGCATTCGGCAAGTTTCGAGATCGGCACGCAGACATCCGTCGACAACGCAGCCAGTTCCGGCGCCAAAGCCCGCGACGCCCAGTAAGCGTCGTGCCGCGCCTTCCAGAGCTTGTTGCGCTCTTCGAGATTGCTGGTCCAGACGAATTCCCCACCGCCGCATTCGCCGGCGATCTCGGCAAATTGGGCTGATTGCAGCGCGACAGTCTCGTCCGTACCGTGAAACTCCAGGAACAAGGTCGGCTGTTCGTCGTAAGTCAAACCGGAATAGCGATTGCAGGCTTGCATCTGAACGGCGTCCAGGAGTTCGATGCGAGCGACCGGAAGGCCCATCTGGATGGTCATGATGACCGCATCGCAAGCTGCTTTCACGCTCGGAAAAGCGCAGGCGCCGCCGGCGATCTTCTGCGGAATGCCCTGCAGGCGCAACGTCACCGACGTCAGGACGCCAAGCGTTCCCTCGGCACCGACGAAGAGCCGGGTCAGATCATAGCCGGCAGAAGATTTCCTGGCGCGTCGGGCGGTGCGGATCTCCTCGCCATTGGCAGTCACCGCGGTTACGGAGAGTACATTGTCCTTCATCGTCCCGTAGCGCACAGCGTTGGTGCCCGAAGCGCGCGTCGAGGCCATGCCGCCGATCGAAGCATTGGCGCCGGGATCGATCGGGAAGAACAGGCCGGTATCGCGCAGATAATTGTTGAGCTGCTCGCGAGTGACGCCAGGCTCGACCGTGCAGTCGAGATCTTCGGCATTCACTTCAAGCACACGGTTCATCCGGCTGAAATCGATCGAAATCCCGCCTTGCGGCGCGTTCACCTGCCCTTCCAGCGAAGACCCCGTGCCGAAGGCGATGACCGGCACCTTATGCTCGGCGCAGGCCCTGACGACCGCCTGCACGTCCTGGCTTGTCTCAGCGAAAACCACCCCATCGGGTAGCTGGGCCGGAATATAGGTGGTCGTGTGGGCATGCTGAGCCCGAAAGCTCTCGCCGGTCTGAAAACGCTCGCCGAAGGTTTGTTTCAGGATACCGAGAACTGCAGCGATGCCCGCCTCGTTTCGCGTTCCCGCCTTTGCATCAGCCAGCACCATCTTTCCGATCTCCCATCGCAAATACAAAAAGGAATATTAACCCTTTTTCGCGGTTCTATGAGGCATCAGCGACGCTGTCCAGTCAGGAAAACAGCTTGGGTTTCCGTGCGGCGGCCGTATCGGCGACTTCAAATCGCTCCGCTTCAATTGCTCCCGGCAAGTGGCCGCATCTGCAGGTCGAAACTCGACTTCACCACATTGTTGGAAACGATCGCGAGCGTGCTTTTCCCCTGCGTACAAAGGTCGCTTGCAAGCCGATATTCGTAGCCGTTGTTGAGAAAAGAAAATTGTCCGGCCATCACGCCGGCCTTGCAGAAATCGGCACCTCCCGCCGGCGCTGCAGCCAAAGGCATATAGTGGCCGCCGATCTGGATGGCGTTCGACGTCTTCTTGTCGACGCCGATATAGTTCAGATCGCAGGAGGTCGTGATCCCGGCGACACTGGTCGCTCCGTCAACATTGCAGGTGCTGTAGATATAGACGTAGTTTTTGTCCGATTCGAACGCGACGCCATTGTTGAATTTGACTTCGGTCGCCTTGCCATTGAGCTGCGACGGAGTGCCGTCCTGCGATATGCTGAGATTGCCGCCATTGTATTTGAACGCATAGCCGAAAACATGGCTCGGCGAGCCGTCAGCCTCATGGCCGTTGACCTCGTTGCCGCTATAGACATCCGCCTTGTCGTGCTTGTCGTTGAGCACCACCAGCTTCACATCCCTGCAATCATAATCACCGCCGCAGCGGTCGACGATGAAGGCTTCGTGCCCTTCGACCTGCAGGGAAAAGGCGGGACTGCCTGCAAGGAAAACTGCGGACGATATTGCAACGGCGAGCACATGGCACGGCCTTAAACCAGCACGAAAATTCACCAGTGCGATATCGGCCTCGCAACGTATGCCCGCCATCATACTCGTTAAAGCCATCGCGCCCATCTCCCTTGCCTTCATGGGTTGTATGAGCAACAGAATTAGCCTGTACAGTCAAGAACATCCAAGGGAAACAAAACACCGCCGAACACTCTCATCGATAGGCGTTGGCAGCCTAGGTAAGTGTAAGATCTGCAATTTTTTTAGGCAGAATTCAATTTTCGCGGCACAAAACTTTCGCAAAAAGCACGCCCACGATGGGAAACCATACTCTCCCGCGACTGGCATGGGTCTTGCGTTTTGCCCCGCAGTTTTGACATAGCCACGATTGGAAGGACATTCGATGAAGCGCAGACAATTGCTTATGGCACTCGGTATGGCGATGCTGACAATGGGGTCGCTTTCGAGCCCGCGTGCAGCCCGGGCAGACGCCTTGAGCGATATTACGTCGAGGGGCACGCTCCGAGTCGCCGTTCCCCAGGACTTTCCTCCTTTCGGCAGTGTCGGGGCGGACATGGCGCCCATGGGCTATGATATCGACATGGCAAACCTGATCGGCGAAAAGCTCGGCGTCAAAACCGAACTTGTGCCGGTCACCAGCGCCAATCGTATCCCCTACCTTCAGACGAACAAGGTCGACCTCGTGATTTCGAGCCTCGGCAAGAATGCCGAGCGCCAGGCCGTCATCGACTTCACCGACGCCTACGCCCCCTTCTTCAACGGTATCTTCGGTCCCGCCGACGTGACGGCTGCCAAGCCTGAAGACCTTTCCGGCAAGACGATCGGCGTGACCCGTGGCGCCATCGAGGATCTGGCGCTGACGAAGGTCGCGCCGCAGGATGCGACGATCAAGCGCTACGAGGACAACAACGGAACGATCTCCGCCTTCCTCTCGGGCCAAGTGGATCTCATCGCTACCGGAAACGTTGTCGCCGCGGCTATTCTCGCCAAGAACCCGCCAAAGAAGCCAGAGATGAAATTCCTCATCACCAACTCGCCCTGCTTCGTCGGCCTGAACAAAAACGAGCCCGCACTGCAGAAAAAGATCAATGACATCATCGCCGCTGCCAAGGCCGATGGAACATTGGCCAAGATATCGCAGAAATGGCTGGGCGCCGACCTGCCCGCCGGCTTCTGATCAACGAAATACCGGCCTTGCCATCTCCCGACGGCAAGGCCGGGCCGAGCGAGGCACTCTCTCATGCGCTATCACTTCGATTTCGGCTGGCTCGCCGAATACTATCCCGTTCTGATAAAGGGAATTCTCATCACCATAGAGCTGACTTTCGTCGGCGCGGTCGTCGGCATCGCTGTTGGCATCACCTGTGCCTGGGCGCGTGCGCTGGGTCCGCGCTGGCTCAAGCCGTTCGTCGCGGCCTATGTCGAGTTGATTCGCAATACGCCGTTCCTGATCCAGCTTTTTTTCATCTTCTTCGGACTGCCCGCCGCCGGCATCCATATGAACGAGATCGCCGCCGCCAACCTCGCCATGATCATCAATCTCGGTGCCTATAGTTGCGAGATCATTCGCGCCGGCATTCAGGCAACGCCACGCGGCCAGTTCGAGGCGGGAGCCAGCCTCGCCATGACGCCGTTCGAGACCTTCCGCCATGTCATCCTCGTCCCCTCGCTCCAGCGCATCTGGCCGGCGCTGTCGTCACAGGTCGTCATCGTCATGCTCGGCTCCTCGGTCGTCTCGCAGATTGCTGCCGAAGACCTTACGTTCGCGGCAAATTTCATCCAGTCGCGCTCCTTCCGCGCCTTCGAAGCCTATTTCGTTTCCACGGCAATTTATCTGGTTCTGGCGATCATCCTTCGGCAGTTGCTTGCCGCGGCCGGTAGCCTGATCTTCCCGCGCAAGGTTCGCCAATGATCCAGTTCACAACTTGGGACGTTCTGCGCGGCCTGCTTCTCGCCACACGCTGGACCATTCTGCTTTCGCTCGTTTCTTTCATCGGCGGCGGCGCCGTCGGTGCGATCCTGCTATTCCTGCGCATCGGCAAAAGCCGAGCCGCGCGTATCGCCGTCAAGTATTTCGTCGAACTCTTTCAAGGCACGCCGCTGCTGATGCAGCTCTTTTTGGCCTTCTTCGGCCTCGGCCTCTTCGGCATCGATGTACCGGCATGGCTGGCGGCCGGCGTTGCTCTGATCCTCTGGTCGGCAGCCTTTCTCACCGAGATCTGGCGTGGCTGCGTCGAGGCCGTGGCGAAAGGCCAGTGGGAAGCCTCCGCCAGCCTCGGCATGGGCTACCTCCAGCAGATGCGCCACGTCATCCTGCCGCAGGCGCTTCGCATTGCCGTGCCGCCGACGGTCGGTTTCTCCGTGCAGGTCGTCAAGGGAACAGCCCTGACCTCGATCATCGGCTTCGTCGAACTTTCGAAAGCCGGCACAGTCATCACCAACGCGACGTTCCAACCGTTTACCGTCTACGGCTTCGTCGCCCTCATCTATTTCGCCCTATGCTGGCCGCTATCGAAGAGCAGCCAAATCCTGGAAAGGAAACTCAATGTCGCTCATCGAGGTCACTGAAGTCCGCAAGAGCTTTGGTGCGAACGAGGTCCTGAAAGGCATCAACCTCGATGTCGAGCCCGGCGAGGTGATCGCCATCATCGGCAAAAGCGGCTCGGGTAAATCGACGCTGCTGCGCTGCCTCAATGGGCTGGAAACGATCGACGACGGCGCAATCTCGGTGGCCGGCGCACAGCTCCTGCCCGATGATGTGCACCTGAAGGCACTGCGGCTGAAGGTCGGCATGATCTTCCAACAGTTCAATCTCTTTCCGCATCTGAGCGCCGGCCGCAACGTCATGCTGTCGCAAATGGTCGTCAAGAAGGCCACCAAGAACGACGCCGAGGCGATGGCGCGGCGCATGCTCGATCGCGTCGGGCTCGGACACAAGTTCGACGCCTATCCCGACGAACTCTCGGGCGGTCAGCAGCAACGAGTCGCCATTGCCAGGGCGCTCGCCATGCAGCCGATCGCGCTGCTTTGTGACGAGATCACCTCAGCGCTCGATCCCGAACTGGTGGCCGAAGTTCTCGCGGTCGTCCGCGAACTTGCCGGTGAAGGGATGACGCTGTTGATGGTGACACACGAAATGAAGTTCGCCCGCGACGTCTGCTCGCGCGTCGTCTTCATGCACCAGGGCCGCGTCCATGAAATCGGCCCGCCGGCCGATGTTTTCGCCAATCCGCAAACGCCTGAGCTCAAGCAATTCCTCGGCATGCATTGAGACCCGCGAAAGGCCCCGGTCAATCTCGCATCGGCGCGCGTGCGGTTCCCAGCATTCCAATCCAAGCGCCGGGCGCCATGCCGAACGCCTTCTTGAAATGCCGCGTCAAATGGCTCTGGTCCGCAAATCCGGTGGCGGCTGCGACTTCGGCGATCGGCTCGCCATCGGCGATCATCGCCTTAGCCCGCTGCAGCCGCCGCATCAGCAGGAAGCGATGCGGGCTGGTGGCAAAGGCGGCGCGGAAATGACGGGAAAGCGCAAAGCGGTCGAGGCCGGTGATGCGCTCCAGCTCCTCGGAACGGACACCGCGCATGGCATGTGCTTCCAGATAATCGCGCGCCGTCTTCACTTGGCTCCAGGCAAGGTTTCCCAACGGCTTTTGCGGCAGGCGCGCATGTGAGGCGAGGCCTGCAGCTACCCGTGAGACAAAATCGTTGACGAAGAGTTCATCCAGTTCGCGGTCGAGTTCGCCAAGCGCTGCCAGCAGTAGGCCGGCGAGACGGTCGTCCTCGACCACGGGATCATCGACAAAAGGCAGGCCGACGCGCGCCGCTTCCAAACACTGCATCAGCATCGACGGTTCGAGATAGAGCATGCGGTAGAGCAATCCGTCGTCGGTCGCGGCACCGCCATCATGGAGCTCGTCCGGATGCAGGACGATCACCCGGCCCGGCAGGCTGTAGCGCCGCTGGCCGCGATAGCTGAAGGCCTGCACGCCGCGGATGGTGACCCCGAGCGCATAGGTATCGTGCCGGTGCGGCTCGAACGCATCACCATGAAATTGCGCCTGAATGCGCTCGATACCGGGATAAGCGGGTGCGGATACGATGCGGTTTGCTTCCGGCATCGTGCACGAACGTTCAAGACCTTCGAAGATATGGCCGGCAACATCCTCGCGCAAAGGCTCATTCCCAGACGGCATAAGAGAGATCACCAATGTTCAATACCAAAATCGCGATCGTTCTGCGAAGCAATCTTGCATCCTGGCAAAAACTAAACGTGACCGCCTTCCTGTCGAGCGGTATTGTCGGTCAGTTTCCTGATGTCATCGGCGAACCCTATCGAGACCGCGCCGGCAATCTCTACAATGCGCTGTCGATCCAACCGATGATTGTGCTGTCCGCCGACGAAGAAACGATGAGCACCATTCATTGCCGATCGCTGGAGCGAAACGTCACCTCCTCGATCTTCATCGAGGAAATGTTTTCGACCGGCCATGATGTCGCCAATCGCGCCGTTTTCTCCGAATTTGCGCCCGAGGATGCCAAGGTGGTCGGCATCGCATTGCGCGCGGACAAGAAGATCGTCGACAAGATCACCAAGGGCGCGACGATGCATTCGTGAATGGCTGCAATCAAAACAAAACGGCCGGGTCGCAAAACCCGGCCGTCCTTGTTGGAATAACCAATGTCAGATCAGCCGTTCTGGGTGATCGGCGCGATCTGGATTTCGACGCGGCGGTTCTGCGCACGGCCAGCCTCGCTGGCGTTCGTGGCAACCGGCTGGCTCGGGCCGAAGCCGACGGCGGACATGCGGCGCTGGTCGATGCCCTGGCTGCCGAGATAGCTCGCAACCGAATCGGCGCGGCGTTCGGACAGATCCTGGTTATGCTGCAGGCTGCCGGTCGAATCCGTATGGCCGTTGACGTCGATCAGCGTGCGGTTGAACTTGCGAAGCACGATCGCGACCGAATTCAGCGTCGGGTAGAATTCCGGCTTGATCGCATCCTGGTCGATGTCGAAGGTGATGGCGGAAGGCATATTTAGGATGATGCGATCGCCGACGCGCGTGACCGAGACGCCGGTGCCCTGCAACTGCGCACGCAGCTCGGATTCCTGCTGGTCCATGTAATTGCCGATGCCGGCACCCGCGAGCGCGCCCACGCCCGCACCGATCAGCGCCGCATTGCGGCGCGATGCCGGCGAGTGGCCGATGAGAAGGCCGGCAACTGCGCCGACGCCGGCGCCAATCGCAGCCCCGCCCGCCGTGTTGGATACTTTCTGCTCGCCCGTATAGGGGTCGGTTGTCGTACATGCATTGAGAAAGGCTGCCGAGACGGCAAGGATGGCAAATTTCTTGATCATAGAATCGTCGCTCTCCGGTTCGATGGTCCGCAGGAGATATGAAGCATTGCGGCAATATGATGAAGCGGAATCTTCGCCTACCCACTGCCGACGTGCCCGGTCCTTGTTCTGGAGTGTTTTCTCCCAAACTTTCGGCTTGCAGGAAACAGAATCCGCCTTGCCGATCTCTGCATATTTCGCTTTGAATTCAAAGCGTTATGCGATCAGAGATTTTGGAAAAGCTGCCTCACCGTATCGTAGCTGGCATTGGCAATCGACAGCGACTGCAGCCCCAATTGCTGCTGCGTCTGCAGCGCCAATACCCTGCTTGATTGCTTCTCCATGTCGGCATCGACCAGCTTGCCGACGCCGCTGGTGAGCGAATCACTGAGATTGCTTGCGAATTGGTTTTGCAAGCTGACACGCGATTCCAATGAACCGAAGGCCGATCCTATGGTGTTCAATTGATGCAGCATGGCGGTGACGGTGTTGATCATATCGGTCAAGGCGCCCTGTGTGGTGTTGGCGTCGAGCGAGATTTCCACCTGCCCGCTCGTGTCGCCGTTTTGGCTGCTGATCAGCACATAGTTTTGCGCCGCTCCCGCTTCCGTCGCAAAAGCGGTGGAAGTCAGCACGCCATAGCCGCCGGTGCCGCTTGACTGATCGTCGATCAGATATCGTGCATCCGTCGATACGATCGGGCCGCTCGTCGAGCTGACGCCCTCATAGTTCAGCATGCCGATCGAAACCCTGCCGTCGGTATGGCGGATGAGGGAGCCCGGGATTTCGTGCGGCTCGGTCGGATCTTCACCGTCCTGGAGCATGACCCAGTTGACGCCGTTGAAGCTCGTCGACTGGCCGACGCTGCGAAGCTGGTCCTTGAGCTCGCTGATTTCGTCGTTGAGTTTGGTCTTGTCGACGCTGCCCTCATAGGCGGTCACCAATTTCGACCTGATCTGCGTTACGATGTCGATGGCACTGGTAATGCCGGTGGAGGCGGTACTGACCGTGGCAGCAGCAAGCCCCAGCGCATCCTGCACTGCCGAGACGGCGCCGATATCGGTGCGCGTCAATGTCGAGATCGTCCAGTAGGTGGCGTTGTCCTTCGCGGTCTGCACACGAAGGCCGGACGACATCTGACGCTGTGCGACATTCAGATTCGCCTGCGTGTTTCGAAGGACTTCAAGGGCTGTATTGACGGGGGAACTGACCCTTATGAAGGTCGAAAAAATACTCACGGCACATGAACTCCGGACACAACGATACGCAACAAATACAAGGAGACATTGGAACCATGCCGCGGGCACTCATGCGCGCGGGCCGACTGAAGTCGGCGAAGGTTGAGCCCGGCAAAAAACAGCGCCTGAACTCGAGCGGTTACAGGCACCTATGATTAGCAATCATGCTTAAAAAAGCGATAATCGAAACTGCCGATTTACCATAAATCGCCCCTCGCCCGAAAATTGGGCATCGCGTTCAGGTTGCGACTATTCTGCTGTTCTGAACGTAGCCGCCGCTTTCATGTGTTCGCGCTTGGGGATGCCAAACGGTTATTGAAAGGCTCGATTATCAGGAAATGTGCACTTTTTGTTCTATTTATCGGCTGTTTCTTTTGCCTTTCAGGGCAGAATCATTACATTGAGCCGCATGACTATCGGACATGACGACATTCCCTTCTTTGACGAGGAGCCGGAGCACGTGGCCCCGCGTCGGCCCAGCCCTGCCCCCAGCGCCGGCGGCGGCATTGCGGCCCGCGCCATGGCCGCACGCGACAGCGGCCGTCGGCCCGACTATCTCGCCGGGCTCAACGCGGAACAGGCGGAAGCGGTCGAGACGCTGGATGGGCCGGTTCTCGTGCTCGCTGGCGCCGGCACCGGCAAGACGCGAGTGCTGACGACCCGCATCGCTCATATTCTCTCCACCAATCGCGCTTTTCCCTCGCAGATCCTCGCCGTCACCTTCACCAACAAGGCCGCGCGCGAGATGAAGGAGCGCATTGCGCTGCTCGTCGGCGGCGCGGTCGAGGGCATGCCCTGGCTCGGCACTTTCCATTCAATCGGCGTCAAGCTGCTGCGCCGTCACTCCGAACTGGTCGGCCTCTCCTCGAGCTTCACCATTCTCGACACCGACGATGTCGTGCGCCTGCTCAAGCAATTGATCCAGGCCGAGGGCCTGGACGACAAGCGTTGGCCCGCCAAACAATTCGCGGGGATGATCGACACCTGGAAGAACAAGGGTCTCGGCCCGGCCGATATTCCGGAAGGCGATGCACGCGCCTTTGCCAACGGCAAGGGCCGCGAGCTCTATGCTGCCTACCAAAACCGCCTGAAGACGTTGAACGCCTGCGACTTCGGCGATCTTTTGCTGCATCCGATCAATATGTTCCGGCAGAATCCTGATATATTGAAGGATTATCACAAACGTTTCCGCTACATCCTGGTCGACGAATATCAGGACACCAACACCGCGCAATACATGTGGCTTCGCCTTCTGGCACAGCGTCAGAAGGGCGAACCGCAGAATGTTTGCTGCGTCGGCGACGACGACCAGTCGATCTACGGCTGGCGCGGAGCGGAAGTGGATAACATCCTGCGCTTCGAAAAAGATTTTCCCGGCGCCAAGGTCATCAAGCTCGAGCGCAACTACCGCTCGACCGAACACATTCTCGGCGCCGCCGCGCATCTGATCGCCCATAACGAGGGACGGCTCGGCAAGACGCTGTTCACCGATCGCTCCGATCCCGATGACATCAAGGTGCAGGTGCATGCTTCTTGGGATTCCGAGGAGGAAGCACGCGCGATCGGTGAAGAGATCGAGCAGCTTCAGCGCAACAAGCACAATCTCAATGACATGGCCATCCTCGTGCGCGCCTCCTTCCAGATGCGCGAATTCGAAGATCGCTTCGTCACGCTCGGCCTGAACTATCGCGTCATCGGCGGCCCGCGCTTCTATGAGCGCCTCGAAATCCGCGATGCCATGGCCTATTTCCGCCTCATCTGCCAGCCGGCCGACGATCTTGCCTTCGAGCGCATCATCAATACGCCGAAGCGCGGCCTCGGCGACACGACCGTGCGCGCATTGCATGATTATGCTCGCGTCCGCGACATTCCGATGCTGGCGGCGGCGGCCGATATCATCGAGACGGACGAGATGAAGCCGAAAGCGCGCAAGGCACTTTTCGACGTCGTGCAATCCTTCCGCCGCTGGCAGGGACTGCTTGAAAACACGCCGCATACCGAGCTTGCCGAGCAGATTCTCGAAGAGTCCGGCTATACCGACATGTGGAAGAACGACAAATCGGCAGAAGCGCCCGGACGGCTGGAAAACCTGAAGGAACTCATCCGCTCGATGGAAAGCTTTGAATCCATGCGCGGCTTCCTCGAACACGTCGCCCTCGTCATGGACGCCGAGCAGAACGAGGATCTGGACGCCGTCTCGATCATGACGCTGCACTCCGCCAAGGGCTTGGAATTCGACACCGTCTTCCTGCCCGGCTGGGAGGAAGGCCTGTTCCCGCACCAGCGCTCGCTTGATGAAAGTGGCCGCGCCGGTCTGGAGGAAGAACGCCGCCTCGCCTATGTCGGCCTCACCCGCGCCAAGCGTCGCTGCCACATCTGGTTCGTCTCCAACCGCCGCATCCACGGCCTCTGGCAATCGACCATCCCGTCGCGCTTCCTCGACGAGCTGCCGGAAACCCATGTCGAAGTTGCCGAGGTGGAGCAGTCCTATGGCGGGTACGGCCGCGGAGGCTACGGCCAGTCTCGCTTCGACAAGGCCGATCCCTTCGCCAACTCCTATTCCACCCCCGGCTGGAAACGGGCCCAGGCCAACAAGACCGACGCCACTCGCGACAACTGGGGCTCCCGCTCCGGCCACGCCGTCGAACGCATCGGCTACGGCGAAAGCGGCCCCAAAACCCGCACCATCGACGGCGAACTCGTCGCCAAATCCACCTCCTCCGAACCCTCCCGCTTCTCGGTCGGCGACCGCGTCTTCCACATCAAGTTCGGCAACGGCAATGTCTCGGAGATCGAGGGCAACAAGCTGACGATCGATTTCGATCGGGCCGGGCAAAAGCGGGTGTTAGATGGGTTTGTGGAGCGGGTTTAGGCTCCTTTAGACGTGGTAGGCGGGCTTTTGAATGAGTCTCATCCGAATTGTTTCACTTGTTTCAACGCTTGATCGATATTTGTTATCGCAAGCTCCAGAGCTGATTTTGCCTCTTCAAGTGCTCTGACCGCATGATGCGCAGCTCTACCGGAGGAATATGGGCCTGGTGGAGGTAGAGTATCCGTAGAAGCAACAGGCACCCACCCGAATTTACTGCCGCCAATTACTTCTGCTATGCGCCCTTGATTCACCCCGAACCAAGCGGCAATGTCATGATGACGATCTCCTCTTGCATCCATGCCTTTGACCAAGGACGCATCAGCTTCTGAAAGCCGTCTTCCGCTAGGTCTTGCCCTGCTGCTCATTGGCATCTCCATCATAAATTGCAGACAGTATAGCAAAACTCGCGTTGATGCCAAGAACTACCCTACAATGGCAACCTCGTGGAAATCGAACGCAGCAAACTGGTAATCGAATTCAAACGCGGGGTGTTTAATGAATTTGTGGGGAGGGTGTTGATCAGTCGGAAATTCTTTGGTTTGGGACCAGAGGGCGGCAGCAACCAAATGATGACTTGATCCTCGGCGCAACGCTTGGCATCGTTGCAGTGCAACAACGACGGAAGGACAGGCCATGAAAGCGCTGCTGCTGATCGACATCCAGAATGGTTTCTGCCCCGGTGGCAATCTGCCGGTGCCTGACGGGGATCAGGTGGTGCCCGTTGCCAACAGGCTGATCGACAGCGGCAAATACGATATGGTCCTTGCCTCGCAGGATTGGCATCCCGCCGGCCACGGCAGCTTCGCCTCTGCCCATCCTGGCAAGAAGCCCTTCGAAATGGGCATGCTTTCCGGCAAGCCCCAGATGATGTGGCCGGATCACTGCGTCCAGAACACTCAGGACGCCATGCTTCACCCTGACCTGAATGTCGACGGGATCGACTTCATCCAGCAGAAGGGCCAGAACCCGGCTGTCGACAGCTATTCCGCCTTCCGCGACAATGATCAAGCAGCGCTTACCGGCCTTGCCGCGCATCTCAGGGCCGAGGGCGTTACCCAGCTCGACATCTGCGGACTGGCCACGGATTACTGTGTGAAATTCTCGGCGCTGGACGCCATTGAGATGCTGCCGGGCGTGACCGTTCGCTTCATCGAGGATGCGAGCCGCGGCATCGATCCTGCCGGTGTGAAGGCAGCGATCAACGAAATGCGCACCCGCGGCGTCGCCATTGTCGACAGCAAAGAAGCGCTTGCCTAAAATTCCTTCTATCGAGCTAAACCTTCCCTAAAGAAAATAGCGCAAGCTGTTCCCGGTATTGCAGATATTGGGACATTTCGCGTGCAGTCGATCACCATCAACGGCCGTTTCCTCAGTCAGCCTTTGTCGGGCGTGCAACGTTTCGCCCGCGAGCTGACGCTGGCGCTCGACCGCAAGATCGCTGCCGGCGCCGTGCCCGCAGCGCTGAAGGGCATCAACTGGCGGCTGGCCGTGCCGCGCGATACGCCCGTCGATATCGGACTTTCGGCCATATCGGTCGATGCCTTCAGCTCCGGTCCCGGCCATGTCTGGGAGCAGACGGCGCTGCTCGCCCGCTCCCGCGGCGGCCGGCTGATCGGCTTCGGCGGTAGCGGTCCGCTGCTGCATCGCCGCCAGGCCGTGGTCATCCATGACGTAACGATCTTCCGCCATCCTCAATCCTTCAAGCGCAGCTATCGCCTGCTGCACGGTGCGCTCGGCTCGGTGCTGACCCGCACCGCGAAGATCGGCACCGTATCGGAATTCTCGCGCAAGGAATTGGCCTCCGTCTTCCATGTTCCTACCGACGGCATCGATGTCGTCTACAATGCCGTCGATCACTTCGCCGCCATCGAGCCGGATGAGACAATCATCAAGCGTCTGGGCCTGAAAACGAACGGCTTCTTCCTGCTGGTCGGCACGATGAAGCCGAACAAGAACCTCGATTTCGCCATCCGCGCCTTCGAAGCGCTCGGCGATCCCGATCAGAAGCTGGTGGTCGTCGGCGGCACCGCGCCGACCGTGTTCAAATCGGATGGCCCCGAATCGAACGATCAGATGCTATTCCCTGGACGATTAAGCGATGCGGAAGTCGCCGCCCTCGAGCGCCACGCCACAGCTTTTGTCTTCCCGAGCCTTTACGAGGGTTTCGGCATTCCGCCGCTGGAGGCGATGACGCAGGGCTGCCCGGTGCTCGCCGCCGATATCCCGGCGGTACGCGAAGCCTCCGGCACCGCCGCGCTCTATTTCGATCCGACGCGGCAAGATGAATTGGTCGCAGCCATGCGCCGGATTGCCGGCGACGAAGCATTGCGTGGGGACCTGCGGCAAAGGGGCCGCGAGAATGTCGCCCGCTTCTCCTGGGACCGCAGCGCCGACCGCGTGCTAAGCATGCTGGAAGATCTCTAGTTAGGATACAGCCTGCCGGCGAAACATCTTGACGAAATAGCTGTAGAGACCAAGCAGGCAGAAGGCCGCGCCGCCCGCCATTCCGGCACCGACTGAAATCCACAGCGAATAGTCGAATCCGGCCGTTGCCAGTACCGGCACCGCAAGCCCGGCAGCGGATAGCACGACCGGCTGCCAGACAAAATCGAAGGGCAGCGCCATCAGCACTTTCACGCCGATCACCATCGCAATCAGAGCCCCGACCATGGCTCCGGCCATCAGCGCACCATCGCTGAAGGAAACGAGATAGCCACCCGCCAAAGCTCCAGCGTTGAGCAGCGCGCAATCTATAACGGCCAGCAGGAAGATCGCCAGCAGCCGATGCCGCAGATGCGCCGGCGTCGGCAGCATGTTCAGCGTCAACGCCCGGCAGACCGACAGGCAGGTGACGAACGGTGCCGCGCTCAGAAAACCATCGCGCAGTCCCTGTGCAATGACGAAATGACCGACCGGCTGCAGCAGCGCAAAAATCCCCGCCGCGGTCATCAAGGTAAAACCCGTGAGCAGCGAATAATAGCCGCCGAGCTGTCGCCGGAACCCCGCTGTCGCACCTTCGCGGTCGTAGGTTGCGACCACATCGGGATACTGGATAGCCTGCAGTGCCGAGACGATGAGCACGAAAGGTCGTTGCAGCAGGTCGAGAGCCAGCAGCGCGCCCGCTGCCCCTCCCGGCCCCAATGCCGCCGTCAGGATCGATTTCAACCCAAGCGGCGCCAGCAGCCCAATGACCGACGCGCCGGCCGCGACGCTGCCATAGACAAAATGCTTGCGCACCAAAGGCAGTTGGAGCCCGGCCGCCTCCCTGAGACTGTTGCGGGTCAAGAACATTGCTAACCCACTATAGGCAACGTAACCGGCAAGCACGCCGGCCACCGCATAGGAAAAATTCGGCATGATCGCCGCGCCCGCCAGCGTGCCGACCGCCAGAATGGTGGCCCGCGACCCCTGCAGCCGCGAGAAGGCACGAAACTCCTGGCGGAAGCGCAGCATGGTCAGATGCAGGTCGCTGCCACCCTGGAAAATCGCCACCAGACCGCCGAGCACCGCGGTCTCCTTCGGCACGGCGAAGAAGGTTGATGCTAGCGCAGCCAGGATGCAGATCACGGAGCAGGCGGCAAATTCGACGGTTAAAGTCGTACGCTCCGCTGCCTCGCTGCCTGGCGCCTGGCCTGGATAGAAGCGGCTGCAGGCAAAACGCACCCATTCGAAACAGAAGATCGCCGCGAACTGGCTGATGGAAATGAACAGCGAATAGGCAGCATAATCCGCCGGCGACAGCAAATGCGCGACCGCGATCAGCAGCCCGAAGGCCACCGCCGCCTGATAAAAATATGCCGCCAGTGCTACGATCTTTGCCATGGCGGCAGCTAACAGCAAAAAGCTGAGAAAAGCGCTAAGCTAAATGCGCAACATATAATGAACTGGGACGGCAGGTGCCGTCCTTGAATTGCCTTTTTGCACTGCACACGTTAGAAGGACCCGCGAAATCAATGGGGAACGGAGGGGCGTTGGGCGGCGCCGGTCCGTGGAGGAGCGTCAGTATGGAAACCATCAGCACGATAGCCGCATTGCGCGAACGTCTTTCCGTCTATCGCAAGGCCGGGAAACGCATCGGCCTGGTGCCGACCATGGGCTATCTGCATGCCGGCCACATGGAATTGGTTACACGCGCTCGGGCCGAAAACGACATCGTCGTCGTATCGATCTTCGTCAATCCGCTGCAATTCGGCGCCGATGAGGATCTTGCAAAATATCCGCGCGATCTCGAGCGCGACGGCGCCATGCTGCGTGATGCCAAGGTCGATTTCCTCTTCGCTCCAACTG
This sequence comes from Rhizobium sp. CB3090, assembly GCF_029714285.1. Lineage (NCBI taxonomy): Bacteria > Pseudomonadati > Pseudomonadota > Alphaproteobacteria > Hyphomicrobiales > Rhizobiaceae > Rhizobium > Rhizobium sp. CB3090. The sequence goes on from NZ_CP121662.1 coordinate 1,917,616, forward strand.
TGGCTGACATGTATCCGCAGCCAATGGAAACGCTTGTCGATGTGCCGAAGCTCGGAATGGAGCTGGAGGGCGCGGTGCGCCCCGGCCATTTCTCCGGCGTTGCTACGGTCGTCACCAAGCTTTTCAACATCGTGCAGCCCGACAGCGCCTATTTCGGCGAGAAAGACTATCAGCAGGTGGCGATCATCCGCCGCATGGTGGACGATCTGGCTCAGCCGGTCCGCGTCGTGCCGGTGCCGACGGTGCGCGGTGCCGATGGCCTGGCACTGTCTTCGCGGAACGTCTATCTCTCCAAGGAAGAGCGCGCCGCCGCCGTCATCGTGCCGAAAGCGCTGGCCGAGGCTGAACGCCTCTACGCAGAAGGCGCCGACGATCCAGCCGCTTTCGAGGCGGTACTGCGCGCCTTCATCGCCAACGAGCCGCTGGCGACGCCCGAAGTCGCCGCTGTTCGCCATGCCGACACCCTGGAGCCGCTGACGAGACTGCAGGGACAGCCTATCCTCGTCGCCCTCTTCGTCCGCATCGGCAGCACCCGCCTGCTCGACAACCGCGTTATTGGCCTGAAGCAGGCCGCCAGCGACAAGGCCGCCTGAGATGAGCACGATCGGACAGACCAAGCGCACCACAACCGCCCAGATCGAGGCGATGAAGGGCACGCGCCCCATCGTCAGCCTGACGGCCTACACGACACCGATCGCCCGCCTGCTCGATCCGCATTGCGACCTGCTTCTGGTCGGCGACTCGCTCGGCATGGTCCTCTATGGCATGGAATCGACGGTCGGCGTGACGCTGGACATGATGATCGCCCACGGTCAGGCGGTGATGCGCGGCGCCCAGAGCGCCTGCGTCATCGTCGATCTGCCTTTCGGCTCCTATCAGGAATCGAAGGAACAAGCTTTCCGCAATGCCGCCCGCGTGCTGAAGGAAACGGGCTGCAACGGCGTCAAGCTGGAGGGTGGTGAGGAGATGGCCGAGACCGTTGCCTTTCTTGCTAACCGTGGCGTGCCGGTCTTCGGCCATATCGGCCTCATGCCGCAACTGATCAACACCACAGGCGGCTATCGCTCGCTCGGTCGCTCCGACAAAGAAGCCGACAAGATCCGGCAGGATGCAAAAGCAATCGCCGAAGCCGGCGCCTTCGCCATCGTCGTCGAAGGTACGGTGGAGCCGCTTGCGCGCGAGATCACCCAATCGATTGCCGTCCCCACCATCGGTATCGGTGCGTCATCGGCCTGCGATGGCCAGATTCTCGTTTCCGACGATATGCTCGGCCTCTTCAACGATTTCAAACCCCGCTTCGTAAAGCATTTTGCCGAGCTGGCACCGACCATTTCCAAGGCAGCGGAAGCCTATGCGGAGGAAGTGAAGGCAAGGACGTTTCCAGGCCCGGAACATACGTTCCAAGTGAAAAAGTAGCGGGACACGCTACCTGTCGTCCATTGTTCCCAGCTCTTCCGGTGGAACGCCTGCGGGCGACAATCGAAACGAGGCCGGTTCGATGATTGGTATGGAACGTGGAAACCTCCTTGGTACTGGCAAAGAGGCGGAAGTCTACGAGAGCGGCGAGCTGGTTCTAAAGCTATACAAGGCACCCTCATCCAAGGCTTCAGCATTTCGAGAAGCGGCAATCCTCGCAATCCTTGGAGATCTGGGCGTCAACGCCCCAAGGGTGCAGGAAGTCGGCGAAATTGAAGGCCGCTGGGGCTTGACCATGACACGAGCCGAAGGCGGGACATTTGGCGAAGCAATCGCCCTGCAGCCGCTGAAAACACCAGCCTATCTGGATGCTCTGGCCGCTATGCATAGAAAAATTCACGAGCACAGCGGTGTCAGACTTCCAAGCCTCAAATCACGCTTGTCTCATAATATTGAGCGAGCGGGGCAATTGCGGGAGATCCAGCGGCAGCATCTCTTGTCCGGGCTTCGTCGTCTGCCGGAGGGAGGCAGGCTTTGCCATGGCGATTTTCATCCCTGGAATGTGCTTGGATTTCTTGAGCGCGCAGTCACCGTCGATTGGCTTGACGCCTGCAGCGGAGACCCCTTTGCCGATGTCTGCCGAAGCTACGTTCTCATGCATCACTATGACCGCGGCCTAGCCGCAGCCTATGTCGATGCCTATGCGGGTATAAACGGCAGGAGCCGTGCGGCCGTTCTTGCCTGGCTTCCCTATGTTGCAGCAGCTCGTTTGGCGGAGGACGTTCCCGACGAGGTCGAGGGTTTGATGGGGATAGTCGAGGGCAGCACACTGAGTTAAGTCACCGCTTCCCCGACGGTGAATGGCTTACCTCTTCCTTCTCCAGCAGATAGATCGCCTCGCCAAAATCCTCCATCTTGGCCATCAGCGCCGCATGGGCGTCGCGAAGGCCCTGATTGTAGAAATGCGGCCCGATTTCGGTCGTGAAGAAATCGAGCAGGAATTCCGCAGGCAGCGCGCCGATCGTCTGGTCGAGTTCGTCGGAGAAATATTGCTGAAGGCGGGCGACGATCGCGGCTTTTTCCTCTTTCGGAAAGGCAATCTTTTTCATCTATGGTACCCCGGTGTTTTACGAGAAAATCCAATCGGCTAGATCAACAAAATCAATTGTCCTATCAAGGAAATTGAATTGCCGACACTCTGCCTACAGCTTACAGGTCCAAAAGTTTTCCATAAAGGACAGAGCGGGCCATGAGTCGCGCGGATTTCTTTGAAGGCTTGAAGGGCGGCATCCCCATCGGCCTCGCGGCAGCGCCCTTCGGCGCATTGTTCGGGGCCCTGGCAAGCGACCAGGGCATGTCGCTCGGCGAACTCACCCTGATGAGCGGCACGGTTTATGCGGGCGCCAGCCAGATGGTAGGCATCGATCTATTTGGCCATCACGTCGAGGCTTGGCTGATCGTTCTGTCGATCCTGGCAGTCAATTTCCGCCATGTGCTCTATTCAGCCGCGATCGCCCGTTACATCAGGCGCTTCTCGCCCATCGAAAAATTCCTCACTTTCTTCCTGCTGGTCGATCCGCAATTTGCCGAAACGCTCAAACGCGCCGAGAGCGGCACGCCGGTCACCTTTGCCTGGTACTTCGGCGTCGCAACGATGATCTATGTTCCCTGGGTGGTGATCAGCCTCATCGGCGGCCTGCTTGGCAGTCTGGTCGGCGATCCCAAGACGATCGGCCTCGATATTTTGCTACCGATCTATTTCCTCGGCATCGTCATCGGTTTCCGCAAACGCGACAATTTCCTGCCCGTGGTCATCGCCAGCACCGCCGCCTCCGCCATCGCCTATCGCTATGTCGGGTCCCCCTGGCACGTCAGCATCGGCGCCTTTGCCGGCGTTGCCCTCGCCTCCTTGATGCCGCCGGTCAGATCGAACCGCAAGCCCGACCTCGTCACCGAAAATCACGAGATCTGACCATGACCGATTTTGATCCGCATATGGTCCTGTTGATCCTCGCCGCCGCCGTGGTCACCTTCCTCACGCGCATCGGCGGCTACATCCTCATTACCAGGATGACCCGCATTCCTCCGCGCGTCGAGGCTGCGCTGAACGCGGTGCCGGCTGCCGTCCTCACCACACTCGTCGCACCCGCCTTTTTCATTGGCGGTTGGGATACGAAGGTGGCAATGGCCGTCGCGTTACTGGTGGGCTTGCGCTTCTCGCCGACGTTAATGCTGATTGCCGGCTGGATGGTCGTGATGGTCTGGAGACATTTCCCCGGCCTTTAGTTACCTTCTCTCCGACGGAGAGAAGGTAAGACCCTCAATGACTCAATTCCAGGGTCGCATTTTCCAGCCAGGTGCGGACATCGTCGTCCTGGATCAGCGGCATCAGCGCTTCACGGGTTTTGACGTGATAGTCGTTCAGCCAGTGCAACTCCTCATGCGCCAGCAGTTCTGGAAGAACGAGGCTGCGGTCGATCGGGCAGAAGGTCAGCGTCTCAAAGCCGAGCATCGGCATGTCGCCGCCTTCGATCTCCTCGGGATCGCGAATATAGATCAGGTTCTCGATGCGGATGCCGAAATGGCCGGGGCGGTAATAGCCCGGCTCGTTTGAGAGGATCATGCCGGGCAGCAACTCCTGCGTCGATAGCCGTGAGATGCGCTGCGGCCCCTCGTGCACGGAAAGATAGGAGCCGACACCGTGGCCGGTGCCGTGGGCGAAATCCACACCGGCTTTCCAGAGCGCGATGCGTGCCAGCGGATCGAGATCGCAGCCGCGCGAGCCCTTGGGGAAACGCGCCGTGCTGATGGCGATCATGCCTTTCAACACCAGCGTGAACAGGCGCTTATGCTCCTCGGAAACAGCACCGATGCCCACCGTGCGGGTAATGTCGGTGGTGCCGTTGATATATTGAGCACCGGAATCGATCAGAAATAGTTCGCCGGCCTGGATCAGCCGATCGCTCGCCGTGGTGACGCGATAGTGCATGATGGCCGCATGTTCACCCGCACCGGCGATGGTGTCGAAGGAGATGTCCTTCAGCGGGTTCTGCATGCTCTGACCGACGCGCGCGCGGCATGCCTCCAGCCGTTCGGCAGCGGCAATTTCCGTGATCGTGCCCGGCTTGCTGGTGTCCAGCCAATAAAGGAATTCGACCATAGCGGCGCCGTCCTGCAGATGGGCAGCGGCCGAGCCGTTGATTTCGGCGGCATTCTTGCGCGCCCGCGGCAGCCGGGCCGGATCGGTTCCTTCCACCACCTCCCCACCCTCACGACGGATGAGGTCGGTCAGCGCGTAGGAAGCAAGATCGGGATCGACGAGAATGCGCCCGCCATTTGCAGAGGCGGCAGCCAGTTGCTTGGCGAGATCGGAAGGCGGCAATTGTCTGCAGATCTGCGCCAGATAAGCTTCCGCCTCGACCTTGGTCTTCCGCTTGTCAAGGAAGACCTCCGCTTCGCCTTCGGCATGGATAATCGCGCGAGCCAGAGGATGCGGCGTATGTGGCACGTCGTTGCCGCGAATATTGAAGATCCAGGCGACTGAAGATGGATCGGTGATCAGTGCAGCTTTGAGCTTTTTGGCCTTCAGATCGGTCGCAATGGCTGCCAGCTTGTCCTTGGCGAGAACACCTGCCTGCGCAATATCCTGGATAACAACGGCGCCCAGCGGCTCGGCCGGCCGGTCGCTCCAGAGCTTGTCGAGCGGGTTATGCGGCAGGAAGACAAGCTTGCCTCCAATTTCCGCCAGTGCCTTTTCCAACCGCCGGACTTCAGCGCCGGTGTGCAGCCACGGATCGATGCCGAGCCTGAATCCTTTGGGCGCATGGCGCGGCAGCCAGACATGCGGCGGCTCGTCGACAAGATCGCCGCCGGTAAAGACCGATCCGTCCACCTGCTCGGCAAGCTGCGTCACATAGCGGCCGTCGACGAAAACCACGGCCTGCGACTGTGTCACAAGCGCAACACCGGCAGAGCCAGTGAATCCGGTCAGCCAGGCCAGACGCTCCGAACACTTGGGCACATACTCGCCTTGATACTCATCGGCACGGGGTACGAGGAAGCCGTCAATGCCCAGATCGCTGAAGGCGGCCCGCAGACCGGTGACGCGGTCCCGGCAGAATTGCGGAGTGGAAGTGACGTCGAAAGACTGGAACATGACTTAATCCGAATATGACCCAAGAATCCGCGAAACTGAGCGGCGACAGCATGTTAGAGCATGAGCCCGAGAAGTGTGAAACGATTTTCGGGCCAGATTGCACACTATTGATCCGACCACCAGCTCTGGCCGACGAACGCCCAGCAAGAGAATCGGGCATTAACGAATTCGCCCATTTCGTGAGCAGCCCGAATGAATTGTGACATCATCACGACACGCAATATGCATCAACTGCATAGCTCCCATGAAGCATGCCCCCTGCCACGCAAAAAGGCGAGTCGCTATATGAGCCGCATCAAACGGGGTTCACGAAGAACCCACTCGAAAAGGACTATGAAAATGCCAATCTCTCGCTCCGTATATGTTAGCCCGGCGCTGGCAGGCGAGCGTCGTACTGTACGTCACTCCGTCGGCGCGCTTCGTCAGCTCGAAGTCGAAACGTCGAAGGCAATCGGCGCAAACCGCGGCGGCCGCCACTAACAATTACAAGACTACGCGTTCGCATTTGATCGCGGTCCGGAACTCCTCCTCCCTCCCCGGATCGAGACCTGAACGGTAGAGCCTGCTTGAGCACTCCTCCACATGCTCGCGGGCAGGATCGGTCAAATACCGATCTGCAAGGCGGTGCCTCGGCACCGCCTTTTGTATTTTAAGTCCTGGCAAACGCGACTGCTGGAAATGGACCGGCTCAAGGCCGGTCGAGATGGATCGTGACCCAGCCATTACGCCAGATCGTGCGCACATGGCGCATCTTCGCGCCATTGTAGGCGCCCAACACCTTCCAGCGTTGCTCGGCGAGGATGCCGGAAAGAATCACCGAACCGCCGGGGGCGAGATGGGCGACCAGTTGCGGCGCCATCCTTATCAGCGGCCGGGCAAGAATATTGGCGATGATCAGATCGAAAGGTCCGTGGCGGGAAAACGCCGTGGAGTGAAAGCCCGGCGCCGTTTCCAGCGTGATACCCGTGGCAATGCCGTTGCGGCGGACATTCTCACGGGCAACACGAACCGCAATCGGATCGATATCGGTGGCGAGAACCGGAATATTGCGCAGCTTGCGCACGCCAATCGCCAGCACCCCGCTGCCGGTGCCGAGATCGAGCGCATTGCGCACCCGCCGGCTGGCGAGCACTTTTTCGATCGTCTCCAGGCAACCCGCCGTCGTGCCATGGTGGCCCGTGCCGAAGGCTTGGCCGGCATCGATCTCGATGGCGATATCGCTGGACTTCACTTTGTCGCGGTCATGCGAGCCATGCACCAGGAAGCGCCCTGCCCGAACCGGCTTGAGCCCCTCCAGCGATTTGGCGATCCAATCGACATCGGGGATGACTTCCCTTTCGATGACGAGCTCCGGAAACGCCGACTTCAGCACGCTCGCAAAACGGGCTTGTACGTCATCTTCGTCGTCTGCATAGAGATAGATCGAAGCTTCCCAGATATCCTTCTTTTCATCGATCTCGGTGGTGGCGATCGGCAATTCTTCGTCTTCGAACACCGGCGTCATCAGATCGAGAATCTGTGCAGCCTTTTTCTCGGTCGTCGTTACGTACAGGCGGATTTCACTCAAGTCTTCGCTCTCTCTTACTCTTATTCGGCCCAGTCGATCCACGGCGGCTTCGGCGTGTCATAGCCGGCGACACTGTGAAGCAGCAAATGCCGCGCCGGTCCAAAACGCAAAAGCAACGGCGCGAACAGATTGCGCACGACAATCGCCAGCGGATTTTTCATGGTGACCAAGCGGGTCAGACCATAGGTCTGCTTCAGCACCTGTTTCACGGCTGGAATTCTGAGCGCCGAATACTCCTGTTCGCGGCCTTCCGCAATGAGCCAGGCGAGCCAGCAGGCATCCTCTATGCCGAGATTCATGCCGCGCGCGCCGGCCGGGGAATGGATATGGGCCGCATCGCCCGCCAGGAACACGTTCCCCCTGGCCATCGGCTCGACATGGCGGAAACTGATACGGAACTGCGACACCCAGGTCTTTTCGGCAATCACATCGGGATGAACGATGCGGCTCTCGAAATCCTCCAACGTCGAGATGTAGCGCAGCACATCGGCAGACACGGGCAAACGCCCGACCATGCCCGGATCGCAAAGCGTGATCTCGGCGAAATGCGTATCCACCGGTCTCGCATACCGAAAATCGGCGAGATAAAAATAGACCTCCAGCGCTTCGCCGGGAAAGCCGGCGCCAAGCGCTTTGCGAACGGCCGAATGGGCGCCGTCGGCACCAATCAGAATATCGGGGTGAACCGTCTCCGCAGACCCGTCCAGGCGTCGCAGCATCACCTCAGGCTTCTGAAGATCGGCGATCGTTTCCTCCACGACCGCGGTCTGCCACTCCGGCGTGATGCCATGAGCCGCAAGCGCCTCGATCAGCAACCGCTCGGTCACGCCTTGCGCCAGGCCGTGAATCGCGCCGAAGCGTCCGGGCATCCGCCGCGTGTCGACATCGGCCAGCACCTTGGTTCCGGAGCGGATGCGAAAATGGACGATCGGCTGAGCCGCTGCAAGGATGTGCCCGGTAACACCGGAAGGCGAAAGCAGCGTCAATGTGCGGGCATTGATGCCGAGAGCCCGGCTCTCTTCCAAAGGCGCCGGCCCTTGGCCGTCATCGACGATGCGCGGAACGAAACCACGGCGGGCAAGCTCCAGGGCCGCAGTCAGGCCGACCGGACCTGCGCCCGCGATCAAGACGGATCTGGATTTCCTCCCTCTCCCGGCTCCGTCCGCCATCGGCGCTTCCTAACCCTTCTTGATCAGGTTTTGCAGCTTCTTGACCGCTATATCCGGGTCTTCCTGATAGGCGATCGTACCGGCGAAGCGGCCGGCGGAATCGAGCAGGAAAACAGAGGCGGTATGATCCATGGTGTAATCGCCGTTCGGATCCTTCTCATCGAGCGGCACCTTCTTGGCGTAAACCCTGAAGCCCTTGACCATGTCCATGACCTTGTCGGGATCACCCGAAATGCCGGTGATGCGGGTCGAGACGTTGGAGACATATTGATTCATGATCGCGGGCGTATCGCGTGCCGGATCGACGGTTACGAAATAGGCGTTGAGCTTCGTTCCGTCGGGATCGACCTTCTGCATCCAGCCGTTGAGCTCGAACAAGGTCGTCGGGCAGACATCGGGACAATGGGTATAGCCGAAGAAAAGCGCCGTCGGCTTTCCGCGAAACGCCTGATCGCTGATCGGCTGGCCATTCTGCGCAACCAACGTGAACGGTACTCCGTATGGCCCATCACTCGCGGCTTCCGGTGACTTGGTGACGCCGAAGCTCAACCAACCCAGCACCGCGGCCATGATCACCACAGCTACCCAGATAACAATCCGCACGCTCTTCATCGCTGCTTTTCCTCACCGCGCCGGCCGCGGCTCGATATGCGGGCCGCTCAGGCGATTGTTTCAACGGTTTAACGGGTTGAAGTGGAGGACGCAATTCAAGAAGATGTTTTTGGGAGCCGGTGAGTAAGGTGAATGCCCCGGTCCGGGCGCAAAGATGCGGAATCCATCTTCGCGTTAAAGCAATTCTAACCACTCCGCGCCAACATTGAAACATAGAGGCGAAGTCCGACTCGCCGGCCGCCTGATAGGTGGCAAACCGACCTTCTTGCAGAAGGGCATGACGCCCGCCGGAGCCGCGAGGCGCTTCAAGCGCCAAAGCCACCGGATGCTGCCGCAGCCCCCAGCCGCTCCAGCCGATCCATTTTCAATCGCTACCGCCGCCTGCCGCCGGCGCCAAACGGGAAGTCCTTGACCATGACGAATGCCATCAAACAATCGGGCGCCTATCTGGAGATCGTCTCCTTCCACCTCGGCGATCAGGAATTCTGTATTGACATCATGGCAATCCGCGAAATTCGTGGCTGGGCGCCGGTGACCCCGATGCCGCACACGCCGCCCTATGTGCTTGGCCTCATTAATTTGCGCGGCGCGGTGATCCCGGTCATCGACATGGCTTGCCGCCTCGGCATGAAGATGACCGAACCGTCCGAACGCTCCGCCATCATCGTCACCGATATCGCCGGCAAGCTCGTCGGCCTGCTGGTCGAACAGGTCTCCGATATGATGAGCATCAAGAGCGAAGATCTGCAGCCTCCGCCGGAAATCATTCCGGAAGCGCAGCGTGCCTTCTGCCGCGGCATCGTCGCGCTGGAAAAGACCATGGTCTGCTTCCTGAACCTCGATACTGTGATTGCGGACGAGCTGGCGCAGGCTGCTTGATTTCCAGACAATACCGCAAACGAAAATCGCCCTGGAGCAAGCGCTTCAGGGCGATTGTGTTTATGTGACCGTCGTCGGCAGGGGTGTTGCCGGTGCGCCGGTCGCGCAGGCCGTGAACAAATGGAAGTGGCACTTCCACGTTCGTCCGTAAAACTGCACCAAAATGGCGCAATTCGAAAGCGACCGAGAGGTATTCAGCAACCAAAGAGCAGGACTTTTTTTGGTACAAACCCCTTGACGGTTGTTATTGCGGTATCCCGGTAATCTTATTTGGGCTTGCCGTTCTTCCAGGTAACGTTCTGACCGAACAGTGGGATGGTTGAAATCGCCATTTTTGCCGAACCATTGGTCAATTCGCGCGAATGAACGAGATAGATCAGCGTGTCGTTCTTCTTGTCGTAGATTCGGTTAACCACGAGCTTCTTCCAGATCAGCGACAAGCCGGCGCGAAACACCTCCTCGCCGCTCTCCGAGAGGCTGATATTGCCGATCTCGATCGGCCCTGTCTGGCGGCAGGCAATGGAGTTGTTGGAAGGGTCCTCGAACCAATTGCCCTTTCTTAGCCGGTCGATGACACTGCGGTCGAAATAGGTGACGTGGCAGGTAACGCCGGACACTTCCGGGTCCGGCACGGCATCGATCAGGATGTCATTGCCGGTCCAATCCACCCCGACCTTGCCGACAATCTCAGCCGAAGCGGAAACAGGCGCCAGCGCCAGGAACGACGCGGCAAGAACGGCATGCAATTTCAGTGACGTCATCGAGCATCCTCCAACATCGCCGCCGATCGAGCCGCGGCCTCGCTAAGGTAAGGTCGCGGTCGGACGATGCAAGGGAAGCGGGGGCACGCTAAGCGCCCCGTTGTCTTTCATCTGATTTCCTTCAGCACGATCTCGCCAGTTTCCAGGAGCGATTTGAGGTTGGAGAGGATTTTCGGCCAGCCGCCGGATACTGCTCCGATGAACTTCGCGTCTTCCAGCTCCATGGTGTGGGTGACGGTGAGCTTCACTACATCCTCCACCGGCTCGATATCCATAACGCAACGCGACCAGCCTTCCGCCTTCAACTCAGGCATGAATTCATTGCGCCATTTGAAGGCCATTCGCCTCGGCGGATCGAATTCCGCGATCTCGCCGGTATCCGTGATACGCCCGTCCGGGTAGACCATCTTCCATGGCGAACCGACCTTCCAATCGGTCTCGTGCTGAATGTTGAACCAGTATTTCTTGATGAACTCCGGCGTCGTCAGTGCCGACCAGAGCTTGTCGGGTGTGGTGCGGATGAAGGTCACATAAACAAAGCTGCTACCGGTCATGATATTTCTCCTCTTGTAAGGCGATTTCTGTCCACAGTGATCTAACGGCCGCTACTGGCCGCCATCGCCCTCCAACGCTTTCTTGAGGGCAGAAAGAGCGCTCAATTGGCGGCGCTCGAACTTGTTGATCCAACGTTCGGCGATATGGTTGATCGGAACGGGATTGATGAAATGCAGCTTCTCCCGGCCCTGCCGCTTAGCGGATACCAGGTTCGCCTCTTCCAGGATGGCAAGATGTTTCGTCACGGCCTGGCGCGTCATCTCCAGCCCCTGGCAGAGTTCGCCGAGCGTCTGGCCGTTCTGCTCGTATAGCCGGTCCAGCAACTGCCGCCGGCTTGCATCCGCCAAAGCTCGAAAAACCGCATCGTCGTTCATGCCAAACACGGAACCATTTAGTTGCCTATTAATGATCTTATAGGCAACTATTTGGTTGCATGTCAAGAGACATGAGAGGATATCGCGGCAGAAACCCAAACCAGATGAAACGTCGCGCGTCAGATCGCGATGGCGTACTGCTCCTGCTCCATGCGCAGATGATCGAGCATCCGCGCAATTCCCTCCTCCAGGCTGATGCGCGGTGCCAGTCCGTAAGAACGCTGCAAAGCCGTGTCGCCGCAGCGATAGAAGACCCCTTCAGGGCGATCGCTGAGGCCATTCACGACAGGATTCCAGCCGATCTGACGAGCGATGATTTCCGCCAGCTCCATAAAGGAGGTGGCCCGGCCGGTCGAAAGGTTGAGGCTGGCGCCATCCGGCAATAGTTCCTTGGTTTGCCAGATGAAATCGATGCAATCATCAATATGGATGAAGTCCCGGCATTGCCGACCCGAACCCCAGACGAAAACTTCAGGAGCGCCTCTTTCGTCAAGCAGGCGGCGGCAAATGGCCGGGAACGGATAGGCAACATCCTGATCCTCGCCATAACCGCTGAACGGCCGATAAGCGACCGCCCGATGGCCGTAACGCTCGACATAGAGCTTCATCAGATATTCGCCGGTCAGTTTCGCCCAACCATAGCTGAGATCGGGCACACCGATGGCGGCCTCGAAAGAAATCATGTCTTCCGAAAGCAGCCGATGGTTCGCGACCGTCTGCAGCGAGACAGGATAGGCCGCACTGGAGCTGAAGAATACGACACAACCGGGCTTGGCGCGTGCCGCCCATTTCCACAATTCCGTATCTACCGCCAGATCCTCGGCAACGTCGAGCGTGCGCGCCTCCAGCGTCACGCGGCCACCGACCAGCGCGGCAAGATGGAAAACATAGTCGAAATGTTCCAGCGCGCGGGTAAAAAAGGTGCGGCAGTCCTCCTCGAAAAACGCAAAACGCGATCCGGGAAAGTGCTGCCAGAGAGCGGGATGCCGTGCCCCCGTCCCTTCCACCAGTTGATCGACGCAGACGACGTCCAATCCCTCGGCCAAAAGCCGCCTGATCAGATGCCTCCCGACAAACCCACAGCCCCCCGTTACCAATGCCCGCGCCATGTGATTATCCCCCTTTTTATTGAGCGAAGAAGCCACTCCTGCCTGTATAGATATCGACCATGCGCCGACCCCATTCCGCTTTGCTGGGTGCAATCCGCTGGCCAAGCGCTAACGCGCCTTCACAAAGTCTCTGCATCAATCTGTCGTCATCAGTGCTCGCCAGCCGTTCCGCCAACGAACTGGCATCACCGCTTTTAAAGACCAGCCCAGCGCCGTTCCGCTCTACTTCGGCGGCAATCAGCGCATTGCTGCTAACGATGACGGGAATGCCGGACATCAGCGCCTCGGCGGCCACAAGGCCGTAAGGTTCGGGCATGCGGGATGGCATGACGAAGACGCGCGCTTCCCCCGCCAGCGCCGTCACTTCCTCGTCGGCCAGCCAGCCAGGCACCCAGCAATGCGGCAACGCCCGCTGCATCTCATCGAGCAGCGGTCCGCGGCCGATCAGCGTCGCCGTTCGCCCGGTCTTATTCAATGCGTCTGCGAGCGTGCGGACGCCCTTTTCCCAGCACATGCGTCCCAAGAAAACGGTGCGGTGATTGCGCCAGGCCTCCACGGGCGTTGGCGTCAGCGGCTCGGTCGGTGTGCGCAAGGTCAGAAAATGCTGCAGCGGGCCGGAGTGCAGATAGGCCTCCATGCTCTCATGCGCCAGCACGATGCCGACGCGGCTCCAGAACTCCTCGCCAACGCCGCGTTGGGTGAGAGTGCGGCGAAAGCGCCAGAGTTTATGGAGATAGTTTCGCTTGTCGCAATTGGTCGTCAGACATGCTGCCGACAGCGGGCGGACATCGCAGACCGTTCCGCTCTGGAAATTGATCAACCCTCCGTTCGGACAAGTCAGGAAGAAATCATGCGCTGTGATGATGACCTTGGCCTTGTGTTTGGCGAGTGCGTAGAAGATCGATGGCGAGAGAATCTGCGACCAGCCGTGCACATGCACGACGGTCTCCTCATCCGTTTCCTTAAGCAGGCCATCCAGCGCCTCATAGGCGCGCTTATTATAGTTCTTCTCGAAGACATCGGTGAAGGTAGGACCGTCGCGAAGGGGACGTTCGCCCAACGCGACCGTACGAGTGCCCGCAAAGCGCGGTTTCAGTCCCTCGCCGTCGTCGCCGACCAAGATGGCGCAATTCAGTCCCGCCTGCCTGCTCGCGTCGATGCATTGCAGCGCCACTTTGGTCGCACCGCCGCGAATGATCGAGACATCGTTGACAAGTATTAGACGCATGGAACCTCGACACTCACCAACTGTATTTTGCGTTGGGCCGGAGAAAAGGGATTCGCCTTTTACATCATGCTCCTGCGCGATATTGAGCGGCCTGTTCCGGTCAGAATTCAATTCATCCTTTCGCATTAAGGCGAGTGGTCGCACGGCATGCGCGAGTAGGTTTGCAGTCGGATTGCTGCCGCCGGGAGAGTTGACTTCTCGAAAAAAATTCGAAAAGCTCCGCGCATGATCGCAAACCCTACCACCGTGATGCATATTCTCACGACCTCACCCCTAGCAGGGCGAGTGGGAGCAGCATTGCTTTAAGCTGACTGCGATCCCCTTCAACCCTGCCGAGGCGAGCAGGGTGTGAAGGCTCTGTTCTCCTCCTGAACCTTAAGGAGAGCAGCGTGAATTCCGAATCACAATATCAAGACGAACGATCCCAAAAACAATGCGGCGTCGAAATCCGCGCCGCGCGGATGTCAGACGCCGAAGCGATAGCCCTGATTGCCAATCTGCCCGGCTATCGCGCCGGCACGCTGCGCCTACCCTTTCAAAGCGTCGAAGAAACCCGGCAGTGGATGGAGAAGCCCGCACTCGGCTCGATCAATCTGGTCGCCGTGCTCGATGGGCAAATCGTCGGCAATGCCGGAATGCGGCGCCATGCCGGCCGGCAGATTCACACCGGCCACCTCGGCATGGGCGTTCATGACGATTTTACCGGCCGGGGCATTGGCTCGGCGTTGCTCGCCGCCGTCGTCGACACCGCCGACAATTGGCTGGCGATCAAACGCCTGGAACTGACCGTTTATGTCGACAACGAACCGGCCATCCGGCTTTACGAGAAATTCGGTTTTGAGACCGAAGGACGGCTCCGCGCCTTCGCATTTCGCAACGGCGAATATGTGGATGCATTCGCGATGGCGCGCGTGAGGATGTAAAATACCGACGGCGGCGGTCCTTCGGTCCGCCGCCGTCGATTACCCGCCGATCAACGCCAGCCACTCATCCTCGGTCATGACCTGCACATCGAATTCCCGCGCCTTGTCCAGCTTCGAGCCCGCGCCGGGTCCGGCGACGACAATGTCGGTCTTTTTCGAAACCGAGCCGGAAACCTTGGCGCCGAGGCTTTCGGCCTTGGCCTTGGCTTCGTCGCGAGTGAACTTCTCGAGAGAGCCGGTGAAAACCACGGTCTTTCCGACAACCGGACTGCCCGATGTGGTCGGCCGTTCCGCCTCTTGCGGCCGCACCTCTTGGAGCAGCTTCGAGATCACGCCGATGTTGCGCGGTTCCTTGTAAAATTCGACGATGGCGCGAGCCACCACCTCGCCGATGCCCTCGATATTGTTGAGATCGTTCCATGCGTCTCCCGAAAGCGGCGTCGCCTCATTCATCGCCGCCTCGAAGGCTTCGTACGTACCGTAGGAGCGCGCCAGGAGCTTCGCCGTCGTCTCGCCGACGTGGCGGATGCCGAGCGCAAAGATGAAGCGGTGCAGAGCGATATCGCGGCGCTCGTCGATCGCGGCATAGAGCTTGGAAACGCTGACCTTACCGAAGCCCTCGATATTCTCCAGCTTGGTAAGAGAAGACTGCTGGCGCTTCTCCAAAGTGAAAATATCAGGCGCGGTGCGCACCTGCAGCGCCGGATCTTCATTCTCGAAAAAGAAATCGATCTGCTTCGAGCCCAGGCCTTCGATGTCGAAGGCATTGCGCGACACGAAATGCTTGAGATGCTCCGTGGCCTGCGCCCGGCAGATGAAGCCCCCGGTGCAGCGTGTCACCGCATCGACCTTGCCGGTCTTCTCATTGATGTCGCGCACCGCATGGCTGCCGCAGACTGGGCATACCTTGGGAAATTCGTAAGGAACGCTCGACGCTTCCCGCTTCTCCAGCACGACATCGACGATCTGCGGGATGACATCGCCGGCGCGCTGCACGATCACCATGTCGCCGACCCGGATGTCGCGGCCCTCACGGATCGGCTCGCCCTTGTTGCCGATGCCCTTGATATAATCGGCATTGTGCAGCGTCGCATTGGTCACCACGACGCCGCCGACTGTGATCGGCTCCAGCCGCGCAACCGGTGTCAGTGCGCCCGTACGCCCCACCTGTATATCGATGCCCATTAATCGGGTGAAGGCCTGCTCAGCCGGGAATTTATGCGCTGTCGCCCAGCGCGGCGAACGCGACCGGAAACCAAGGCGAGCCTGCAGTTCCAGGCTGTCGACCTTATAGACGACACCGTCGATATCATAATCGAGGTCCGGACGCTGAAGGCCGATCTCGTCATAATGCGCGAGAATGTCGGCGACCGAATTCAGCCGCTCCATCAGCGGATTGACCGGAAAACCCCATTTCCCGAACGTCTGCACCATGCCGAACTGCGTATCGGCCGGCATGTCTGATATCTCTCCCCAGGCATAGGCGAAGAATCTCAGTTTGCGGCTCGCCGTGATTTTCGGATCGAGCTGGCGCAGCGAGCCGGCCGCCGTGTTGCGCGGATTGACATAGGTCTGCTTCCCCTCCGCTTCCATCTGCGCGTTCAGCGCCAGGAAATCGCTCTTGGCCATATAAACCTCGCCGCGCACTTCCACGATAGCAGGCGCACCGGCGGGCAAGGTCTGCGGAATTTCCTTGATCGTGCGGATATTGGCTGTGACGTTTTCCCCGGTCGTGCCATCCCCGCGCGTCGCCGCATTCACCATCCGCCCGTTTTCATAGCGGATCGACATGGAAAGCCCGTCGATCTTCGGCTCGGCTGTAAAGGCGATCGATTGATCGGGCAGCCGGCCAAGGAAGCGATAAACACCGGCGACGAAATCCTGCACGTCTTCCTGCGAAAAAGTGTTGTCCAGCGAGAGCATCGGCCTTGCATGCACGACAGGCGCGAAGGTTTCCGATGGCGCAGCCCCCACCCGCCGCGATGGGCTGTCGGCGCGAATCAACGCTGGGAAACGTGCCTCGATGGCATCGTTGCGCCGCTTCAGGGCGTCATAGTCCGCATCTGAAATCTGAGGCGCGTCCTGCCCATGGTAGAGCGCGTCATTGCGCGCAATCTCGGCGGCCAGATAGGCAAGCGCCGCGGCCGCCTCTTCTTCGGTCAAATCTTCGACAGGCTTCTGTTCGCTGCTCATGGATTCGCACTCCCCGATTTCGGAGATGTTTTAGAGCACTTAGAGGAAAAGTGCGAAGCGGTTTTTCCGTCCGGGATACGCAAATAAAAAGAGAGAAATTCCGGAATTCAGTGGCAGAGGAACGACCGTGACGATGGCATTTACGGCGACTTCGCGCCAATTGCAGTTATCATATCGATTGGTCTAAGGTTCCGCACGAATGGAATTACTGGATGGACTAGTCTATGGCTGAGGAAAGCATCGATGGTTTGAGTCCACGGCAATTACATGCCAAAGCCTGGGCTGGCGAATACGAACTGATCGATCGGCAGCTCTCCCCGCTCGGTTTAAGAGCCATGAAAGAGTTGCATTTAGCGCCTGCCAGTACCGTCGTCGATGTTGGCTGCGGGACAGGGCAGACGATCTTACAGTTGGCGGACTGGGTCGGTGACGAAGGATGGATCTACGGCGTTGATATTTCGGAAGAGCTTCTGACTGTCGCCAATCAATGCACGAGCCATCTCAAGTGTGTCCAGCTTATCAACACTGATGCCCAAGCTTTAGAGCTTCCCTCCTATAGTGCTGATGCGATTTTCTCTCGTTTCGGCGTGATGTCATTTAATGATCCAATCGTTGCCTTCTCGAATTTTCATCGCTTATTGAAACCCAATGGGAGGATTGCATTCTGCTGTTGGCGCGCTTTCTGCGATAACGAATTAGATAGGTTCCCATTACTTGCAGCGGGATTTCGATCGCCATTGGATGAAACGCCGTTCAGTTTTTCTGATGCTGAGTACGTCCGCAACGTCCTTGCTTCTGCCGGATTCAAGGATATCGAGATCGCAGCCTACGACGAAGCGGTAACAAGCGGTGACGTGGATGCAATGACGCGCGTCCTCCTCAGCGTTGGTCCGCTGGGAAAGATCGCCCGCGAAAACCCCACTGTAAAGTCGGCAGCCGAGCCCAAGTTACGAGAAGGACTCGTTAGCCTTGGCGATGGGACGAGCGTAGCGCTGGTCGCCTCGGTATGTATAGTTTCAGCGGTGGCCTAATCGGCCGAGGATCTCCAGCCGACTACCAATGGGCCAAAATAGCCATCGCAGGCATCTGTGCGACGATCAGCCATTGCCCGCTAACAGCCGCTTGGCTGCCGCCCTCGCCTCCTCGGTGACCGAAGCGCCGGCGAGCATGCGGGCGATTTCTTCGGTGCGGTCCTTGTGGGCCATGGTGGCAACGCGGGTGGAGATCTTCTCGGAACCGTCCGAGACCGGGCCCTTCGAGATCAGCAGATGCGTTGCCGCGCGCGCCGCGACCTGGGGCGCATGGGTGACGGAGAGCACCTGCACGCGCTCGGAAAGGCGCTTCAGCCGCTGACCGATGGCATCGGCCACTGCGCCGCCGACACCGGTGTCGATTTCGTCAAAGACCAAGGTCGGTGCCGAACCGCGATCGGCAAGCGCCACTTTCAGCGCCAGCAGAAAACGCGAAAGCTCGCCGCCGGAGGCGACCTTCATGATCGGTCCCGGCCGCGTCCCGGGATTGGTCTGCACATGGAATTCGATAACATCGATACCTTCGGCCGTAGCCTCGTCGGCATTGGTGGTGATCTCCACCATGAAACGCGCCCGCTCCAGTTTGAGCGCCGGCAGCTCTGCCATGACGGCAGCGGCAAGCGACTCGCCGGCGTGATGGCGCTTGCCGGAAAGGCTGCGCGCCGCAGCATCGTAATCCGCCTTGGCTACGGCCAGCTCGGCATCCAGCCGTGTCAGTCTCTCCTCGCCGGCATCCAGATCGGCGAGCTCGGCGATCATCTTCTCGGCCAGCGCCGGCAGGCCGGTCACGGGCACGGAATATTTGCGCGAGGCAGCGCGCAGCGCAAACAGTCGCTCCTCGACGCGCTCCAACTCCCGCGGATCATATTCGGTCTTGCGGAGCGCCGCCTCCACTTCCATCTGGGCATTGGACAGTTGGTCCAGCGCTGCGTCGAGCAGCGCTACGGTGTCTTCCAACAAACCCGGGGCCTCATGGCTCTTGCGCTCTAACCGCCGCACCAGCGAGGCGATGTGCGGCACAGGTGAGGCATTGCCGTTTAGGAACTCGGACGCTTCGGAGATGTCGCCGGCAATACGC